>NZ_JBEUMS010000002.1:0-397105 GCF_040543805.1 Arcicella rosea
TTATTCAAAAAATATCAACCCAAATCAAACTATATTACAATTTTAAGTACTTTAACTTTCACAAAACTCAGGGCAACCTATTTTAGGCAATGACATGAGTACGAATACCTAATAATCTTTGGGCTTCAATTTTTATATGGTTATTCTTTTGTAAATTCCCTAAAGAGTGATTCGAAGAACAGCCAAATTTTATACCTATAAATTGAATTCTACCCAATGTTCAATTCTTCGTACAGTTGTAATTATGAATTTTTTTGAAAGATTTGTAAACGAATGAAGCATTCGTTTTAGCTACTTTTCTTTCTTTTTCTTCATGGTAATGACAATACTTTTCAAGATTTTTAAGATTTCTAAAGCTTCTGAATAAATTGATTGAAAAGCACTTTCGCTCAAGTATTCACTTTCCTTCAGTAATTCCAACCAGTAAAGCGTTTCGTCACATTCTTTTTGTGCAATACTTAATTTATGAATAAAGTCTGCTTCTGATTCAGCATTATGAGCTTCTCTCACATTTGCTCCTATCGAAGTACTTGCTTTTAGGAACTGCTTTGAAATGACAAATTCCTTATGATTATCTGTTAAATATTTATAAACTTTGACAGATCTTACAGCAAACTGAAAAGACTTTATTTTGATTACACTTTCTTTCTTTAGTTCCATGATATTCAAATTGATAGATTATGAGCCATTTATATTAAAGATAAAATCTTATTAAATTTGAGCAAAACAAGACTCTATTTTAAAATTCATAACTCATAATTCATATCTACCTAAATATCCACCGGTTTATCCAATCCTCCTACTTTACCTTTTGCCATTTCAGCGAATGGGTTAGTTAAGCCCCAAGCGTCGTTTGGATTGTCTTTTAAGTAATGTACATCTGGCCCGTGGTCTGGTGCGAAAACTAATCTTGCACAAGCATAAATTTCTAATAACACGCCCGTGTGTGGCTCCATGATATAGAAGAAAAATCCTTCATCGGCTTTGTGACGAGTAGGCGCTCCCCAAACACTTTTATACCCTTTTTCCGTGAACCAATCTAAAGCCAATAATACTTCTTCACGACTGTCAAGATTATAACAAAGATGGTTTACAACACCTTGACCAGGTTCTAAATTCGGGTCGGAGAAAATCGCAATATCATGCGAAAGATTCCCCAAAGTCCACAAGCCACCGATTGGAGGAATATTATCTTCTAAACGAATTTCGTCAGGATTTTTAAAGCCCATTGCTTGCCAGAAAGCTTTCTCTTTGGCATATTGGAATTTAGCAACCAAGTAAGTAAAGTGGTCAATTCTACGTGGATTCGCCCCTTTTCTACGATTACTTGCATATCTATCAGCGTAAATACTACCTTTTTCGCCCGTTTCTCTCAACCATGTTACATCCCAAAAAACCTCGTGTTTATGTCCGTCTGGCGACTGAAATTTAAAAGCTTTTCCTCTTCCTAAATCAGCTTCCAACCAACCTCGCCCTGCACCGATACTTTCTAAGTAAGCAACACAATCGTCAAATGCTTCTGCACTGTCAGCTCTCCAACCGATACCACCCAAGCCTTTTACATCCGAACGAGTAATTTTAAGCGTATGAAAAAAATAATCACCCCAAGCTCTTAAATAAACAGAGTTTTCATCTTCGCCAGTTTTGTCCATCCCGACAATATCTGTGTAGAATCGAACAGTTTCTTCCAAGTTTGTACTGAGCAATTCAACATAAGCCAATTGCGATAAATAATGCGGATTCTTTGCCATTCTAATATTTGTATTATTTTAATATTTTTTGTTAAAATTACTTAATGATAGCTTACATTTATGAATCAAAAACAGGCTAATCGCATTCAAAATCAATCATTTTATGCAAAAGCACCGCCATCAACAGGCAAAGCATGACCCGTCATAAAACTGGCTTCGTCTGAACACAACCACATTGCCACATCTGCTACTTCCGAAGGCTGTCCCATGCGTTTCATTGCTTGGTAATTTTTAGCTGCTTCCAAGGCTTCGGGGTTATAAGCCAACTTCCTTCTACCTTCCATAATCATCGGCGTTTCGATGGCAGTTGGACAAATAGCGTTGATTCTGATGTTTTTTGTAGCATATTCGATAGCTGCTGTTTTTACTAAGCCCACTACTCCGTGCTTAGAAGTAGCATAAGGAGAATTGTTCGGCTGACCACGTAAACCTGCTGCCGAGGCAATCGAAACGATGTTTCCACCTCCTTGTTTTAGCATTTCTTCTAATAAAAATTTGATACAATACCACGTACCAATGAGGTTTACATGGATTTGATTCAACCATTCATCTTCGGGATATTCGTGCGTTGGCAAGGAAAGTCGTCCAGCAATCCCTGCTGAAAGTACAGCACAATCAATTCGACCAAACTTTTCAATTGACTGATTGATAAGGCTTTGTGCTTCTGCTCTTTCCGCAATATTACATTTTACAAAAATGGCTTCCGCTCCCTGTGCTACAAGTTCAGAAACAGTAGCCATCCCTGCCGTTTCGTTGACATCCGATACAATCACTTTTGCCCCTGATTCAGCAAAAGCCACAGCCGTTGCTTTACCAATACCCGAAGAAGCCCCAGTGACCAAGCATACTTTATTTTGAAATTTTTTCATCTTAATTTCCATCGCTAATCGTTGTTCCTCCATCCACAATAATATTTTGCCCCGTCATAAATCCACCTGCTTTTGAAGCCAGAAGAAGAGCAACGCCTGCTACTTCTTCCACTTTCCCAATCCTTCTCAAAGGAGTAAGCAAAGTTCTTTTTTCAATCACTTCATTATTGGAAGTAAGCGGTTTGGCAAAAGTAGTATCAATTACTCCTGGCGAAATGGCATTTACTCTGATATTATCAGGACCAAATTCTACGGCAAGATTACGAGCCAATTGAGCTAATCCGGCTTTTGAAATGCCATACATTCCCAAAGATTTATTACCCCGAACACCCGCAATACTTGCCAGAAAAATGATTGAACCCTCTTTGCGTTGTTGCATCTGAGGAATCACCAACTTACTTAGATAAATGGTACTTTGTAAGTTGATTTGCATGGTTTTTTCAAAAATGTCTGCACTCATTTCTAAAAAAGATCCAGCAAATGCAACACCTACGCAACTCACCAAAATATCTATTTTGCTAAACTTTATTATCGTTTGTTCAAAAAGAAAATCTATTTCTGCTTTCACTGCAACATCGCATGGAATAGCGATTGCTCTAATATTTCTTTGTAAAAAATCCTCACAAGTATCTTCGCAAGCCTTTTTGTCGTTGCTCGAAATGATAACAGTAGCCCCATGTAAACCCAAGAGTTCGGCAATGGCTCTGCCCATTCCACTGCTCGAACCTGTGACAAGGGCTACTTTTCCTTTTAAATCAAATAAATCTTTCATCGCCAGTGAATCATTTTTTGTCCAGCTACTGGACTTTGGAAATAAGGTACTCTTGTTCCACGCAAACTTCCTAAATACACCGTTTTCATATCTTTTCCTCCGAAACTCAAACTCGCCATCCACGGACAGAGTGTCCCTTGTACCGAAGCCAATATTTCACCCGTCAAAGTTCTGTTTTCGTAATGTTCAAAAAGTACTTTTTTTGTTTCAGGATTACTGTCGTCCAGCAAAATCAATTCTTCACCTTCTGGCGTAATCGCCGCTAATTGGTCTGTAAAAATCAAGGTTGTCCAAAGATTTCCATAAGTATCAAAAGCAAAACCATCTGGGAAGCCGCTCAACCGGGCATATACTTCTCTTCCGTACAAATCCCCATTTTCTTTCACTCTTAATCTTGAAATTTGGTGAGCCGTACTTTCTACCACATACAACCATTCTTCGGCATCATCAAAACGGATTTCGTTTGTTCCACAAAAACCTTCGGCAACAATTCTTACGCCTTTTTCATCTATTAAAGCTATGTAACCATCTGTCACTCTGCTATTTAATTGTTCAGTCCACGGATTTGTACGGGTGGTTACTGTAAACCAAATTCTTCCTTTTGAATCTCTGAGTGGGAAATTGGCTTTTCCCAAAGGTTTTCCATCAATCTCTGTTATCAGCGTCGTGAGCTTTCCTTCGGCTGTCATCATTTCAATATGGTCTGTCCCCCAATTGGCAATGATAAAATTACCTTTAACATCAAAACACAAACCGTTTGGTAATGAACCTTGAGCCTGAACGTAACGACTGTTGTAGGATTGTAGATTTTGGATTTCCGATTTTGGATTTGTTAGATTTGACAACTTTTTAAAAGTTGTCAAATCATCCGATTCTTTAAATGGCGTAATTAATGCTTGGCTTCCGTCAGGATTTATTTTCATTACTCCGCCTCGGGCATCAGCCGTCCAAACTGTACCGTTTGGCTCGGTCAGGATACATTCTGGACGTTGAAGTTCATGTCCAAGAAATTGAATCTCTTCACGGTTAACCTTCCAGTTTTTAATCGGATTTATATTTCTATGTTGAATATACATTAATAAATATTCTAATAATTTATACAACAAAACTACGTTAGGATAATAATTTTTGTTAATCAAAATAAAGCCAATAGTATTCAATAACAATACATTTTAACTAATTTAAGATTTTTTAGTACATTTCTATATTCAACTTGTTTCGAATTTACCTAGATTAAGGATTTCAGAAAAATTGACTTGAAAAAATTGAAGACACAAAAAAATGCTGTCAGAATTATCTCCAACAGCATTTCACACTATTAACCTACTATTATCCTATATTTTTGATTGAAAAATGCTGTACAAAAGGCGGGTTTTCAAAGAATGGACCAATCAAAGCACGCCATTCCGTGAATAATTCCGAAGTTCTAAAACCAACGGTATGGTCTTCAAGCGTTTGCCAATAAATCATTAACGCATAACGATTGTGCTGTTCGATACAATGTTGAACATCAATCTTTTGAAAACCTCTCGACTGACTAATTACTTGTATTGCTCTGGCTAAATTTGCTTCAAATTCAGCATTGTTATCAGCCTTAATATCAATTGTTGCGAGTTCTAAAATCATATTCTAAATAAGAGTGATTGGTAAAAAGTGATTGGTGATTATGATTTTAACTGTCTAATTATCAAATACTTACCAAAAAACATCGATTGAATTGTATTCGTTGTTTAACTAAAATTCATATTTCATAACTCATAATTACAAAAGCCTTCCTCCATCCACAGGAATAATACTTCCCGTAGTAAAAGTAAGATGAGTCGTTAAAACAAAAACCGTATTGGCCACATCTTCGGCAATCGCCAAACGCCCCAAAGGCGTTTTGTCGATTTGCATTTTCAAATATTGTGGGTCAATATTTTTAGTATATTCACCCAAAACCCAACCCGGAGAAACCGAAACAACCCGTATGTTAGGTGCTAAAGCACGAGCTAATGAACGAGTAATGCTATCAATTGCCGCTTTGGAGGCACAATAAGCAACATTACTTCCAACGCCTGAAATCGCAGCTACCGAAGAAATATTCACTACCAAAGCATCTTTACTTTTCAATAACAAAGCTTTGCAAGCTCGAATCATAGCAAAAGTACCACGAACATTGATTTCAAAAATTCGGTCAATCCATTCATCACTAAGTCCATCTAAATCGTCATGAGCTACGGGAGTTGTAATGCCTGCATTGTTTACCAAAACATCTAATTTCCCATACTCACTTTCAATGAAAGAAGACAATTCCGACAAACGTTTGGCATCATTCACAGGAGCATGAAAAACTGAATGCCCCTCTCCTACCAGCGAATTACAAAGCTTTTCAGCCTTTTCAAGATTTCCGTTATAAGTAATAATAACAGCATAACCAGCCTCAGCAAATTTTCTACAAATTGCCGAACCAATACCTCCTGCTCCACCTGTTACTAAAACTGTTTTATTATTTGTCATTGAAATATGTAATGATTGTTAATCTTGTTAATGCACTATCATCTGATTGCTGGACGTTTTTTTTCACAGAGCTTTTATTGAGTTTCACAGAGTATCTTTTCAATATTTCTCTGTGAAGCTCTTTGTATTCTCTGTGTTCCTCTGTGTCATTTATAAGATTGCCAACAGACAAAATTTCAACATCCGAAATCCGATTTCCAAAATCATTTCCCGTATCTTCTTACTCTTAAATCGGCTTGCTCTTGGTGTCCTGCAAAGTTTTCAATGGCACATAATCTTGAGCAATATTCGCCAATTAAAGCACTGGCTTCATCTGTCTTGATTTCTTGATAAGTACAAGTTTTCAAGAATTTTCCAACCCACAAACCGCCTGTATAACGAGCTGCTTCTTTGGTTGGTAAAGTATGGTTTGTACCGATTACTTTATCACCAAAAGCTACGTTGGTTCTTGCTCCTAAAAACAAACCGCCGTAATTGGTCATTTTTTCCAAAAACTCACGAGGATTTTCCGTCATTACTTGTACGTGTTCGCTGGCAATGCGGTCTGCTTCTGCAATTAATTCTTCTACGGTATCTACCAAAATTACTTGTCCGTAATCTCTCCAAGAAACACTCGCAATATCAGCCGTTGACAATACTTTTAATTGCTTTTGTATTTCTTCTTCGATTCCTAAAGCGATTGATTTACTACTTGTTAAAAGTACCGCTGGAGAAGTTGGTCCATGTTCTGCTTGTCCTAAAAGGTCTGTGGCACACATTTCTACGTCACAAGTATCGTCGGCAATTACTAAAGTTTCTGTCGGCCCAGCGAATAAATCAATCCCTACTTTTCCAAATAATTGTCGCTTCGCTTCGGCAACATAAGCATTTCCCGGACCAACCAACATATCTACTGAAGCTACGGTTTCAGTTCCCAAAGCCATCATCGCAATGGCTTGAACACCGCCCAATAAATACATTTCATCAGCACCAGCCAAGTACATTGCGGCAATGGTTGCTTTCGGAATTTCGCCGTTGATGGGTGGTGTACAAGCAATTACTCTTTTTACGCCTGCGACTTTTGCCGTCAGGACGCTCATGTGTGCCGACGCAACCATTGGGTAACGACCACCCGGCACATAACAACCTACTGAATTTACAGGAATATTTTTGTGTCCCAAGAAAACCCCTGGCAAGGTTTCTACTTCAACATCCTTGATGGCTTCACGTTGAATTTGGGCAAAATTTCTGATTTGCGTTTGAGCAAATTTGATGTCATTAATTACTTGTTCGGGCAAACTCGCCACAATTGCTTCTGCTTCTTCAGCACTTACTCTAAACTTTTCAGGCGACCATTTATCCAATTTTTCTGAATATTCTCTCACGGCTTTATCACCATTCTGAGCCACATTTTCCAACATGGATTCTACCAAAGCACGTACTTTTAAGTCGGCTTCTTTGCTTTCGGCATAAGTAATGCCTTTCTTAATTTGCTGTATCATTCTATTATTTCTTTCAAATTGATTGAAAGTAGATTGTTTAGGGATAATTCTTCAATAAAAACCTTTTCTTTCTCCTGTTTTTAATACAACAAATTTATGGTTAAATTATATTTTAGTGTTATTCAAAAAGAAGCCAATATTGTTCAAAATCAATACAATTCTGTATGAATCTAAAATAATTATACAGAATTGTATTCATTAGGTTTTTTATCTTGCACAAAACGATTATTTGTTCGTTTGAGCGTCCACTACCGAAATCGCAATCATATTCACGATTTCACGAGTTGTACTTCCCAGTTGAAGCACATGAACTGGCTTTTTGAGTCCGAGTAAAACGGGGCCAATTTTCTCAATATCAGCCACTTCTTTTACTAAATTATAGGCAATGTTAGAAGCAGAAAGATTAGGGAAAAGTAAAATATTTGCTCCGCCATTGACCAAATCACAGAAAGGATGATTTTCTTTCAACAATTCTGTATCAAAAGGTAAATGTGCCTGCATTTCGCCATCAACAATCATTTCTGGATGTTTCGCTTTCAACATGGCCACCGCTTTTCGCATTTTAATGGCATCTTCGCCATCAGCACTACCAAAATTTGAATAAGTTAGTAAAGCGATTCTCGGTTTGATATTGAATTTCTCTACTTCTTTCGCCGTCAATTCCGCAATTTCTACAATTTCTTCTGCTGTCGGATTAAAATTCACAGTGGTATCCGCCAAGAATAATGGACCAAAACGACTCATTAAAATATACATTCCTGATACTTTTTTTACGCCAGCTTGTTTGCCAATCACTTGCAAAGCTGGTCGAACAGTATCAGGATAATTACGAGTAGTTCCGCCAATCATGGCTTCGGCTTCGCCAGCTTCTACCATCATCGAACCGAAGTAATTTCTTCTACGAATCGCATCAAAAGCCTCGGCTTTGTTGAAGCCTTTTCGCTGACGTTTGGCAAAAAGTAATTCTCCGTAATTTTCAAGTCTTGCTTTTTCGGCTTCTTCTTGCGGTAACATCGGGTCAATTATGGCTACATCGCTTAAATTCAGTAAATTATCTTGAATCAATTGTTTGATTTTCGATACATTTCCCAGCAAAATTGGCGTAGCAATTCCGTCCTCTTTTACTTGTTGAGCCGCTTTTAAAACTGCCAAATTCTCTGCATCAGCCAATACCACTCGCTTAGGATTTTGCTTGGCTTTATTGATAATTACTTTGGTTAAAGTATTATCCAAGCCCAAACGTTTTGATAATTGTGTTTCATAAGCGTCCCAGTCAGTAATTGGGAATTTTGCCACACCCGAATCCATCGCTGCTTTTGCCACGGCTGGGGCAACCGTTGTTAATAAACGTGGGTCAACAGGCTTAGGAATGATGTACTCTTTGCCAAAAACCAAATTGTCTTTGCCATAAGCCATATTCACCATGTCGGGAACAGGTTTTTTCGCCAAAGCCGCCAAAGCCTTCACGGCTGCCAATTTCATTTCTTCGTTGATTACTTTTGAACGAACGTCTAAAGCACCTCTGAAAATATAAGGAAAACCCAATACGTTATTTACTTGATTGGGATAATCACTTCTACCTGTTGCAAAAATAATATCTTCACGAGCAGCTATTGCCTCATGATATGGAATTTCTGGCGTTGGGTTTGCCATTGCAAAGACAATACAGTCTTTTTCCATCGGTTTTATCATTTCTTGTGTCAAAACATTGCCTTTCGACAAGCCTACAAAAACGTCTGCTCCAACCAAAGCTTCTGTTAGAGTAATTTCAGCAGGAAAGTTTCCGTTAGCAAACTCCTTTTTCTTTCCGTCTAAATTGGTTCTACTCGGATGAATCAATCCTTTTGAATCGAACATCAAAATATTTTCTTTGCTCGCTCCCAAACTGACGTACAATCTTGTACAAGAACTTGCCGATGCACCCGCTCCGTTGACGATAATTTTTACTTTGGCAATATCTTTTCCAACCAATTCCAAAGCATTCAACAAAGCGGCGGCTGAGATAATTGCCGTACCGTGTTGGTCGTCGTGCATGACTGGAATGTCCATTTCCGCTTTCAGACGTTCTTCAATTTCAAAACATTCTGGTGCTGAAATGTCTTCTAAATTTACGCCTCCGAAAGTTGGTTCTAATAATTTAACGGTTCTGACAAACTCATCTACGTTTTTGGTATTGATTTCTAAATCAAAGACGTCAATATCAGCATAAATTTTAAAGAGTAAGCCTTTGCCTTCCATCACGGGTTTACTTGCTCCTGCTCCGATGTCGCCTAAACCTAAAACTGCCGTTCCGTTTGAAATTACGGCAACCAAGTTTCCTTTGGCGGTGTACTTGTAAATATCTTCTGGGTTTTCAGCAATCGCCAAACAAGGCTCGGCTACGCCCGGAGAATAAGCTAAGGTTAAATCTCTTTGTGTGGCTGTTTCTTTAGAAGGAATTACTTCAATTTTGCCAGGGCGACCTTTGGCATGATAATGAAGTGCTTCTTCTTTTAAGGTTTTGTTGGTGGTCATTGTAGTTTAATTTATAAGCAGTGAGCTTTGAGCTATGTGTCTTGAGTTTAATAATCATGGTAGAAAAAAGCTCAAAGCTCATCGCTCACAGCTAAAAGCTCCTATTTTCTTTAATTATTTTTTGATACTCGTAAAAACTTTGTTTTGGCGTGCGTTCTTGCGTGGCGAAATCTACGTAAATCAAGCCCAGTCGTTTGGTGTAACCTGAAACCCATTCAAAATTGTCCCAGCCGCTCCAAACGGTGTAGCCAAAGAGATTTACGCCTTCTTTTTTAGCTTTCAAAGCCCATTCTACATGGCGTTTGATATAATCAGTTCTCAATGGGTCATTGATTTTTCCGTTTACTTTTACGTCTTCCGATACAAAACCAGTCCCGTTTTCTGTAATAATCACTTGTGGATTGCCATAATCATTTTTTAAACGCATTAACATTTTGTATAAATACTCTGGTCTGACAGGCCCAACATTTGATTTTACTTCATCAGGATTATTGTCTAACCATTTCAAAGACATGGCAGAATCTTCGCCTTTTACAATGGCAGGAGCGTAAAAATTAATGCCTAAAAAATCTGGTTTATTTGCTCCAATAAATGCCATTTCTTCGGTACTTGGCTTAAAGCTTGGATTATATTTCGCCAAAGAATCTAATGCTACTTTTGGATATTTACCTTTGTAAAGTGGATCTAAAAACAATCCATTTATCAAAACATCCTGAAAATCAGCCGCTTTTTGGTCTGCTACTTTTTTCTCGTCCCACGGAGCAGCAGGATTTACATTCAATACAATCCCAATTTGTCCTTTCAGTTTTAAATCATGGTAAAGTTTTATCACTCTGGCATTGGCAATCAACTGGCGATGAGCTTTTTGCATTTGGCTCATATAATATTCTTTTTCTGGCAATTTATTATTTTGAGCATTCAGCATATTTTCTACCAGAAAAAACTCAATATAAGGTTCGTTGAAAGTAATGAAATTTTTAATTTTCTTTCCAAAACGGTTAATCACCACAGAAGCATAATTATAATACCAATTTTCCATCTCAGGATTTCCCCAACCGCCTTTTTGTAATAAAACCGCAGGATAGTCGAAGTGATAAATCGTTACCAAAGGCTCAATACCAGCAGCGAGTAAATCATCAAAAAGTTGGTCGTAATGAGCCAAAGCCTTTTCATTTACCGCTCCTACTCCATCTGGAATAATCCGTGACCAATCCAAAGACATCCGATAAGCATTTACGCCCAACTCTTTCATCAATTGAATATCTTTCAGATACTGCGTGCGGTCGTACATATTAATTGCCACATTTCCCGTTTGTTTTTCGCCAATCGTAAATTGTGTAATACCTACTTTGTTGGTTAGAAAATCCCATTTAGATTCTCCTTTTCCGTCCACTTGATAATTGCCATCTACTTGATAAGCGGCAGTAGCTACTCCCCATAAAAAGGGTTGTTTCTTTTGTGCATTCACAAAATGTACTGCCAAACAGAGCAATAAAATAAGTTTTTTGTTCATCATGATTGATAATTTTTAATTGAAAATTGATTGTGATTGATTAAGTAAGGACAAGGCAAAGCCAAGGTGACATCCGTTGAAAGACTCACAATTGACTTCGTTTTTACGATAAAATTTTAAATACTTGTAATAAAGATTTGTATATTTTGGGACTCAAAACGGGTTTGTTTTGAGTCCTTTTTTATTTCAATTAATAACTAATTCCTTCGCCAAACTTAAATAAAGCATAGCCTTTGGGTTTCAAATAACCCGGTACATCCGATTGATTTTCAGCAACTACTTTTTCAGAAACAGGCGTTGTAAAAGGCATTTTACCTGTTGGGTTGAAAGCCCCAGTCACAACGTCAATTAAAGCTTCGCTTGTTGTGCCAAAAGTCGCTAAAACTGATTTTAGATTACCCCCTCCTATTTCGTCAATCACCCAAGGATTTGTAAAATTGATGGCTACAATCGTTGGTTTTGCTTGAATAATTTCGTTGACATGAGCAACATCAATTTTATTTTTCGATAAACTCAATTCAATAGGCTTGCCTTGTGAACTAAACAAACTTCCACCATTCGGAATCAACCAAAGTAACACCACATCCGCTTCTTCTTTACTTCCTACAAACTCAATATTGGCATGCTGAATATTGGGTTTATTGACAGTAATAGGATTTTTGGTTCTTCCATTATCGTAATAAGTTTCAAAATATACTTTCGTTGGATTCGCCGATTTTTTAGCAATTGGCAAAAGTTTGTCCTCATTACGCAACAATACAATTGATTTTCTTAATGCTAAATCGCCTTTTTTCTGAAAATCAGAATTGCCAACCGTCTTTACTGCTGCCTCTACGTCCACATAAGGGTTTTCAAATAAACCCAATTGAAATTTTTCACGAAGTAAACGAGTAATTGATTCATTGATTCTTTCTTCCGAAACCAAGCCTTTTTTCACTGTCTCCAACAACAACGAAGGGTCGGCACTTCCTGAAAAAATATCTACTCCTGCATTAATTGCTTTTTGGTAACGTTCCAAAATTGTCAGATTTTCAACGCCCCAAGGCATCATGTCAATCGGCCCAGTATCTGAATTGATAATTCCTTTAAAGCCCAATTGCTTTCTTAGTAAATCTTGAATAATAGCTTTGTTATAAGAAAAACCTACTTCTTCAAATTCTTTGCCTTTTGGAGCAGAGTAATAAGGCATAATAGAAGAAGTACCTGCCGCAATTGCCGCTTTGAAAGGTTTTAAATGATATTCAAACATTCCACCCGGATAATGTGCATTTTTTCCCCAATCGAAGTGCGAATCTTGCCCTCCTACTTGTGGCCCGCCACCCGGAAAGTGCTTGGTTGTCATTGCTACCGAGTTTTTACCCAATTTTGTACCTTGGAAACCCAATACAATTTCACGAATCATGTCGGAAGTTAAATCTGCATTTTCGCCAAAAGTACCTTCAATTCTTTGCCAACGTGGTTCAGTCGATAAATCTGCCATGTACATATAGCCTTTGCGTAAACCAACTGCCGACCATTCTTTTCCAGCAATTTCTGCAAATTCACGAGTAAGTTTTAAATCACGCATGGCGGCTAAACCTAATTCTCCGGGCCATTTCGAGAAAACCGTTGTACCAACACTCAAACCAATGGAAGCATCAACAGTAACATGGTTTCTTGGATTGGAAGCGATAACCGCTGGAATGCCCAAACGTGAACTTTCGCATAAAGCTTGCAAATTATTCGACCACTCAGCCATGATTTTTGCACTGGTATTGGCTCTTAAAATAAAGTGACGCAACTGGAAATTCATGATTCCTTTGGTCGTTCCAGCTGCCGACATCGTTGGCACGGGTAGAGGTTTACGAGTAAACATATTGATGGGTTGCATCAAATCTTCCTCGTTGAATCCACTTGAGATTTCAGCTTTTGGAGCATTCGGTTGGAAAGAATAATCTCCCGCCAAACGAGTAGTACTGATAATCATAAACCCGATTTTCTCTTCTAAAGTCATTTGGTTCACCAAATCCTTTACTCTTACGTCAATTGGTAAACGCCAATCTTCGTACTGGTCTAATTTACCGTTTTTGTTTAAATCTTTAAATTCAAAATTCTTGACTTTCAGCGTAGCAATACTTCGCTTTCCGAGTGTAGGTTGAACTAATTTTTGAGCATTTAAACTTAATGTTAGTAATACTTGGAGTAATAAAATAGCGCCGAATCTTAAACAAGTTCTCATATTTTACATTGGTTTTTTAAAAACAATCAATTTTTTGGAAATACCTTTCTAATTATCTATAACCTTGAAAATAAGTTTAATTAGTAAAAAGGATTATTTCACAAAGCCATACAGAATAAGATTATACTTATTTTTTCTCGAAAAAATCATATTAAATACTTTCATAGATTTATCATTATCTAAAAGTTATTAATCGTTTGTCTTTCAATAAATTGACAAAAATAGAAGACCTAAAAATAGTTGAGAAATACTTAACAAAACCTCGTACCCCCAACCCCTTCTCCTGTAGAGAAGGGGAGCCGTTGGAGAGAAATTATTATTGATTATCAAATACTTATAACCTGTGTATAAACAGTAACTCCTGCTGAGAAGGAGTTTTTTAGCTCCGAAAACTCCCCTCTCAGCAGGAGAGGGGTTGGGGTGAGGCGACCGACGCTCGGTTAATAACCTAATGTTTATTTACTTAAATCTAGTCGTTCTAGCGTCTTTGATGACACCTTTCCAGTTCAAGCCAAAACCAAAATCATACAAGTTTCCTGCTGAATCTTTGTGTGGTTTCATATCGTAAGGTACGTCTTCTGCTTGTTTCTCAACCGTTGCCATATCAGCAGGCATTTGCATAGGTAAAAGCGCCGAAGGCTCTGATTTTCCTGAAATAATATCCAAAAGTGCTTGGTCTTGTACGCCAAAGTTCACCAAAATAGCCGAAGCGGATTGTTCAATTTCAGAGAAAACCATTGGATTTGAAGTATTTACCGATACAATCACAGGCTTATTTTTCATTTTACTTTTGGTATCTACTACCAATTGAGCATCCGTAATATTGGCTGTTTTAGCTGTTTTATTTTTGTAGCCACGGTTAGTAAAGTTTTCCATTGGATCACCACCAGCAATACTTTTTTCACGTGCTTCCGTAGCTGTATAATCGTTATACTGCAAGCTGATTGGAATATATCCATTTCCTCCGTTTTTCAAATCATCTTTATCGTAGCCCATCGTTGCTGTTGGATTTTGAATAAATACTACAGCAAAATCAGCTTCATCAGCATTATCCGTTACGTTGAAATACTTTTTCACCAAGTCTAAACTTACAGGATAATCCGTCGAAGCGGGACTTTCCATGCCTAAGAAATTACGGCTTGCTGGCGTATAACGCTTAGGTATATACACCGTTTTTTTCGTTGTAATTGGTAAAGTTTGACTTTGGTTTTTCAAGAGTACCACAGATTTCAATTGAGTTTCATAACCGGCTTTCATAAATTCAGGTTTTCCAACAATCGCTTTTGTTTCTTCTGGAATCAAATATGGATTTTCAAAAACACCTACTCTAAAAATATTACGCAACAAACGAACGGCTGATTGTTCCATTCTTGCTCTCATTTTTGCCTCTCCATGTTCTTTTACGCCCATTTGATAAGCGTCAATCACAGGTTTAGCATCGTTGTTTCCACCAAATTGGTCAACACCAGCCATTAATATTTTGTAGTGACGCTCTGCAAGCGAAAGGTTTTCAACTCCCCAAGATTTTCCATCAATAAAAACATCCATCGCTTTGTGGTCGCCAGTAACTAACCAGTCCGTACAAACTACACCATCGTATTTATATTTTGTCCTTAATAAATCGCTGATGATATACTTGTTGTAATTATTCGCAACGTTTTCACCATTCTTTTTATCTTGATTCCAAGAAATCGTATAATAAGGCATCACAGCCGAAGCCATCAATGTTTTACCTTTTAATTTGAAAGCCCCATTGATAAAAGGAATCATGTGAGCATCAAAATTATTGCCCGGATAAACGGCATACTTACCATTTGCATAGTGAGCATCACGTCCTGCTTCGCCAGAACCACCGCCCGGCCAGTGTTTCACCATCGCATTTACACTACCAAAACCCCAACCACTGTTGCTTGAATTTTTACCTAAAGAAGTTTGGAAACCATCACAATAAGCTTGTGCCATCGCTGCTGATAACAAAGGGCTTTCGCCAAAAGTACCGTTGAATCTTGCCCAACGTGGTTCAGTCGCAATATCTACTTGTGGCGAAAGTGCCGTAGTGATACCCAAAGCACGATACTCTGCGGCTGCTACTTCACCAAATTTTTGCACGACCGAAGCATCAAAAGTAGCGGCTAAACCTAATGAACTTGGCCACATCGAAATTTCTCCACCTGAAGCCGCATCATATTCAGCTCTTGCCTTTGTACCATGACGTGGATCGGTACTGTTATTGGCAGGAATTCCAGCTCCTACACTTTCGCAATATGCTTGTAATTTATTATTCCATTCTGCTGCAATTTCTGGACTTTGCACCGTTGTAATCAACACGTGACGAAGATTATCATCTTTCAAAAACTTCTTTTGCTGGTCTGTTAAATCACTTGGATCAACTTCACCAGCTTTAAAAGGCTTACCATTATAAGTACCCGCAAAATAGCCACCCGCACGTGCAGGAATAGATTGATGAGCCGAATACAACATCAAACCAGCAATTTCTTCTATGCTGAGTTTAGTGGCTAAATCTTTTGCTCGTACTTCATAAGGCAAACGCCAATCTTCAAACTTATCAAGCTTTCCGTTTTTGTTTAAATCCTTAAAAGCCAAACCATTGACTGTTAATATTTTAACACCAGAAGTAGGCGAATAGCCCAATGTTTGTCCTCCTTGATTTTGAATAAGGCTAAATGTGCCTTTCGAGGTTTCGCTCCATTTTTTTTGAGCAACAACCGACATCGAAGCACAAAGCAATACAGCTGAAGTAAAAAAAGATATTTTCATTGTAAGTAATTAGGATAATGTTAAGTATTAAAATAAGAACCCGAATGTAATTCTAAAATATTTTTTCGAATTCGCTATTCTTCATTTAAGCCGAAATACTCGACAAATGGGCAAATAGCACCAATAAGTTCCTTTTTTTCTTCGGTAAATACAATTATTTAGATAAAAATTAAAATCGTTAATCTCATCGCTGATAGCTCAAGACTCATGTCTAAAACTTTTTCTTCGTTTCCGTAAAACTGAAAGAAGCCAAAAAAGCAATCAAAGCGGCAACCGCAGCAACATAAAATGGCATAGTCATTCCATACTTATCTGCCAAAATTCCTGCAATCACTGGAGCTAAAACACCACCTACAAATTCGCCTGCACCAGCGATAAAACCAATACCTTTTCCTGTTGAATTAATCGGTAGCGTTTCTGAAGGTATTGCCGAAAACACCACTGGAACAGCCCCAAACATAGAATAAGTAAAAAACATAGCAGGAAGTTGAACAGATGAATTTTGTAAAAGAATAATAGATAATGGATAAAAAATGCCTATCAAACAGAAAATTATGACCAATGGCTTTCTTCCGAATTTATCTGATAAAGTAGGCACAATAATCCCTGAAAAAAGGGAAGAAAGCCCCATTAAACCTAAGATTTCCCCAACTTCGCCTTCTGGTAAACCTTGTACTTCTACGATAAATTTTGGCAAAAATGCTATGCAACAATTCATCCAAACCATTAAACAGCAACTCAATAAAACGGCTACTTTGATATTTCTGAATTGCATGATTTCTCCGAAAGACAAACCTTGGTCTTCTTGCGTATGTGTACTTTCTGTTGTACTATTTTTTACAAAATTCCAATTGATAAAAGCTAAAATCAAACCCGGAATACCCACAATAAAGAAAGTAGAACGCCAACCTAGCTTTTCTGCCAAAGCCACCAAAAGTATTGGGGCAATCAGAAATCCAAAGAGTGTTGAACCAAAACTTTGAAGAAAACCCATGTTGAAACCCAAACGGCCTTTTGAAGATTCTTTAGCGATAAACGACTGGATTAAAGGCAAAGTTGGTCCTTCCGAAAGTCCCATCAGCAAGCGAGTAAGTAATAAAATACCAAAAGAAGCCGCCAAACCAGAACTGATAGAGCACAATGAAAACACCACGACAGACAATACGAAAACTATTTTTTTCTTATTATTCGCTTCTGACCAAGCCGTTAAGAAATAACCAGAAAAAGCCCAAGTAAAGGACAATCCAGAAACTAGCAAACCAATTTGCGTATTGTTCAAAGAAAGGTCTTTGATGATAAAAGGCGAAAGATACGCAACTGCCATTCTATCCATAAAAACCAATCCGAAAGTAACGCTCATCAGCGCCAGTAATTTGTTTTCGTATGTTAGTAGTTTGTTCATTGTCAATACTTGTTAATTAGCGAATGAAAATACTTTCAGCGTTTAGTTGTCTAAATGCTGAAAGTATTTTCTATGATTTAAAACTTGTAACTCAACGTTAAGAAATACGAGCGTGGCATACTTCCTTGCGTTGCATAAGTAGCTGTAGGATTAGCCGCAATAAAATCTTTAGTAAAACCCTGACGATTCAATGCTGCGGGGAAACCACCCGGACCAGACCATCCCATTACGCCATAAGTATTTAAAATATTATTTACGTTTGCCTGTAAACGGACATTGTTCGATACTGCATATCCCAAACTTAAATCTGCTTGCCCGAAAGCTGGAAGTTTAAACGCATTTGGAACATTCGCTTGGCGAGAACCCAAATAAGTATAATTCAACATGGCATTGAATTTTCCCAAAGTATAAGTTGGAGCTATACCAAACATTAATTTGGCATTATTGTCCGTCTCGTTTCCAGAAAAATCTTGGATGACATCATATTCTCGTCCTTTTCCACTAGCAATCCATGTTTTGAAACTTACTGCTGTTGAATTTTGTACCGTAGCATGAGCTCTTAGGCTAAAATTGGCAGAAAAGACATAATTTCCTTCAAATTCAACTCCATAAGTTCTGTACTTTGCATAAAGTGTCGTTGGGTTATAATTGTTTCCCGTAGCATCTTGAAACGCAAATTGTAAGTTGGGAACATTACTTAATGTACTGAAAAATGGCGTTACATTCAGCGTTAAATCATTTTTCTTTACTTTCAAAGCCGCTTCTAATTGTTCAATATTTTGTGCATCGGTATTTAATGAAGCAATCAAATTAGCATCAGTTGCCGAGAAAAAATTACCAATATCAGGCGTTTTATTTCCGTTAGAATAACGAACATAAACCGCCATTTCCTCACTCATGCGGTAATTCAACCCAGCAGAAAATGATAAAGTTTTCATCGTTTTATCAAAAGCCAAAGGCGTTCCTGCAATTCCACCACCATTATCATAGACCGTTAAAGGGTTTCCATCAGTTCCTCCATAAGTTGGGTCATAAGCTCTTGGATTTCTGGTTGCTGGTGTATTTGTTCCTGCAATATTAGTTCTTTCATAACGTAAACCCCAATCAAGGTTTAAGGCTGGAGTAATCGACCAGTTATGTCCTAAAAATAAGGCTAACTGATTTTTGGTAGCTTTTGAAGTAGAGATACCACCTCTTCCCAAATCCATAAAACCATTTGGGTCGGTAATTTGGTACTTCTGTCCATCCAAGCCTACTAAAGAAATATCCACTAAATGTGGTTGGTCTTGTAAAGTACCCACACCAACGCCCGAATCATCCTGTCCACCTACTCTACTTACATCTGAGTTGGCATAAAATCCGCCGAAATTAAAGCTCATTTTTTCTAACTTTTTAGAGAAAGAAAATTGATCCATAAATTCATTGATGCTAATGTCTTGGTAGAATAATGGTAAAAAGAACAATGAGTTTTTCTGAATATTACTTCCGGGAAAATTGTTATTTGCTCCTGGCACGAAATTAAATCCTGCGAAATGTCCATCAACAATGTTTGGAAACACACCAACCGTTCCTAACGTTTGTCCTGTTACTTTGTCTGTAAAAGTGTAAGTTCCTAAATGTCCTGTTTGAATTAAATTAGGTAAACCATAAAATACGATGCCATCTGTAGCAAAAGGCGTTACAACTGCTGGCGCATTTCCGGTTACTTTTTTAGCAGAATATTTTCCATCATTTTTAAAAGTCCAACCCGAACCTAAATCTTGTGTCCAATTCAAACCAATCGTTTTATCACGGTTATAATATTTATCTTTTGAATTAAAAATAGCTGTTCCTGTATTGTTAATAGGAATTTGCATCGAAAAGGCTGGCAAATTATATGAATCCGTCGTAGAAAGTCCTGATACAATTTTAGGGTCTGCCCAGCCTTGCGTTGGAATAAATTCTGCTTGTGCATTACGGTCGTCTAATAATTTAGCATAGATTTTCAATGAACCAGAACTATAATTTTTAACAATATTCGCTTTTACTTGTCCACCATTGTTACTAGCATAACCGGGGTATCTCGCTCCGTCCGACTGGCGATAAAAACCTCCAATATTATACGTTAATGAACCATCTTTGTTTAAAGGACCACCAAAATTTACATCTGTTCTATAAAAAGGGTTTTTGCCATTTCCTTCCAAACCCACTTTCGCTCTGATTTCTCCTTGAAAAGTTCTTCCTCCCGTTTTAGATACATAATTAAAAATACCGCCCGGTGCATTCGCTCCCAGAATTGATGCCGTTCCACCTCTTACTGCTTCTAAACGTTCAGTAGTAATGTCGGCTCTTAAATAATTGTCAGTTCCATAGTTTACATTCATTAAAGGTAAACCGTCTTCTTGCATCGAAACATAATAATAACCCGATGCATTATCAATAGAACCCGCCGAAATACCTCTTGAATATACTGAATTAGCAATTTCTCCACGAGCATTGTTGACATACACTCCCGGAACATTTCTTAATAAATCTGCCGCACTAGTTGGAGCAAGTAAAGACATTTGCTTGGCATTCAAAGTAGAAATCGCCACTGATGATTCCATTTTAGTTCGCTTGTCGAACACACCAGTTACCACTACTTCTTCTAAATCTTCTGTATCTTCTTCAAGCGAAACAACAAGATTTGTCGTTTGTGGAACTGTAATCGTGATGTCTTGATTTTTATATCCGATAAATGATACGACTAAATTATACTTGCCGTTCGCAAGGTTTGCAATTGAGAAAGCTCCGCTTTTATCTGTTGAAGCTCCTTTGTTTTGTCCTTTTACTAAAACTGAAGCACCAGCCAAGGGATTTCCTTTGATGTCTTTTACTTCGCCACTTACTTTGTTGTTCTGTGCTATCACAGACAAACTAATAAATATCATTACGCTGAATGACATTATTTTTTTTATTAGGATATGTATTCTCATAACTTTGTATATTGTTTTGTGATATTTCAATAAAAAACATTACAAAATTCATAATATAACAATCATTATGTGATTCAAAAACAACCTAATATCATTCAAAATCAATACATTTCTAAATATTGCTTAGGAGTGATGCCTGTTTGACTTTTGAAGAATCTAGAAAAATTACTGGGAGTTTGGTCAAAAAGCTTCACAGCGATTTCTGAAATTTGTAGATTAGAGAACTTCAGGAGTGTTTTTGCCTCTAAAGTGAGCATTTCATTCAATAAATCTTGCGCTGTGCGATTTGTACTATTTTTCACACACTTATTTAGGTAGTTTGGACTTATATTCAAAATTTGGGCATAATCAGTCACGTTCTGTTTTTGATAAATGTGTTGTGACAAGGCGTTTTTGAATTGCTCCGTTATCTGAAAATAGGCATTTTTGGTTTTTTTCTTCTCTGCTGGCAGTTCTTTTTTGATTTCTTCAAAAAGCACAAAAAGATAAGTAGCCACCAAATTCAAATTAATTTCTTCTTCATCTTCATACAAATTAAGTAAGCGTTCTAAAATTTGCTCAATATAAATCCTCCCTTTTTCGCTGATAGAAATAACTGGGCTAGACTGAAGTTGAAAAAAATGAAAAGTATCGTTGAGGTAATTTTTAGGTAAAAAAGGGAATAGCTTTTCATCAAAATGTAGGAAAAAACCTTCTACATCTTCCGACATCGCCTCGTGTTCTGTAATTTGAAAAGCGGGCAAGAAAAACAATTGAGATTCATGAAAATCGTATTTATTCAAACCTTTACTTCTTCTGGAAGTGCCTTTTTTTAAATAAATAATATCGTGCACCGTTTTGCGGTGCGGTGGCAATGGAAATGAAAATTTATGAATAAAATCTTCAATACGATTTACATGATAATGCTTATGCTTAGTTTGCGAAATGGTGGGTTGCCATTTAATGGTCTTGTAATGAAAATCATTTAAATCTTCAGGGCGAAGAACAGGTATTTTTTCTTGTCTATCCATTGAATGTTCCAACTGTTTACGATTGTATTTCCTACAAACGGGTATCAATGATATAAAATTATCTATAATTTTTGAGATTATTTATATAGTCAAGAATGAGTTGTGAATGATGTTGATGCCTCAGCCAAGAAATCAATTATCGATTCAACAACCTAAATTGCTCTGGTGTTTGGTGAACATCTTTTTTGAAAACCCTGATAAAATAAGAACAGTCTTCATAACCAAGATGATAGGCAATTTCACAAATCGACATACTTGAATGTAACAAAAGCCTTTTTGCTTCCAGCACGATACGGTCACGAATCAGTTCTCCAGCCGTTCTTCCAACAATTTTATTACAAATGGCATTCAAATAATTAGCTGTAATATTTAATTGGTCGGCATAATCTTTCACAGATTTATAATTTCTGTGCTGCTCTTCAATCAAATTTTCAAAGTTTTTGATTTTAGAAATACTTGCCGTTGCAGTTTCGTCTTTATAATTTGGCTGATAAACCCGCACTGCCTGAATCAGAATTTGCTTTAAAATGGTTTTGATATAAGCTTCATAATTTGATTGTTTTGCAGAATACTCCTGAATAATTTCCTCAAAAAGATTTACGATTACTTTGCCCTGAGCTTCATCAAAAATGACCATTGGCTCATCATTCGGACTGTTATTAAAAAAAGGTAGCGCATTCAAAGCAAGACTTTTTTCATCTGTTTCATAAAATTCTTTTCTAAAGAAAAAAGAGTATCCTTCAATATCATCACTCAATTCCCATTCGTGTACTTGTCCTTCGTTCATCATAAAAAGCTGGTTCGGCACTACTTCGTAATGTCTAAAATCAATGTCATGTGTGCCTGACCCACTTTTTATATAAATCAAATTGTAGAAATCATGACGATGCGGAAAATCAGCAGGCGTTAAAGTCTTCGCATGAATTTCCAAACGCCTGATGTCCATAGTCATCAGAATATGTTTATCGCAACAATTCAGTTGCTCGATGGTGATGATGGGAATTGGTTTTTTCATGTTAGACAAGAGAGAAAAGATGAAAGAAGCAAGAGAAAAGACATAGGAACAACACAATTTGTATCTTGAATCTTAAGTCTTCCTTCTTGTCTCTTGCTTCTTTAATCTCAAAAAAATCTTAACTCGGTAATTTATCTTTAAAATATCCGTATGTCCAAGTACCAGCGATGGCACTTGCTAAAGTAATGGTTACAACGATAAAGCCATTTCCGATTTGAGCAAACAATGGTCCAGGACAAGCGCCCGTCATTGCCCAACCCAAGCCAAAGATTAAACCACCATAGATTTGTCCTTTGTTGAATACTTTATCGTGAAATACAATTTTTTCACCTGAAATGGTTTTGATATTGAATTTCTTGATTAAGAAAACTGAAGTCATCCCCACTACAACTGCCGTACCAATTACTCCGTACATAAAAAATGATTGGAGGCGAAACATTTCTTGAATTCTAAACCATGAAATAATTTCAGCTTTTGTAAAGACGATTCCGAAAATTATCCCAATCAACATATATTTAAAATTCCCCGCTATAGGTTCTTTCTTTTTTTGGTCGTTTGGTGCATCACACACAAACTCTTCATTAATCAAAGCTTCTGATTTTTGCATTTTCTTAGAACAGTTTAAAGATTAAAGGTAAAAGTAATTGGGTCATCAAAAAGCCCCCAACCATGAAGGAAATCGTAGCGATTAACGATGGTAATTGTAAAGTTGACAAGCCCATAATGGCATGTCCTGAAGTACAACCACCTGCATAACGAGTACCAAAACCTACCATAAAACCTCCAATTACAAAAAAGAACAAGCCTTTTAGCGTGAAAATATTTTCGACACTGAATAAATCAGCAGGCATTAAATTTGTAAAATCAGTAATGCCTAAAGCTTTCAAATCAGTAATTGTACTTTCGCTGATGACGATTGTATTTGGGTTTGATAAAAACTGATTGGCGATAAATCCACCTATCAATACACCCGCAACAAAGAAAAGATTCCAGATTTCCTTTTTCCAATTATATTTAAAAAATGGAATATCGGCAGGAAAACAAGCCGCACAAATATGACG
Source organism: Arcicella rosea (assembly GCF_040543805.1). Taxonomy (NCBI): domain Bacteria; kingdom Pseudomonadati; phylum Bacteroidota; class Cytophagia; order Cytophagales; family Flectobacillaceae; genus Arcicella; species Arcicella rosea. Next base: position 23,838 of record NZ_JBEUMS010000002.1, read on the forward strand.
AAGGGACGAAGAAATCCCGAATGATTTATTTCCAATAATCAGTAAAGTTGGAACCGTCAGTCCAATCAATACTCCTGCCACTGCCCAGTGCCAAGGTTGACGAATTAATTCTAACATTATATCTTTGTTTTAAGATTATTTTAATTTAGAAGGACAAACAAAATCTGTTTTTGGTACGGAGGTTTTAGCAATTTCAGCGAAGCCACCAGCAACATCAACAACATTATCAAAACCACGAGCTTTCAAAATTGAACTTGCCATCATCGAACGATAGCCGCCCGCACAGTGAATATAATTAGTTTCTGTTTTAGAAAATTCCGCCATGTTATCACTCAAAACTGCCAAAGGAATATTCATAGCTTCATCAACGTGCTCGGCTGTATATTCTGTTTGCTTACGAACGTCTTTTACAACAAGTTTACCTTCTGCTTCTTCAAATCTTTTAGCAAATTCTGTCGCTGAAATTGATTCAATGCTATCGGTTTCTTTTCCTGCTGCCACCCAAGCGTTTATTCCTCCTGCTAAATAGCCAATCACATTATCGTAACCTACACGTGATAAACGAGTAATTACTTCATCAATGTTTTCTTCCTCAGCCACGAAAAGAATTTCTTGTTCAATGTCTGTAATCAACGTTCCAATCCAAGGTGCGAAATCGCCTTTAATACCAATATTAATTGAATTCGGAATGAAAGCATCTTTAAATACTTGTGCTGTGCGAGTGTCAATTACAATTGCTCCCGTTTCATTCGCTGCCACTTCAAAAGCCTCTGGCGATAAAGCTTGAACACTTTTTACAATCTCGTCCATCGTTTTAATACCCGTTTTGTTCATCATCACATTTTTCGGGAAATAATAAGGCGGTGGTAAAAGTCCATCAGTTACGGCTGCAATAAAATCTTCTTTGGTTTGTTCTTTCAAAGCATAATTTGTTGCTTTCTGATTTCCCAAAGTATCAAAAGTTTCTTTACTCATGTTTTTTCCACAAGCCGAACCAGCTCCATGCGCAGGATAAATAATTAAATCATCCGACAAAGTCATGATTTTGTTTCTGAGTGAATCGTACAAAAAACCCGCTAAATCCTTCGTGGTAATACTTCCTAATTTTTGGGCTAAATCTGGACGACCAACATCTCCAATAAAAAGTGTATCACCTGAAAATAAACAATGTTCATGACCATTTTCATCGATTAATAAGTAACAAGAAGATTCCATCGTATGACCAGGTGTGTGAAGTACTTTAATACTTATTTTACCAACTTGGAATACTTGGTTGTCTTCAGCAACAATACAATCAAAACTTGGATTAGCATTTGGACCATAAACAATTTGCGCACCTGTTTGACGAGATAAGTCTAAATGTCCCGACACAAAATCTGCATGAAAATGGGTTTCAAAAATATATTTAATTTTCGCTCCATTTCTAGCAGCCTTAGCGATGTAAGGTTGTACTTCACGAAGTGGATCAATAATGGCTACTTCTCCTTCTGATTGGATATAATAAGCACCTTGTGCTAAACACCCTGTATAAATTTGTTCTACAATCATTTTAAGATAAAAGTTAATGAAATGTTTTAATGATTTAGTCTATTGATTTTAAATAAATACTTACAATTTTTTCTTCAAAATAAGGATTGAAACGATGCTATAAAATACGATTGGCAACCATAAAATATTGATTGAACTATAGAAAAAGGCTGCAATTCCCCCAATAATAAATCCTGTGATATTCAACATTTTAACAGCAAATGCTTTTAAAAAATCCTTTTTACAAGTACTTGAAAAATCTCCAAAAAAATACTTGGCAATGTCTAATCCAGAAGCCATAACTACGCCTGTAATTTGTGAAGCTCTTATTTGATTTTCACTATGATTTGCCCCAAAAGCATTTTGCGTACTCGACACTAAAAAGAGTAACCAAACAATCAAATGTTGCGACCAAACAGCGTAAAGTAGAATAGCAAGATTCAATAAAATTGGTAGGACTTTTACATAAGCTTTATCGGTGCTTTTACCATAATAAAAGCAAGAAGAAGCCCAAAACGAACCAAACCAATACATGAAAATATAAGAACAAGTAAGAAGTATATCCTTCAACGTTACAGTTCCACTTGATATAATACTTGAACTATAATGCCCCGTTACATTTGTGACAACCAATCCTAAAAGGGTGATTCCTAAAATATTGATGACTCCCGAAACAAAGGAAAAAGAAAAAGAAGAAAGATATGTTTTTCGAGTAATCATCTAATTAAAAATTAATATATGTTGTTTTTATCATGTAATTAGGCAAAAAAAGCTACATGTTGCAATCGCAGTTTTCTATGCAGGCTAAAAGCTTGATAATTTCCTTCTCTTTTAATTCGTAATACACATTCAAACCATCTTTCTGAGATTTCAAAATCCCTCTTAATTTCATGTTGATTAAATGATGCGAAACCAAGGATTGCTCGCAATCAAGTACTTTGCAAATATCATTTACGCCCATTTGTCCTTCTTGACTCAACAAATCAATAATCGCCAAACGAACAGGATGCGCTACCGTTTTCAGGATGTAAGCAGCTTTTTCCATTTTCTGTTTGCTTACCTGAAATCTCTCTTTGGGGCTATTTTCTAATACTTCCATTTTCTTGTGATTAATTACAATACAAATATATGATAATATTATCATATATCGCTAATGTAAAATTCTAGCAAGCTTAAAAATTGGTAATAATCAGTAAAAAGTACTGTACATAAACTAATTAGTTCGACAAAAAACGAGTAAAATGAAGTGGGCTTACTCTAGTTCTACACAGAGTAAGCCCATTTTTGGTAATTCAGAAGTTATTAATTCCGAAATATTAGATTTACTTTCAATCCTTAATATTTTATCTCGGTCTTCTAAATCAAACGTCAGTTTTGCATGAGGTAATAAAGTTGATAAATGCTTGATAATTTGCTTCGCAACTGACTTGCTGTTGATGGATGTTTTAAAAACAAAAATCATAGTTATGCTTCTTTACTTTTCTGTATTTCCTTCAAAATCGTGTGGTCAATATAAAAAGTTCCAAATGGTAAAATACTGGATATCAATACTTTCCAAGTTGTACTTGTAAATTTCCAGTTTTCTTCAACACTCACACTCAAAGCATTCAGAATAAAAATGATAAATAATGCACCGTGAATTGGTCCTAATATTTTTGTTCCTGCCGGACTATCCATGTAATATTTCATCGGTGTGGCGATAAAAAGTAACAGGATAAATGATACTCCTTCTAAAAAAGCAATGATGCGTAAACGCCCAATATTGGTTGAAAATAATGTTTTCATCTTAAAAATGTCTAAAAAATACTCTGTGTGCGAAAGGAGAAAATGGCCAAGGAATAGCAATAAAAATGATAAATAAAGCTAAAGAAAACCAAACTAAAATTGTTTTGAATTTTTCTTCATCGGTTTTTCTTCTTTTTGCTAAAGCTGAGCCAATTGTTAAAACAATAATGGCAATCGACATCAAAAAAATGTGTATCAAACCGAAAAAAGTAAATTCTAAGTTTTTACTAGCCTCTTTAAAATTACTCAAAAAATATTGAACCGTCGGACTTTTGAAGTAAAGATTAATACCAACTGCCAATTGAATATGCGCAATCGTTGCCGTCCAATGCCGTACTGCATTATCTGTTTTACTAAACAAAGCTTGATTTTTTAAGCCACGATAAGCCCTAAAAAGCGAATAAATAATGCTGATTAAGACAAACCATCTTATCAGCGAATGTATAAATAAAAGTATCTGCATCTATGTTTGAATGTTAATGATGCAAAGATATTTCAAAACATACTAAATAGTATGTTTTTGAAGAAAAAATTATTGCAAACTATCAAGATATGACTTTAAAGCCTTTAAATAAGCTTGATAATAATTACTTGTTCCATATAATTTCCCAAGATTTCTGATTCCTCCATAACCAGAAGCTATAAAGATTGATACCTCTTTACTATTAACTTCTGCTTTTACTAAATCTAAATCTTTTGCTTTTTCTATCGCATTTTCCATTGCCAAAAGCATTTGATTCATGATTTTGGCAAGTGCTTCATTAAATTTTTCATTCAATGGAGCCATTTCTTGAATCAAATTATTGGTTGGGCAGCCGTATTTTATCTGTAAATATGGGTCTTGAATCAATAAATATTCCATCATTTCATAAATGGCATTGAGCGGATTTTCTGAAGATAAAAGCGGTTCTAGCAACATTTTGCCCATTGTTTGCTCCATCATTTCGTTAATTACAGCCAAACCCATTTCTTCTTTATTCTTGAAATGATAGAAAAAAGCACCTTTTGTTACTTGTGTAGTAGCAATAATATCATCAATACTGGTCGATTGATAACCATTAATATAAATCAATTCAAACGCTTTTTGAAGTATTGTCAATCGAGTTGCAGCGGCTTTGCCCATGAAATTTAAGATTATTGAATGCTTTTAATTACACAAAGATGCGTGATTTCTTTAAAATTTACTTGCCACAAAAATTTGCCTTTGAAAATTATCCATGGAATTTTCAAAGGCAAATCTATCGGTAACCAAAATATTATATTTTTACTTTCTTCCTTTTAACTAAATCAAACTTATCTCCTTTTTTCAAAAAGTAAAGTTTCATAGCTTCTTTGCTTTGTTGTGCATCAAAAATCAAGACTTGACTTTCACCCAAAACCTCGGCTGATTTATTATTTTGCACATAAACGGCAGTGTTTTCATCAATACCAATGCCTAATAAAGTTGGATATTGGAGAATTAAACCCATCAAACGGTTTTCTCTTTGACGTTTAATAAAGTGTTGATCTACAATCACATTAGTCAGTAAACCCAAACCTTTTTTGGTTTCTACTTGTGTGCCATCAATAACGTCTAGCTTTCCATTACCAGTAATCATTTTTTCAGACATAATCGCTGTTCCAGCACTTGTTCCCGAAAAAACAACATTGTTGTGATACCTTTCGTGCATAGCTTTAAAAAGCGTTTCATCTTCCAACACTTTCATGATTCTAACTTGGTCACCGCCCGTAAAGAAAATGCCTTTGGCTGATTTCAATTGATTCAAGAGTACTGTTTTGGATTCGGCAGTCAATGGAGAAAAGGGTGCTGAAACAACTTTAATCGGTGACAACGCAACAATATCTTTTTTAATAGATTCAAAACTAGCGTCTTGCTCGCCACTTGCCCAAGTAATAATTAAGATTTCGCCTTGTTCTTTACCACTTAATTCAATCAGTTTATTGAGTGCATCCGCTGGACGTTTGCCACCTCCAATAACGATTAAATGTTCTTGAGCATAAGTAAAACTAGTACAAAATAAAATGATGGATAAGATTTTCTGGAGCATAAATTGTAAGGATTATTTGTTGAAGAATTTTCTTACAATATCGTAAATCTAAACCGGAAAAAATAGTGCTAACTGCTAACACATTCTGTTTTGTTTTCTTGGCTTTATTAAGGTTTGTTCTGCAAGGTGTAGGAAGGAATTATCACTCGAAGTTTTACTCCTCCAAGTTGGAGCAAGAAAATACTGTATAATAAATACTTAGCAGAAAGCTGTTTTTGAGTTTTATTTTAAATTTAATCGCATATTAATAAGCCAGATGCTACTTTACCAAAGTAGCCCTGCATAGACAAAACTACTTGACTTTGACAACGACTTTTCCTCTTGAACGACCAGTTTCAACGTAAGACAAAGCTTCATTCGTTTGCACAAACGGAAATACTTTATCAATCACAGGTTTAATTATATCTGCTTCAATCAGTTTTGTGATTTCACCTAATTGTTTGCCTTCTGCTCTCATAAACAAGAATACAAAATTTGTATTAAGTTTCTGTGCTTTTTTCTTAGCACTTAAACTAATCAATTTTGTAACTAATTTTAAATACCAAGGTAAACCAATCTGGTTTGCAAATTCAGGAGTTGGTGGTCCGACTAACGAAATAAGTTGCCCATCAGGCTTTAAAATACGTAATGATTTTTCTAGAATTTTTGTATCTCTATTACTGTGTAACACCAAATCATACTCTTTTAATTTGGTTTCAAAATCTTCAGTTTTGTAATCGATAATAAGGTCAGCACCAAGGCTTTTTACCAAGTCAATATTTTTTGCACTTGTAGTTGTAGCAACAAAAGCACCTAAATGTTTTGCTAACTGAATGGCAAATGTACCGACACCACCCGAACCAGCTTGAATGAAAACTTTTTGCCCTTTTTTAATTTTCCCTATTTCAACAAGAGCTTGCCAAGCAGTTAAACCAACCAACGGAATTGAGCTTGCTTCTTCCATTGAAAGATTTTTTGGTTTTAAAGCCACGTCATTTTCATCAATAGAAATATATTCAGCAAATGTACCAATACGATAATCTGATACACGGGAATATATTTCATCGCCTACTTTGAACTTACTAACTTTTGAACCTACTTTGGTAACAACACCAGCCACATCGTGACCATTTACAAATGGTGGTTTGTATGGTAAAAACAATTTGAATTCGCCATTTCTAATAAGTGAATCCAACAAATTAACACCTGCTGAATGGACTTGCACTAAAACATCATTTTCTTTTACAATTGGTTCTGTCCAATCAGTTAAATGCAACTTTTCATTTTTGCCGTAGCGTTTTACTATGAATGCTTTCATTGTTTTTTATTTTATTTAGTTAAAAATGGTAATGCTTTTTTAAGAAATTCTTCGTGATACTGGAATATACCGCCATGCCCTGAATTCGGATAAATTACAATTTCAGAATTAGTAAAACGATTTGCCAAATCATACGAATTTGGTGTAGGCACCATTCTATCATTATCACCATTGACTACTAACACAGGATGCTTAAAAACACTCAAATCGGCAGGCTTATCATTTCCCCAATTTTTAATGGCTTTAAGCTGTTTTTTCAACACACTTAGTTTTACTTTCTTATCTCGGTTTTCGGTTCTTTCTTTCAATCTTTTCAGAAAATCACGAGCAGCAGCCTTACCTACTTTATTTTGTGTAAAGAACAAATAAAATTTAGGGTCTCTGAAAGTGAAGAGTCCTTTAAAAATATCCTTGTAAGTTAAGCCGACCACATCGCTAACACCTTTACCACCACGAGGACCAGTGCCCGCAAGTACAATTTTTCGAGCCAAAGTAGGTTCTATTAAAAGTAATTCCTGAGTAATAAAACCACCCATAGAAAATGCTACAATATCCACTTGTTTATATCCCAAGGCATGAATAAAGGCAATAGCATCTTTTGCCATATCAGGAATACTTGTTCCCTGATCACCTGTAGTTGCACCTACGCCCCGGTAATCAAAAGAAATAATTTGACGGTTGGCCGCAATGGCATCCATTATTCTTGGGTCGCAATTATCAAGATTAGCGGTTAGGTGATTAAAATAAATAACAGGAATATCACCTTCTTTACCATAAGAACGGTATGCAAATTTTATACCGTTAGCTTCTACAAATTTGGTGGGAACTGTTACGTAAGAGTAGTTTCCACTTTGTGCATTTGTTGCTGTCATTTTTAGAATTATTAAAATTACTAGAAAAAATGTACTTTTCATTTTAAGCATTGTTTAATTGTTTGAGAACATTTTTTTCTAAAATTCCATAAGCAAAATGCTGCAAATTAATCAAGATAGAAGTGCCTTTACCTACAATATTCCTAAATTTTGGCTTATCTGTTTGAACTACTTTAAGCACTTTTTCTGCAACCATTTCAGGGTCTTCAGCTTGTTCTACTAAGTCCTTAGTGAATTTTTCAATCTTGCCTCTTAAAGAATTATAATCTTCAATTTTATTTAAGGTCGTTGATGAATTATCTAAAATATTGGTTTTGAAAGCAGCAGGCTCAATCATAGAAACACTGATATTAAACTCGTTCAGTTCATAACGTAATGATTTAAAATAACCCTCTAATGCGTGTTTTGAAGCGGCATAATAAGCGGCATTGGGAAATGACACAAGTCCAATTATTGAGCCCACAGTTATTATTTGACCGAATTTTTGTTTTCTAAAGTAAGGTAATACCGCATTTGTTACTTTGATAGTTCCCCAAAAGTTAGTTTCCAATTGTTGCCTACCTAACTCAATTGGCGTTTCTTCTGCAATACCTGACACTAAAAAACCAGCATTATTGATAAGAATATCCAACTGACCTATTTCCTTGAAAATTCTTTCTGGAAAAGTGTTTATTGATTGCTCTGAATCAAGGTCTAAAGCTATCATTTTGAAAGGCAACTTTGAAGCATACTTTTCAGGGTTGCGACTTGTGCCGATTACATTATATCCACTTTTATGAAGCTTATTTGCGATTAGAAGCCCAAACCCTGATGACGCCCCTGTTACTAAAATTGTTTTACTCATGATTACTTGATTTAAAATTTTACTTGTAAATTTACTTTCAAATTGCAAGTACAAAGATACAAACAACTTTCAAAATGCAAGTTATTTTTAAAAATATTTTATGAACACAAATAAAAAAAGATCTGACTGCCCATTGAGTTGTTCGCTTGACGTATTCGGCGACAAGTGGTCATTACTCATCATCCGAGACTTGATGTTCGGAAATAAATGTACCTATAATGACTTTTTAAAATCGGAAGAAGGTATTGCTACTAATATTTTAGCCTCAAGATTGAAAGGACTTGAAGAAAATGGTGTAATTGAAAAATCAGCACACCCCGACAGTAAGGCAAAAATTTTGTACAGACTTACACAAAAAGGAATTGAGTTATTGCCAATTTTAATGGAAGTTTACATTTGGTCGGAAAAGTATTATGAAATACCAACCGACATAAAAGCTACAATCAAAGAAGCCAAAAAAGATAAAGACAAATTTGTAAAACAGGTTACAGAAACATTAAAAAACAAAATAACCGAGCATAAAAGCAGCAGCTAATAAGGGGTTTGAAGCGAATGGCTTAACGCCCTCTCGTTATTCAAAGTCTTCTTTCTACTTTGAACGATAAATAAAATGCAGTGGGCTAATACTCAAATCAAATTTTCGATAGAAATCACAAATCCATTTCCCAAGCATAGTTCCATAGGAACGGTATATTTCGTTCCTATGGAACTATCAGTATCTTTACTAAAAACATTTCTACCGATATTGTACTCCTATGGAGTATTTTCTTTACTATTTCAAGTTGTAATTGATTTCGTAAAATGTCGAATAGTTTAGAAAAATCAAGTAAACTACTCTCTCTTAAGATGAATAATAAAGCCATTCATAACCTTTTGACCTATTGCGTAGCTGCTATTTGGCTGATTAATGGACTGTTTTGCAAGGTATTAAACCTTGTGCCACGACACCAACAAATTGTTGCAAGAATTGTAAGCATTGAATATGCACGATTCTTGACACTTGCAATTGGTATTGCCGAAATGGTGATGGCGATTTGGTTTTTAAGTAAAATAAGTTCAAAGTTGAATGCTTGGGTTCAAATCATCATCGTAGCAATTATGAACATACTTGAGTTTTTCTTTGTGCCTGATTTATTACTTTGGGGCAAATTCAATGCACTTTTTGCTTTAGTTTTCATCGCTGTCGTTTATATAAATGAGTTTCGATTTAATAAGAACTAAAACCATTTTTTAGAATGTTCTCTTGCCTGAAAAATCAGCTTTTTGCCGTTGAGGCTTACTTCAAAAGCTCAACCGTTTTGACATTTGCTGTACCCAAAGAACAGTTGGAAAATCTTCTTCCTCCCTGTTTAGCTTTAGACGTTTTTGATAACAAATGGGCTTTTGTTGCCGTTGCAATGGTACAAACCACAGAACTTAGACCGAAAGGATTCCCTAAATTTTTGGGAAACGATTTCTTTTTAATCGGCTATCGCATATTTGTTCGCTACACGAATACTAATGGGAAGAGATTAAGAGGCTTATACATTCTAAAGTCGGAAACAGACAAGAAGAAAATGGAATACTTGGGCAACATCTTTACGCATTATAATTACTCAACTACGGATATTTCGCAGATCCAAGATGATACTTGTACAAGAATAACATCGAAAAAATCAGCATTTGAGATTATCGTTGAAAACACCAAACAAGAAGTTTTATTACCTCAAAACTCGCCATTCAAAGATTGGAAAGAAGCCAGAAGATACGCCGGTCCTTTGCCTTTTACTTTTCATTATGATGCAAAAAATAAAAAAGTATTAATCATTGAAGGAATGAGAGAAAATTGGATACCAAAGCCTGTGCAAATAAAAGCGTATAAAATTCCCTTTTTAGATGCTTTAGATTTACAAAACATTGTACTTGCGAATGCTTTTGTTATCAAAAATATCCCTTATTTTTGGAAAAAAGGTAAAATTGAAAGTTGGGAAAAATGAGAAAGCCTTTTCAAGGAGTTTGGAATATTATTCGTTTTAATTGGCATTTTTATATAGGGTCAATCGCTTTGCTATGTTGCCTTTTGTTACCAGAAAACTATCTACCATACTTGCGGACTATCGAATTATTGGTACTTGTTCCTACCCTTGTTTCACTTTGTGTTTCATTGTATGTGTATGATTTATCGGGTCTTTATATGTTAAATTGGATAGATAATAGCTCCGTAAAGTGTTCCGCCACCATTGTTAATATTCATGCTGGTTTTGACGAAACAAGTATTTTACTTGAGTCCAAGTTTAATGAAGCTGAACTTTTGGTATTTGACTTTTACGAACCAACGAAGCATACAGAAATTTCAATCAAAAGAGCAAGAAAAGCTTATCCAAGTTTTCCAAGTACAAAGTCTGTAAGTACAAATCATTTGCCAATTGCCGATAACGCTGCCGATATGGTTTTTGTGATTTTTGCCTCACATGAAATCAGAGATGAACAAGAACGTATTACATTTTTTAAAGAATTGAAACGCATCATTAAACCAACAGGTACAATAGTCATAACTGAACATCTAAGAGATTTTCCAAATTTTTTAGCTTATAATATTGGCTTTTTACACTTTTATTCAAGAAATTCTTGGTTAGGACTTTTTCAAAAAGCATCCCTTAGCGTTAAAAAAGAGCAGAAAATCACTACATTTATTTCAACTTTTACCCTCACAAAGAATGGAATTGCATCTTAAAGCAATAGGAATCCTTTTGGTTATTTTGGCAGTTGTTCATGGTGTTTTTCCAAAATACTTCAATTGGCAACAAGAATTAAATAAGCTGAGTTTGATTAACAAACAAATGATGTACGTTCATACTTTGTTTATAGCTCTTACGGTTTTACTGATGGGACTTTTATGTGTGTGTTCTTCCAATGAATTAGCAAATAGTCATTTAGGAAAGCATATTTGTTTGGGTTTTGGCATATTTTGGGCTGTTCGACTCTTCATCCAGTTTTTTGGCTACTCGTCAATTCTTTGGAAAGGCAAAACTTTTGAAACCTTTGTTCACATTATTTTTGTCTGTTTGTGGGCTTATTTGAGTTTTATATTTTTAAGTATTGCCTTTTCATAATCAAATGGTAGTCGTTACTTAAAAACTTTAAATTATTTTAACATTTTAAAGCTAATACAAGACTGAGATGATATTTTACTTCATGCTAACACTGCCTTCCTATGGAGCCAACATTCAGACAAAAGAAACGGTAGCAGTAACCAGAAAGTTTACCACTACCGTTTCTAAAAAATTTGTTTTTACTTCATCAATCTAATACTATAAATTGCGCCAGTACTTTGCTTATTTTTTGCGACAAATTTGATATTGATAAGCTTTTTATTCCATTCGGCAGGCAATTCATAATCTACTTCAAATGGCTTTCTTGATTTTACAGCCTCGAATTGAACGGATTTAAATAACTGATTATCAATTAAAATATCAAAATCTCTTACTCGGTTTTCATTGCCAAAAGTAATTCTGATTTTCTGAGCATTTTGCTCGTTATTTCTTAAATCATAACTTATCCAATCAGTCGTACTTCTCCAGAACGCTCCAAGCTCTCCACCAACATTCGATTGATTTCCTTGAAAATGATGGTCGGCTTCGGGTTGTTGTTCACCCAAAGTAATTTGGTCAATGGTTTGTTGTTCTAAAGCTAATTTTACTTGTTCCTTTTCTTTCATTTCCTGAATTTTACCCGCCAATTTCTCTTGATTCATCACAGGAAAATACATCATATAACGGGCATCGTGCAATTGGTAAAAAGGAATCAAAGTAAGCGTTTGGTACTTGGCTGGATAAAGCGCATCACCCATTGAAAAGGCTAATTTCTGGTTTTTAATTGGCTGAATTTTTGATAAATATTCATTAGAATTACTCACCAAAATTGGTGCTTCGTCTAAAGGATATAATTTTCCAGAAGCTTCATGTCCCATTCTACTATCGTCGGCAAAAAGTCCTTTTAAGTCTGTTGTATCCGTTTTGGCAGCCAATACAATTGGTCCATGCACAAACGAAACCCAAGGCGAACCATCTGGAAGTGTTTCGGCAGTAGTTTCCATTGGGAAAGTAAGCGATACTTTATCCCCCGATTTCCAAGTTCTGTTAATCGCAATAAATGATGATGGTTTTTCATTCACCGTAAAAGTTTTACCATTTACTTTTATTTGAAAAGCCTTTTCTTTTACCCATTTCGGATAGCGAACATAGAGCGTAAAAGTTTGCGGTTTATTCAGTTTTAAAGTGATTTCTGAATTTTGATTATTAGGAAACTGTGTATTTTGCGTCAGCATCAAGCCTTTTTCTTTCCAATTCAAAGTAGAAGCCATAAAAAGATTTACATACAAATCTTTGTCAGTATGTGCATAAATCATTTCGCCGTACTTTCCATGATTTTCTATTCCAGAACCCACACAACACCAAAAACCTTCTTGTGGCTGAGAATAGACCCGATAATGACGTGGACGAATGGGCGTAAAATAGACAAATCCACCTTTTGTCGGATGTTGTGACGATAAAATATGGTTGAAAAGCGTACGTTCAAAAAAGTCGATATAATTAGCTTTGGGTTCTGACAAAAACAAAGATTTCGTCAGTTTCAGCATATTGTATGAATTACAAGTTTCTGGTCCTTGATTGGATTCCAACATAGGCGTAAAATCATTGACAGGATTAAAATGTTCTCTGAAACTATTTCCCCCAAACGAAACGCTACGTTTGGCACTCACATTTTCCCAGAAAAAATTCGCCGCATTTGCCCAATCTTGGTTATGCGTTAAGTCAGCAATTTTTTGAAAGCCAATTACTTTTGGAATTTGCGTATTGGCGTGCAAACCCGTCAAAGCATCTTTTTGAGCCAACAGTGGGTCAAGTATCGCACGATGTGATATTTTTTGAGCAATTGCTAAATACTTTTTCTCATTCGTGATTTCATAAAGATTAGCAAACACTTCGTTCATGCCACCGTGTTCTGTTTTCAGCATTTTTTGAATTTGTTCATCATTCAAATTCTGAATTGTTTGGGCAAACCAATCCGCTAATTTTACCAAAACGTTCAGCGCTTGTTTATTTCCTGCAACGGTATAAGCATCTTGCAAACCCGCAAATAATTTATGAATGTTGTACAAAGGCACCCAAGTATTATTCAAACCGAAGCCACTTCCATCCAAGTCTCCTTTGGCAATTCTACTCCAAAATACTTTCCCTTGCGGAATGCCACCTACATAACCATCACCATTTTTTTCCTGACATTTTGCCAATTCCGACACCATGTAATCCAGCCTTTTTTTTATTTCAAGGTTATCAGTGGAAGCATACATCAATGCCAAAGCAGATAAATAATGTCCGCCGATATGTCCGTCTAAACCAGAATTTTCCCAGTTTCCGTAGCGTTCAGCTTTCAATGGCAAACCTGCATCAATCAAGTATGGCGCCAATAATCTATCAGGATTCATAGCCAAAATGTACTTTAAATCAACCTGTTGGGCATTTAAAAATAGACCCGCCTTTAAACGAACAGATTGAAGTGGAAAGCTTTGAAGTTTAGTATTTACTTCTTGAGCAAAGTCTTTTGGACAAGAGACAAAAAGCAATAAAAATGAAAGTGTTGTTCTTAAAAACATAAAATTTTGTTCTTGGATAACGTTTTTGATAAAAGCTAAATAGGTAATTTTAAAATGTGTTAATTTGACACAAATATAAGCATTTATCAGAATAAGTCAACAATTATATATCATTATTCTATTTTTAATTATTACAAATAATATAAAAAATCTGTTTGGAAAGTAAAGCGTTATGACTTTCCAAACAGATAAGTAATAAAATATTAATTTTTCCCTAACCAAACAGCCATCGGTTTAATATCTCTGTGTCCCCAAACAACATAAGGAACCATTTGAATCGGTACTGCTTGTTTGCCTTCGCTGGTATTTATCCAGCCTTTTCCTTTTAAAACGGTTACTCCGTTCAATAAGTCTTTTTGATATTCTGCCGTCAAAGGTGCTTGTTCGTTCAAGGAAATGTCTAAAGCGTGATTGTCATTGTCTTGTGCTTCTACGCAAAATAACATTGGACCTCTTTGAACAGCTACTTTATTCGCATTTGCCTTGATATTGACATTACTTGTCAAAGTTTTGTTTTCCATTGGGAAACTGATACTTACTTTATCGCCACTTTTCCAAGCATTATTAATTAAAGCATAGCCATTTTCGATTTTATAAGTAACCGCTTTACCATTTAATTTAATGATAGTTTTGGCGGACGAAGTAGCGTTGAAATAATATAAATCACTTGGTACGGCTTCGTTTTGCGACCAACCTGGAATACGAATACGCAAAGTAGCAGGCGTTAATTTTGAAGTTTTGACTGATAAATTTACTTCGCCACTCCAAGGATAATTCGTTGTTTGAGCCAATTGAATTGTTTGATTATTTACCGCTAAAGTCGCTTCTGAATTCATAAATAAGTTTACAAAAATGCTGTTGTCTTTTACGGCATACACATAACCCGAAACCGAAGGCACAAATCTTGAAAGATTTGAAGGACAGCATGAACAATCAAACCACGGACTGCGGCAAGTAGCTCCTTGATTGAACTTTTCTTTTCCATCAAATACAAGTGGATTTGGATAAAAGAATTTGTCCCCTTCTAAAGACAATCCCGACATCAAACCATTGTACAAAGTTCTTTCTAAAACGTCCATGTATTTAGATTCGCCATGCAATAAAAACATACGGTGATTCCAATAAACATTGGCAATAGCCGCACAGGTTTCTGCATAAGCGTCGTTTGGTAAAGCATAAGCTACATCAAAACCTTCGATGCCATGTGCCGCTCCCAAACCACCAGTTACATACATTTTTTTACTGACAATATCTTCCCAAAGTTTGTCAATCGCTTTGAGATACGCTTTGTCGCCCGTAATGGCGGCAATATCTGCCATTGCCGCATACATATAAACTGCACGCACCGAGTGCCCTACGGCTTCATCTTGCTGAGTTACAGGCAAATGGTCTTGCGAATAAGCAGGACTATCAAAGTCGGTCTTTTTACCAGTAAGTGGCTGATGGCCACGTCTTTCAAGCAATAATTTTGCTAAGTCAAGGTACTTTTTATTATTGGTTACTCTGAATAATTTAATCAAACCCAACTCTATTTCTTGATGTCCCGAATAGCTTTGTAAACCTTTATTTACACACAAATCATAAATCAAATCTGCATTTTTAGTAGCAATATTCAAGAATGACTTTTTACCAGTAGCGACGTAATGAGCAACCGCCGCTTCGTACATGTGACCAGCGTCATAAAACTCATGGCTCATTTTTTCACCCAAAAATCTACCTTTAGGGTCATAAGAACAACATTGGAATTTATTGTAATCATTCGCTTTCAAAGTCCAAGCCGTATATAAATAGCCATCATCTTCTTGAGCAGCGTCGATGTACGAAATTACTTTGTCCAAATAAGCGTCCAATTTAGGATTGCGTTCGTTCATCAAAGAGTAAGAAGCTCCTTCGATGATTTTATAAACGTCCGAATCATCAAAACCAAAACTTCCTTTAAACTTTCCTTCTTTTAGTCCGCCAGCAAAAATAAAATTATTAATTCTGCCCGTTTCCTCGCATTTCTGAAAAGCATAAGGAATCGTTTTGTTTTCAACTGTATCCAAACGACTTTTCCAGAAACCGCCTGTTACTTTTACTTTTGTAAAATCAATCGGTTTGATAGGATAGTCATAAGAAAGCTTTTGGGCATTGGCATGAAAAGCCAAAAGCCAACACGCCATAATGAGTACTTTTTTCATAGTATTTATTGTTGATTTTTTAAAAATTGAAATAATTGGATATGTTCGTTATTGTTGGCTATCAAAAGACAATCATTATTTCCGAGCCGAATTGATTGAATATCACGTACTTCTTTTGAAATATTTAAGCCACTTTTATAAGCTTGAATATGATTAAAATTACCTTTTGAATTGCCTTCTGAATAAGTACCAACACTTGCTTTCATCATGCCCAAATTGGGTTTGAATCCTGAGAAATTACCACCAGAAACTAAATCAATTTTTCCATCTTGATTAAAATCTTTGGCACAAAAAGCATAAATCGGTGCAAACTGAAAATGTTTAGGAAGTACTTTTATTTGAAAATTACTTTGTCCGTCATTGATTAATTGGAGCGATTCAAAAGTTTCTACTTTTTTAATCACAGCATTTTTTTTGAGTGCTTCCGGAAAAATATCTTTTAATTGACTCACCGCAAAAAACTTATACTCATGGAAACGATTTTGAATCATAGGCATTTGCTTTTTGATTTCATCCAAGCCTTCATAAAGCCTTTCATTTCCATTTCTGAAATGACAAATAATGGGGTCGGTAGAAAAACTATTGTCGAAATCTTTCACCATCAATGTCACAGGGTTTTCTGTGCTTGCCCTTAAGTCTGAATTAATGCCTCTGTTTCCAGCCAAAATATCCATGTCTCCATCATTGTCTAAATCACAGGCTTTCAAACAATTCCACCAACCTGCCGTATGTTCAATAATCCTTTTAGAGAAAACACCGTTTGCTTCTCTTTTCAAAATAGTAATTGGCATCCAATCTCCAGCCACGACCAACTCTTTACTCTTGGGCATCCAAATGGCTGAAGTAACCATACCCAAATTTTTGAAAATGGCAGTTTTTGCACTCATATCTAAAGCAAATTCTCCATTTCCTCGATTTATCAGCACATAACTATCTACTGAAATACCATATTGTTTTACAATAGAACGCACTCCTACAAAAATATCCATTCGCTTATCCTCATTGAAATCTGCCGTCACCACACAAGATTTATTACTCCAAAGTAAAGGCATTTCTTTTGGCGAACGACTAAAGTTTGCTTTGCCATCATTCAAGTACAATCTTAATGGCGTAAGACTCGCCTCATTCGTTTGTCCTCCTGCACTGAGTATCAACAAGTCTAAATCGTTATCATTATCAGCATCAAAAAATTGAATATCAGCATCTTCATATTGTTTATCCGCCATAAATGCCTGCTGATTTCCAAGTACAAATTTTTCGTTTTTCTGTAGATACAAAACACCTGCTTGGTTCATGGCTCCGCCTACAAAAAAGTCTTCTAAACCGTCGCCATTTACATCTGCCACTGCTATTTTTGGCCCTTGTGTGGATAGCATTTGTGGCATTAAACGTTCATTAGCAAAATCTAAATAAGGGTTTTCTTGATGAGCAAATTTGAGATTACTTTGCTCAGTAATATCTTGCCAAGGTGTTTGTTGGGGATTTTCGGGTAAAGATTTTTTACGAAAAGCATTCTTTTCAGAAAGGATAAGTAATTGATTAACAGGTACATTTTTCAATACTTGTACTTTACCATTTGCCCAAGTTACTTTTATTTCTTGAATCGTTTTAATTGCTCCTAAACCAAAATTCAAGACATAATCTACCGAAGAAAGCCATCCACGAGTAGGCTGTAATTCCTGAACAATTTTACCTTTTTGGGTGATTATTTCTACTTTTACTCCAACACCAAAGGGGTTTTTCCCTTCGCCTTTTAGTTGAATTTTTAAGTAATGATTTTCTTCCTCATTCGATTTGTTTTCATAGATGGAAGCCAAAGCATTGAGGTTATTAATGACTAAATCTAAATCGCCATCATTGTCTAAATCAGCATAGGCCGTTCCCATCGAATAGCCCACCGTTGAAAATCCCCAAGCTTGCGAAACGTCCTCAAATTGTAAGTTACCCTGATTCCTATACGCAAAGTTGTGTTCTGCTCCACTTGGCATCATTTGCGAAAGTTTCAAAGAAGAACTTTTCTTGACATTTTTCTGATAAGTATAATTGATGTAATCTAAATCATTCGGGCGACGATAAATGCCATTTGAAACAAAAATATCCTTCAATCCATCATTATCTAAATCCGCCAAAAGTGTTGACCAACTCCAATCGGTAGCATCCACGCCTGCCAACTGACCAATTTCAGAAAATCGACAACCAACTTTTCCGTCCAAATTTCCTTGATTCAATTGTAGCATATTCCTTGGAAATTGTGCTTGATAACCAAAACTAAGTTTGAACTGAAAAATATCAAAAGGATCTGCACCTGCCGATTGCTTCCTGACAATATCGTCGTCAGGCTTCATGTCTAAAGTCATAATATCCAGCAAGCCATCATTATTAATATCGGCAATGTCGCTACCCATCGAAAAATTACTGGTGTAAGTGGTCGCTTCTTTGCTTTTTTCCAGAAAAGTGCCGTCGCCTTGATTGAAATAGACATAATCATTTTCATGGAAATCATTGGAAACATAAATGTCAGCAAAGCCATTATTATCTAAATCAGCGACACCAACTGCCAAACCATAAGCAGCAGCCCAACCCCAAATTCCAGCTTTTTCGCTGACATCAACAAATTTTCCATTATCATTTCTTAATAATTTATCGCCTGCCAATGAATCTCTTTTATTGCGAAGATTCGTGTTAAGATATACTTCTGGACTATGAACTGAATGATTCAATTGATATAAATCTAAATCGCCATCGTTATCATAATCAAAAAAAGCCGCTTGCTGACAGTAACCGACTAAATCAAGTTGATACTCTTTTGCTTTCTCGGAAAAAGTAAGATTATGATTATTGACAAACAATAGGTTTCTACCAGTAAATCCTTTATAACCAGACATTTGACTGACATAAATATCTAACCAACCGTCATGATTAATGTCCACCATTACTACACCAGTAGTCCAATAATTTTTACCTGAAAAACCTTTTACGCCTGCTTTTTGAGTAATGTCTTCAAAGCTAATCTGTTCATTTTCTTTACTTTTATTCAGATACAAAGTATTGCCAGATTGATTAGCTGTAAAATACATATCAGGAAAACCGTCATTATTGATGTCGCCAACTGCCACGCCACCGCCATTATAAGCATATAAATATTCGTTCAGGTTTACTTCTTCCGTTTCTAAAAAGCGATTTACGAAGTCAACTTTCGTATTT
Source organism: Arcicella rosea (assembly GCF_040543805.1). Taxonomy (NCBI): domain Bacteria; kingdom Pseudomonadati; phylum Bacteroidota; class Cytophagia; order Cytophagales; family Flectobacillaceae; genus Arcicella; species Arcicella rosea. The sequence goes on from NZ_JBEUMS010000002.1 coordinate 43,230, forward strand.
TTATTCTCTAATAATTGAAACAAAGGCTTTTTTTCAGAAGAACAAGCAGCAAACAAAAGCAGACTCAAAAAAGCCCAAACAACTCTTTTTAAGTATAAATCATTACAAATTCTATTTGCTTTTTGGGGAATCATTCGATTTGAAAATATATTAATAACTTGTTCTTGTTTTCTAAAATTAAACTATTGCATTTTATAATAATCAGGCGTAAGCATTTTCCGAAATTCCACTGTTTGAGCGAAGCGAGTTTGGAATTTCTTGATTTTCTTTTGTTACTTTTCTTTCCTTGATGAAAGAAAAGTAAGGTCTGCCCAAAGGAAGGAAGTACTGCTTGGAAAGGTTTAAATCAAGCTAAACTTTTAAAGAGACTCAAAATCTTACTACAATAAACGCTATCCATTTTTCCTTACAATTCCTTCTTATTTCTCAAGAGAAGTAAGAAAACTAAATTACTTTTCCTTACTAAAAACCTGAAACTTAGCCCCATTTTTAGCGACCATTAATACTTCTTTTTTACCCACTTTCAAGGTTTTGAAATCTCTGATTTGTCCTTCTACATAAATACCAGCCGATTTATTCGGCATGACCGAAAAAGTACCGTCGCCTTTTCCTAATAAGCAAAGTCCACGACCAGCATCGTATCTGCCTACTTCTGGCTTCGCTTCGTAGAGATTTCCACCCACAATCAAATCTGGAAATTTATCGTGGTTTATGTCTGTTACATGAACAGCATAAATCGGAAAAAGCTGTGCTTGATAAGGCAATTTTTGTACCCTAAATCTATCTTTTTGTTGATTGATTAGTACCACACTTTCTAAAGTATTTACTTCCAGTTTTGTCGCTTTTGATAATTGCTCATTGGTAAACAAATCATTGATTTTCTGGCTTTTATAGCTTTCATTTTTCAAGTACTTCGTCTTCAAATAAGGTAGCTGAGCCGTGATATTTTGGTGCAAAACCAAAGGGTAAGATTCTTCGCCATTGTAAGTACACAGAATTTGCTCAAAGAAACCATTGTTATCAAAATCACTGGCAAAAAGTTGAATCGGTTTACTTTCAGATGCTCTAAATCTGGAATTTAATCCATGATTTCCGAGTATCAAATCTTCATCGCCATCATTATCCAAATCAGCCGATTGAATCGTATTCCACCAACCTTTTAAATTTGACAAACCTAATTTTTCAGAAATATCTTCAAATTTCCCCTGCGAATTTTTGAAAACATGAACGCCCATCCATTCGCCAATAATTACCAAATCAAGCTGTTTATCTTTATCAACATCAATCCATTTTGCATCACGAATCAAACCGATTTGATTTAAAGCTGGAGCAATTTTTGGTGTAATATTGCTAAAAAGCCCTTTGCCATTATTTTGTAAAAAATAGCCATTTTGTGGCAAACCATAATGCCGATTAGCAGCACGAATGCCCACAAACAAATCAATATCACCATCTTGGTCGAAATCAGCAGGTTTTACACAAGCTGTATTTTCAAATTTAATCGTTGGTAAAAATTGGAATGATTTTGTAAAATTCCCTTTGCCATCATTAAAATACAATCGGTCGCTTAGCTCATTACTTTGCTCTTCTACCTCACTCCCACCGCTTGCCACGTACAAATCCAAATCATGGTCTTGGTCAGCATCGAAGAAAATGGCATCAACATCTTCTGCATTTTTGTCCATTTCCAAAAGCTTTTGATTGGTCTGTACAAAACTGCCATCCGCTTTTTGTTGCAATAATTTAGCAGGAAATCCTTTGCCAGTACCGATAAAAACATCTTCCAAACCATCGCCATTTACATCAGCTACTGCCAAATGTGGTCCTTCGGTCGATAGCATTTGAAACAGTAAAGGCACATCGTCAAAATCGCTATAAGTATTTTCTTGATGCGAAAAATCTGCTGAAAAATCCTTCGAAATATCTTTCCAGAAAGTAATATTTTGCTTGCTTGATTTAGGATTTAGAGTAAAAGTTGAAGCTGTTTTTTCATCAAAAACTAAAGTTTGATTTACTTTCACTTGATACATTTTAGTAAACAAACCTCTTGGCCAACGAATGTACAAGGAGTCAATTTTAGTATTTTTCCCTAAACCAATTTGTAAGACATTACTTACTGAAGATTGAAAACCACGAGACGGAATTTGCTCTACCATGTACTGTTTTCCTGCTGAAAAGGCTATTACTTTTGCTCCAATCGCTGCGGTATTCTTATCTTTTCCTTTGAGTTGTATTTTCAGAAAATTGCCTTTTTCAGCAACTTTATTACTTTCATTTCTATACACAAAAGCAGGCATATTGACATTGTTCACAACCAAATCTAAATCGCCATCATTGTCTAAGTCTCCATAAGCTGAACCATTAGAAAAACTGGGTGTATTAAGCCCCCAAGCGTTGGTTTTGTCTTCAAAAGCTAAATCAGGTTTGCCTGCAAAAACGTAGTTTTCAATCGGTTTGGATGGAATAATGTCGATTAATTTCTTGTAATCTACACCATCTTTAGAGATAACCGTTTTGGCAAAAGCATCGCTTGAAATAAATTTCAAATAATCTTGATTCAAAATATCTTTATAAATGCCATTACTCACATAAATATCTCGCCAACCATCATTATCAAAATCTACCATCAAAGCACCCCAACTCCAGTCGGTCGCTTCTATGCCAGCAAACCTTCCAATTTCACTAAAAGAACCTTTTGAAAGCTCGTTTGCTCCATTGTTGAGTTGCAACATATTGCGTGTAAACTGCTGATGATAACCATACTTTTGGTTGTATTGATACTTATTCCAATTCTCGAAAGTCATAGAAGTTTTCAGTCTTTCTTCGTCTTTCGGTAACATTTCTGTTACAAACAATTCTGGTAAACCATCATGGTTTAAATCAGCGGCATCGGCTCCCATACTTGCCTGAGAAATGGAAGGCATTTGCTGAGTAAGTTCTTCGGAAAAAGTGCCATTATGTTGATTAATATACAGATAGTCTCGTTCAAAAAAATCATTACAGACATACATATCCAACCAACCATCATCATTAAAATCCAAAACAACCAAACCCAAACCAAAGCCAATCGCACTGCCATAAATGTGTGCTTCCTGACTAACGTCTTTAAATTTTCCGCCATCATTTCTGTACAATTTATCGCCTCCTAATTCATCTCTAGTATCTCTATCAATCGTCGCCAAATTAAATGAGCCAATCGGGCGATAAGAATTATTCAGAATATAAACATCCAAATCTCCATCTTGATCATAGTCAAAAAACGAGGCGTGCGTCGATAAACCTTTGTCTGCTAAGCCATATTCCTCGGCTTTTTCGCTAAAAGTACCGTTTTGATTATTGATAAAAAGTTCGTTTTGTTTGTCGTCACCTTTTACATCACCTGAATTACAAACATAAATATCTAACCAACCATCGCCATTTACATCTGCCATCGTCACGCCTGTTGACCACGCTTTTGTACCTTCTACGCCTGCTTTTTTAGCAATATCTTCAAATTTCCCATCGCCTTTGTTCAAATACAATTTGTTTTTTCCCATGTTGGCGGTGAAGTAAATATCTTGCCAACCATCGTTGTTGATGTCGCCAATGGCTACGCCACCGCCATTATAAAAATTTCGGTAAGTATAAATATTGAAATCTTTGGTATCGGTAACGGTATTCTGAAAATCAATGCCTGTTTCGGCGGCCGACAATTCGGTAAACAAAGGTTTTTCACTTTGACTCCACTGACAAGCCCAACAAGTAAATGATAGCATCAGCACCCATTTATTTCTTTTCAAACCTTGCATGAACTACTGTTTTGGGGCTAATAAATCTATAAATCTTACATTGATGACATTGCTTTGGGCTTCTTCCGAAACTACAATTCTACAATTTCCACGAACCGTAACAAAAACATCATTTTTGAAAAAGTAAGGACTATTTATCTTGATAAATTTTCGTTGATACCAAGATTCTAAAAGCTGAATTACATCGCTCAAAAGTTTATCATTACTTGCTCCAACTTTCCAAGCTACTGCATCTTGATAATAAAATGCTGAATTTACTTCGGCTATTTTTTGGGCTTTAAAGGTTGGGAAAAAATTAATTTCTAAGGTTTTACGATTGGGTACTTGTATTTTCGTCGTAATCCAAGCGCTATTTTTTTGTCCGCCTTGAAAGAAATCTTTATGAATGTTTTTCTTCAAACAAAAATCAAAAAAAGTAGAATCTTTCATGCCCAAGTAAAGTCCTTTAAAAAGCTTGTCATGACGAACTTTTGTCGCTAATTCATCCGACTCTAAGCTTAAATATTGTTCTTCTGGCGTTTGTTCACAAGCTCCAAAAAGCAGAACAAACAGCAAAGACCAAATATATAATTGATTGATTTTCATAAATTTTTCCATTACAAAGTATGCTTGATAATACTTATTTTTTCGTTCTTCTTAGCAATTAGCCAATGTGCTTTCCCTTTGACTGCTATTTTGTTGATACTTCTAATCTCTCCTTTGATACACAAACCAGACTTTGCCATTGAATAAACTTTGAAATGCCCTTTACCATCGCCTTTTAATAATTGCCCTACACTGGCATCGTAAATGCCTACTTCTGGCTTGGCGGTATGTAAATTCCCCCCACAGAGTATATCTAATTGTTTATCGCCGTCAAAATCATCGAGTCCTAAAGTATAAATCGGTGCAATTTGGGCTTCAATCGGTAAAACTTTTGCGATAAATTTCCCTCCCTGATTCATAAAACAAGTGGATGCCGTTGTAAACACAGAAGATTTTTTTGCCTGATGTAAAATATCTTCATCAAATAAATCTTCTATTTTGGTTTGTGCATAATCTTTTGCCAAAGGCAATTTGCGTTTCAACAAAGGTAATTCAGCTAATAAATCTTTACGAGTTGCCAAAGGGTATGCTTCTTCACCATTATATGCCGTGATGATTTGTTCGTTCTTTCCATTCTGGTCAAAATCATGAGCATACATGGTTAAAGGTTTTTCTAATGAGGCTTTCAAACGAGTATTTTCGCCTAAATTTCCTGCAACAATATCAGGAAAACCATCTTGATTGATGTCTGCAATGGCAAGACAACTCCAAAAACCATTGCTATTTTCAAAGCCTAAATCTTTACTCTTTTCGGTAAATTTTCCTCTGTTATTTTCAAATAATTTGATGCCCATCCATTCGCCTACTAATATAAAATCTAAATCGTGGTCTTGGTCATAATCTAACCAAGTGGCATCTGTCACCATCCCGATTTCTTGTAAAGCAGGGGCAATTTGCTTACTTACTTCCCTGAAATTCCCTTTACCATCATTTTGTAAAAGATGTGCATTCACCGAAAATCCATAATAAAATGCCTTTGCTCTTGTACCGACAAGTAAATCTTCGTCACCATCTTGGTCAAAATCTGCTGCTTTTACACAAGAAGTATTTTCTAAAATGTTCGGTAAGGCATTTTCTGCAAGTTGGAATTTTCCTTTTCCATCATTGATAAAAAGTCTATCTTTCAATTCTGGAGCATTATCAATAAAAGCTGTTCCACCACTGGCAAAGTATAAATCAGGGAAAGTATCGCCGTTGGCATCAAAGAAAAGTACGGCGGTATCTTCATGAAATTTATCTTTTTCAAAACACGTTTGTGCCGATACTTCAAATTTCTCTGCTTTGGTTTGGAGATACAATTGTCCCGCTTTTCCAAAAGAACCTGCCACAAAAACATCTTCTAAACCATCGCCATTTACGTCTGCCACTGCCGTCTGAGTACTCTTATTTTCAATGCCATGAAAGAGTAATGGCTCACGATTGAAATCAATAAAAGCACTTTTTTGATGCTGATAATTCAATCCAAATTCATTGGTGACGTCTTGGAAAATCGTCTTTTCAACTATCTGTTTCTGAGCGTGAATTGTTTCAGATACTTCTTGTTGAATCGTTAAAAACTGATTGGTTTTTACTTTTTTCAATACTTTTGAACTTTGATTTGCCCAAAGAATTTGGATTGAATCTACTTCCTGAATATCGCCTAAACCAAAATGCAATCTGTCATCTACGGTAGATTGATAACCTCGCATCGGTGCTAATTCTTGATAAAAACGTTTCCCTTGTTCATACACCGTTACTTGTGTGCCTAAAGCAGCGGTGTTTTTTCCTAAACCTTTGAGCTTGATACTTAAAAAATGTTGGTTGGGATTCACTGTTCTGGCATTATTTCGCAAAACCATTGCGGGCATATTTACATTATTGATGACCAAATCTAAATCTCCATCATTGTCTAAATCTCCATAAGCTGAACCATTTGAAAAGCTTGGAATATCCAAACCCCAATCTTTGGCAACATTTTTAAACTGAAAAGCTGAAGCTTTATTTCCTTGATTTTGAAATACATAATTCGGCAAAGGATTGGAAGGAATAGCATCTATCAATTCCTTTAAAAACTTCCCTTTTTCCTGCATCAATCTTTTAATCGTAATCGGGTCGGCGTAATAATTGATATAATCTAAATCGGTTAAATCTTTGAAAATTCCATTTGCCACATAAATATCTTTGAAACCATCATTGTCTAAATCTACCATCAAAGCACCCCAACTCCAGTCCGTCGCACTTACGCCTGCCAAGCGGGAAATCTCGCTAAATGCCATTTCGCCCGTATTGGTTTTTCCTAAACTAAGCTGTAATACATTTCTGGGAAATTGTTTGTGATAACCCGTTGAGATGTTGCTATGATATTTGTTCCAATCTTCAAAAGCCGTTTTTGTTTTAATTCGCTCGTTACTTTCTGGCAACATTTCTGTGACAAATACATCTGGATAAGTATCATTATTAATATCTGCCATGTCTGCTCCCATCGAGCCTAGACTAATTTCGCCCATATACTGTTCTAAGGATTCTAAAAAAGTACCATCTTTTTGATTGATATAGAGGTAATCTTTCTCAAAGAAATCGTTTGAAACATAAATGTCTTGCCAACCATCTTTATTAATATCGCCAATCGTCACACCCAAGCCAAAACCTATGGCACTGCCATAAATACCCGCTTTCTCGCTGACATCCTCAAAAGTATTTCCGTTGTTTCTGTATAGTTTATTCGCTCCTTTGGGGTCACGAATCTTGCGTTGGTCTTTGATTAAATCATAAATACCAACCGTTCTGATAGAGTTATTGAGTAAATACATATCCAAATCTCCATCTTTATCATAATCAAAAAAGGCTGCGTGGGTCGATAGCCCATAATCTGCAATGCCATACTCAGTAGCTTTGTCAGTAAAAGTGGGAATGTTTGTTCCTGCTTTTATACCGTTGTTGATGTATAATGAATTTTTGCGTTCAGCTCCGCCCGGTTTTCCAGATTTACAAACATAAATATCTAGCCATCCATCGCCATTCACATCTGCCATACTTACCCCTGTTGACCATACATCTTCTGTAGTTAAACCTGCATTTTCAGTGATGTCTTCAAAACTTAAATCGCCTTTATTGAGGTACAATTTATTGCTGACCATATTGCCACAGAAGAAAACATCGGGCAAGCCATCATTATTCAAATCGCCAATGGCTACTCCGCCACCATTGTAAAAATTTCGGTAAGTATAAGTGTTAAATGCTTCGGTATAAGTAAGGTTATTTTCAAAATCAATGTTGGTTTCAGAAGTGGGTAAATTGCTAAACATCTTTTGTTCGCCAAAGAACGATGACATTTTCTCGCAAGAAAAAAGCAAGCAACAAAATGGAATCAGCCAACAAAATCGTTTTTGAACAAACATGTATTTCTTTGTTTTGATATTTTGATAATCTCTTGCCATTGCTCGTGTCTTCACGAGCAATTTACAAATTATGTTAGAACACATTGTCGCCCGTGGTGACACGGGCAATGGCAAAAGTGTAATTCTATCTTTAGGATAGGAAATCTCATCTTTTAGATAGCTCAATCCATCTCGGAGAGAGAAGAACCTATCATTTTGATGGATTGTCCTATCTCTGAGATAGGTTGTCGATTCTTTTTTGCGGTTTTTTGCGTGAAAAAGATAGAAAATCCCATCTCTGAGATAGGTTGACCCATCTTTTTCACGCAATTTCCCGTATAAAAATGAATAAAACCGCAAATACAAAATGAAAGGAAGTTGTGAATTGTGAATGAGTGAATCAAAATTGGATAAATAGGAATTCAATAATGCCATTGCTCGTGTCTCACGAGCAATAATTTGCACACATTGTTGTCCGTGGTGACACAGGCAACAGCAAGAGCTAAATTCACCATTCACTAACTCACTCTTTCCCTAAATATCAATACCCCGCATTCTGCTTGAAGTTTGGATTACCATTCAACTGACTTGTTGGTACTGGAAATACCAATTTTGCCACGGTTGATTCTGGTTTTTCCCAACGAGCTCTGGTAAATTTCCCAAAACGGATGGCGTTCGTTCTTGAATGTCCTTCATAAGCCATTTCACGCATAATTTCTTTGTAAAGATTATCTTCGTTCAATGGTGTTAAAGCTGGCAAAGAAGCTCTGCTACGAATTTGGTTAATTAAATTAGCAGCTTCAACACTACTATTATCCAAACGCCAAAGTGCTTCGGCACGCATTAAAACCACGTCTGCGAATCTCAATATTGGAAAATCATTATCCATATTGGTTTGAATACCTTTTTGGAATTCAAATTTTCCTAATCTCGCTCCCGACTGGCTGAAACATTTTGGTGTAAGTTCGTTGATGTATGGCGTGAAAATTAATGGCGTTCCATCAGGGTCTTTTGCTCCTTTTGAATCTACTTCTGTTGCACCATTCGGGTCTTGAATTGGTTTACCATCCGAAGTATATTGTTGTCCAACGATAAATTGTTTTTTACGAGCATCATTATCTGGAAATGAATTATAGAATTCTTCCAAAGCCGTAAAACCATTCCAAGGACCAGAAGCAAAATTATAAGTATCCTTGTTTAATGGATGCAAAGTTTGCATGTGCAAACTGAAGCCGTTGGCATTTCCATTTTCGTAAGGAACGATAAAAATGTTTTCACGAGAAGCATTATTTTTTACAATGAAATTATTGAAGTAATTTCCCTCTAAAGCATATTTATTACCATCAATTACTAGCTTTGCCGTTGATGCCGCCAAAGCCCATTCAGTCTTGCCAGTGTAAACGCCAGCATTCAAATAGAGTTTCGTCAAAACTGTTAAAGCACTCCATTTGTTGATACGTCCATAAGTTGTAGCATTAACTGCTTCTGGCAAATTCGGAATAATTTCATTCAATTCCTTTACTATAAAAGCATATACTTCCGCACGTGGTTTTCTGGCTGGATTGGCTTCTGCGGCTGAAAAAGAAGTAATCAGCGGCGCATCACCAAACATATCAATCATCAAGAAATAATAAAAGGCTCTCAAAGCTCTTAATTCTGCCACAAAGGCGGCTGATTTATCTGGTGGAGCTAAAGCAGTGAGTTGTTCAATCAAACGGTTACAAGTAGAAATTCCACCAAAACCCATGTTCCAAGCCGTATTGAATGCTCCAAAATTTGGATTGAACTGATGTCTGTGTAAGGCTGCCCACACACCCCCATCGTCCCAAGGACCAAATTTAGCGGGTGCCGCACTGGTTTCTGAACTCAATTCCTGAATCGTCCAAGGGTCACCCGCATAAGAATATAGCGGAGTATATGCTGTACCAAGTGCTGCCACAAATTGGTCATCATTCTTGAAGAAATCATTTGGAGTAAGTTCACTATATAATTTTGAGTCTAAATCAGTACATGACAAGCATAAAAATGCAAGTATCGGCATGACTGAAGCTTTATACCATCTTTTCATAATACAATTTTTTTAAGTTCTTAGAATCCGATATTTACACCAAAAGTGAACGTCTTAGTTCTGAAATATGAAGTACGTTGATCAATACCCGGCGCTAAAGGCGTACCAGTAGTTCCTCCTTCGTTATAATGTACTTCAGGATCTACGCCTGTATAGCCAGAGATAACAAATAGATTTTGTCCAGAAGCATAAAATCTAATTTTCTTGAAAGCCGATTTCTTGCTAAGGTTCACATTGTAACCTACAGTAATGTTATCAAGCTTTACAAAATCTGCTTTTTCTACGTAATAGCTATTCCAAGATTCTCCTTGTTTCAGGTTCGACAAATAGTATTTCGTTCTTACAGGGTTATAGTTATTTGATGCCGCTGGACTTTCATAATAAGCTCTGTTGATGTTCACCAAACTATGTCCAAATGCACCACGGATTAAGAAATTCAAATCGAAATTTTTGTATTCAAGACTGTTGTTCCAAGCCAATTCAAACTTAGGCAAACCATTTCCAACTACTACATAATCAGCTCTAGTGATTTGTCCATCGCCATTTTGGTCTTTAATAATTCTTGCTCCTTTATCATCCACACCTTCAAAAATTGGCGCCATAATGTCTCCGATTTTCTCTCCTTCTTTCAAACGAACGACCAAAGTACCGTTCAAACCCGGAGGGCCTAGATTGGCTAAGAAAATCTCAGATTGCTTTCCATCAAAACTTACCAATTTGGTATTATAAGTAGAATAGACCAAACCTGTATTATACACCAAACCTTTGATTGCCTTTGGCATTACAGCATAGTTCAGTCCTACTTCCAAGCCATTACTTTTTAATTTACCGATGTTCAATAAGGATGTTCCGAAGAAATTTGGGGGCACAGAAACACTTACTGTTTGCAGTACATCTTTGGTATTACGGACATAATAATCAACTGAACCCGTCAAACGATTGTCAATCAAACCGAAATCTAAACCAATGTTGGTTTCTGCTTTTTGTTCCCATTTCAAATCTGGATTTGGGTTTGAAGCCACCGCAACACTTGGCACGAAGTTACCTTCAAATAAGAATCTCGGTCCAGTTCCCAAACGTTGCAAATACTCATAGTTTTGGTTTGGTAAAGCACCCGTTACACCATAACCTGCTCTTAGTTTAAGTGTAGTTAATGCTGAAATTTTCAAGGCTTTCAATAAATCTGCCCCACCACTTACTGAATAAAAATTCCCCCATCTGTGATTCGGTCCAAATTTAGAAGAACCCTCATGTCTGATTGCAGCCGATAAGAAGTAACTATCTTTATAATTCAACATAGCTCTACCAAAGAAAGCCACTAATCTTGATTCTTCTTTTGCACTGCTAATTCCAGCTAATTTATTGGCAATGTCAAGCCCTAAACCTAAGTTATTATACAATAAATCATCGGTGATAAAGTTACCGTTAGCTGCATAAACATTTTCAAAAGATAACATTTGTCTTGAATAACCACCCACTACATTTACTTTCAAATCGTTAAAAGTCTTTTTGTAAGAAGTAGTCATTTCAAACAATTCGTTATTGCCATCTTGAGAGAATTTCGTCGCTAAACCGCCTCTACCACTTGCTGCACCATATCTCATTTTTGAACTTAAATACGTAGAAGCCATATTGTTATCAATTTGATTCGAATAGAAAGCTCCAACATTCCAGCCATCTAATACCTCAAAATCTGCACGAATACTTCCTACCAATGTTTTAATTTTCCCTTCCGAAGTAGCTTCTTTGGCAATGGCTACTGGGTTATGAAATTCTGGACTGTTTGGTTCTAAATATCCTTTAGCGGGGTCATTATCTATATACACTGGAGCAGTTGGATTAGCAATAATGGCAAAACGAAGCCCGTCTGTAAAGCCATAACTTGCATTACGGTTGGTTACCCCAACGTTAAAAGACAAAGTCAAACGGTCGTTAATAGCTCTTTGGGTTAAATTCAAACGAGCATTAATTTGCTTGAAGCCCGTTCCAATATAAATCCCTTCAACATTTCTGTAGTTGATAGAACCTGTATAACTTGTTGAACCAGCAGAATTTGAAAATGATAAATTATGAACATTCGAGATGCCTTTTCTCGTTACTAAATCTAACCAATTGGTTTTATAACCAAGGTCTTGTCCGCCTGCTTCTACAAATTGCTCAGGTGTTGAGTTTTGAACAAATCTTGCTACTTCTTCGCTAGAAACATAAGTATTGTATTCGATACTTGCTTTACCATCTGTCGTTCCTCTTTTAGTCGTCACGATAATTACGCCTGACGAACCTCTTGTTCCATAAATTGCTGCCGCAGAAGCATCTTTCAGTACTTCAATAGATTTAATATCATTTGGATCTAAAGCATTTAGTGACCCTCCAATTACTCCGTCAATCACAATCAAAGGCTGAGAATTCGCACCAAAAGTAGAAAGCCCTCTTAATCTGATACTAAAATCTTCGTTAGGGTTACCGCCCGGTCTTACAATTGATAAACCCGCTACTTTCCCTTGTAATAATTGTGCTGGATTGTTTACGTTTCCTCTATTGAAATTTTTTGCATCAATTTTAGCGACAGAACTGGTTAACTCTTTTCTTTCCACTGTTCCATAACCAATTACCACTACTTCATTCAATTGTGTATTATCATCTTCAAGAACAATATTGAATACCTTTTGTGAGCCAACCGCTGCCTGAAAAGGCTTATAGCCAACCGAAGTAAATACCAAAATTGATTTTTCATTTTTTACTGCAATTGTATATTTACCGCTTGCATCCGAAACGACCCCGTTTCCTGTACCTTCTTCTCTAATACTTACACCCGGTACTGCTTCCCCTTTACTGTTAGTAACCGTACCCGTTACTTCAGTCAAGACAACAGCATTATCCATTGTATTATTAGCGGGGTCTTCGTTTTTTTGAGATTCCGTTACTTCGTTAGAACTCAATAAAATTCTCTTTTTACTAACCTCATAGCTAATCTTGAGAGGCAAAAGAAGCCTATCTAATACTTCAGAAAGTTTCTCGTTTCTAGCCGAAAACGATACTTTCCTCTTTGCCTGAATTACTTCGGCACTATACATAAACTTGACATCCGTCAGTTTTTCTACTTGCGTTAAAATCGTTTTGATATCTCGGTTCTCAATAGTCAAAGAAATTTGCTGATTGAGTACCTCCTGTGCATGAGAATCCCGAGCGAAAACAAAGCTCGTGAATAAAACAACCATGCAAATTTGAATCAACGTCACCTTCATAATTCCCAATAGTAATCGTTGTAAATTGTGCTTTTTTTTCATACTTTTGACTGTTTTGTACGGTTTTTAGACATATCTGGACAAAATATTCCCCTGAGATTTTGTGCAAAAAAACCTCGAAATTAAAATCCGTTTTTGGGGAGACGTAATGGAATGGAGTCGGTAGTGGTGCAAACACTATCGGCTTTTTTCATGTAAAGTAAACTTATGTTTTCATAATTAAATTTGGGGTTATGGTTCGTATTTATAAATGGTAATTCATGTAATTCAGGTCTAAAAACCGCAATAAATTCAATAACGCTTTTCTTATACGTTTTTAATTTTACTAATTTTCAAAAGCACACTCCAACATCAATTCTTAAATCTTACCTACCTTACCTAAAGTCATCAAGTCTTAAATCTTGCGTCTTGCTTCTCTCTTACTTCTTACAACTCTTCACATTCATCACAATTTGTCCATCAATCATTTCATAATTTCCGTGGATAATTTTACTAATAAGATTCAGTTTTTCAATCAAAGGTTCATCCGATAAAGTAGCCGTAAGCGTACAATTAGCCACTTGGTTTTCGTCAACAACGATTTTGATGCCGTAAGCTTTCTCCAATTTTTCAAAAACATCCATCAATGGCGTTTCGTCAAAAGTAAAATCATTTTCAGATAGTACTGGATTGATAATGGCTGGACTATCAACTAATTTCTTTTCAAACTTTGCTGTTTCTTTCAAATACTCTACTTTCTGATTCGCAGTAATGATTACACCACGAACAGCAGGATTGGTGTCATTTTTCAACTTTTGCCATTCATTATTTTCAAAGACTGATACTTTACCAGTTTTTACCAATACTTGCATTTTGTTGTCGCCCTTGGGAGCACTGATGGTAAAACTTGTTCCTAATACTTTGACAACCAATTCATTAAAATGTACAATAAAAGGCTGGTCAGGATTTTTTACTACATCGAAAAAAGCTTCTCCAACTAAATTTACTTCTCTTAATTCTTTATCAAAACTCTCTGGATAACTCACAGAGCTATTAGGTTCAAGCGTTACTTTAGAACCATCTGGCAAAAGCACATTCATGCTTTCCGTTCCTTTGTTTACTTTTTCTATTTGGTCAGATGATTGGTCGTTGATAAACAACTCTGAAATTAAACTATTCACGCTTTGCTCACGGTTGGGCAACAAAACCCACATTAAGCCAACAATTAAACAAACAGATGCTGCAGCGACGAGCCAATCTACAATTCTAAATTTCTTTACTGGTGCAACATCCTCAATATTCAAGTTTTTTTCTTCAGCTTTTTCCCAAAAATCTTGTATTTTATCTTCTACATATTCCTCAGAAATTTCAGGTTGCATATTGTGAATATTCAATAAATACATTCTCGCTTTTTCTAATTCATGACGGTTACTTTGGCTATTTGATAACCAAAGCAACAAATCATCATTAGCATCGAGTTCTTTGTTGAATACCCAAGCCCTAAATGCTTGATGATTCACAAAGTCTATTGCCTTGAAATTATCATAATTATTCATATATAAATCAAAATTTGTACTCGTTTACTTAGATTAGAAAAATGAAGGACTGAGATACTCGTTTTTTGACAAAAAAAACGAAAAATAATTACCTAAAAATTCAATTACCTGATAATCAATCCATTAACCCCAATAAAAAGATGGAAGCTAACCAGTTATTTCTGAGAATAACGATGCTTTGTTGGAGAAGATTCGAAACCGATTGCTTGTTAATATCCATAATAGCAGAGATTTCCTCATGGCTGAGGTTCTCGTAATATCGCAAGTACAAGGCTTCTTTCTGACGCTTGGTCAGTAATTTGAAGTATTCATTAAATTTAGAAAGCAATTCATTTAAATCATCTTCTTGCAAAAGCATGAATTCGATGTTTTCAAACTCAATCATTTGCTCGTCTTCTTGTTCAAGAAAATCAGTCGATAAATTACTTTTATTAACAGCTCTGATTAAATTATTTCGAAGTGCTTTGAATAAATAATTTTTTACAGAAGCTGGCGTAGAAAGGTAGGCTTTACGTTCTAATAATTCTAAAAATAAATCCTGAATCGTGTCTTCAATCAAAGATTTATTTTTGGTGAATTTTGTACCATACTGCAAAAGAGAGCGGAAATATCTTCTCATCAACTCGCTCAGTGCATCTCCGTCTCCATTTTTGAAGTTAAGCCATAAAAGGCTGTCAGAAACATGCTCTTTAGTATGTAATGTTACAATTTTCATATTCAAATGATTCTCGGATGCTCAAACACAAAGAGCATCTGCAAATACATACAAATGCTACATTGGGTTTTACATTGAAAAGTTTAAATGTGTTTAATTGACACAAAACTATATGTTTTTTTCTTATAATAATACTTTTATCCAAAAATATATTTGTATAATTAAATATTAAAAGAGATTCTATTCAGAAATGGTTTAAAATCATCTTTACTCCTCATTTTCAACACTTTTCTTGCGCCAGTAATTTGCTAGAATTGAGCCTGAAATATTCATCCACGGACTGAATACTGCGGCTGGTAAACCAACAGTTCCTAGTTTCCCCATTCCACCTGCTAAACCAGATGCCATTCCACCATTTTGTAAACCCACTTCAAAAGCAATTGTCCGAGATGAATTTTTATCTAAACCAAACAAACGACTTAGCCAATAACCAAAAAAGTAACCAGAAGCATTGTGAATCACAGAACTGATGAATAATAAAAAGCCAACTTTCATTAAATTTTCTCTCCCAGCAGCGGTTGTCACCGTTGTAAAATAGATGATTCCAAACATTGAAATGTAAGGCATAATTTTATCTAACTTCGGGAAAAGCGTAGCTCCTTGATGATACAAAACACCCACTACAATAGCAGCCAATAAGAAACTTAATACTTCTAAAGATTGAAGTACTTCGGAAGAAAGTGATGACGATTCAAACCAATGCCAAAGTCCAAAAGGTAAAGCGAATAGCCAAATTAAGGAAATGAATAAAAGAAGGTTCACATTTTTCTTTCCTTGTGGAGAAGCCATTTTCAAATAATCATGCAATAATGCCGCACTGATGGGAACAATAACGATTTTAATGATTTCCATCATCATATTGATAAAATGAATCTCTATTAAAGTTCCCGCTAATAATTTCATGATAAGCGGTGTTAAAAACGGTGCTACCAAAGTAGCCATTGCCGTTACCACAACCGATAAAACGAGATTTGCTTTGGCTAAATACACCATCACGTTTGAAGCCAAACCACTTGAACATGACCCAATTAGGATAATGCCAGCAGCAATTTCTGGTTCAAAATCAAAGATTTTCGTCAATAACCAACCCATAAATGGCATGATTGAAAAATGACAAAGTAATCCAATCGCTACTCCTTTTCCCGTAGAAGCCAATCCAGAAAAATCATGAATACTCATCTGAATACCCATGCCAAACATCACAAATTGAATGATGATTAAAATAAGCCATTTGTTTCTTAAATCAATCGTTCCCCAATGTGTAAAAGCGGCAGGATAAACCATTCCTGCCACAACAGCCGTGATAATCCAAGCAGTATATTGATAGTTTTTCAAGGATGGAATGCAAGCCATACCAATTGTAAAACTAAGTGCTGAAACAACAGCCGAAACTTTGCTTAACAATGGGTTTTCTTGCACAAGCGCATACAGCAAAACCAATATTGAAATGGCACTAATTCCTAGTAGAAATTGCTGAATACTTTTCATGACAAAAGAATGGTTGCTAGATGTTGAACAGCAATGGTTGGACTCGCTAAGATTGGCACTTTTTTATCCGCTTCATCCAAAGTATCTACAACTCTCGCCATTGAAGCTTGCGCCAATAAAATAACATCTACTTTGGTCACTAATTCTTTCAAAGCGGTGGCTACCATTTCATCATGTTTAGTCGCATCGCCACTCATCAATGCTTCAAAAGCTCCTTCGCATAATACTGAAACTAATTCAATTTCTTTATCTACTTTCTCAGCACGACGAAGTACTAAATCGCTAGTTGGTCCTAAAGTAGTTGGAAGAGTTGCAATTACTCCGATTCTCTTACCCGTTTGTACAGTCAAATCCGCCATCGGTTGGTCAACTCGTAAAACGGGTACGCCTGTCAAAGCCTCAGAAGCTTCCACCGCCGCACCAATTGAAGAACAAGTAACCATGATAAAATCTGCGCCAGCAGTTTCTGCTGAACCCACATAATTTACCACTCTTCTTGACACGTCTGGTCTAAGTTCGCCATGTTTGATAACGTTCTTTATCAGGCTATCATCCACAATATTAAACACTTGAATTCCAGGCAAGTATTCGTTACAAAGTTGTTGAAAAACAGGCACCAATGTTGCCGAAGTATGAATTAATCCTAAAGTTTTTGCTTGCATTTTTTTATCGCTAATGATTTATTGCTTTATAATTTTCCGTCTAATAATATTCCGAAGTATCGTTCATCGCCTACTTGTCCGCCTTTAAAATTGACTTCAATGCCATTGATAAAAGGATTAGCTGAACGAGCTTTACAAACTGGTGCGCCTGCCACTAAAGGTGCAATCATTTCTACTGCTTCAATTTTCATTGCCCTTGCCGCATAACTTGAAGTATCGCCTCCAGCTATGACAACTCTTTTTACTTCACTTTCAGATACAACTTTTTTGGCAATCAAGCCCAATGCTTTTCCTAGTTTTTCAGAAGATAAGGTTGCTTGTACATTAGTTTTACTTCCGTTGGTATGAATGATTAAATGATGACAATTTTGGGCTAAACTCACCGCCTTTTCTAAGTACTCTTTCAACAATGCTTCGTTGATTTCTGTATCACAAATTGCCTGAGCATCGATAATGATTTCTTTAAAACCATGTTCTAATGCCCAAGAAATTTGGCGTGAAGTAACGGGCGAACAACTTCCTGCAATGACTAATAATGGATTGGCTTTTTCAAGTTTTTCCCAAGTCGTAACAGCTTGAAGCTCTTGAATTTCATTCCAATATTTCCCTAAAGCCATTTCTATTCCCGAAGAACCTACTGAAAATAAAGGCTGATCTGGTTCTGCTAATTCGTCCAATAATCTACCGATATTTGAAAATTGTGATTCATACATAGCATCAATCAAGAGTACTCCAGCTTGTTCTTCCAGTTGTTTCTTTAAACCTTCTTTCAATTCCTGATAAGGTTTTGCTACTTGAAGAATATCCAACAAACCTATTTTTTTATCGGTCTGTTTTGCTAAATGTATTCTTAAATCACTTTCATCAGCAGGCGTTACAGGATGTTTACTCATAGAAGGATGGCGGTCAAGTCTGTGAATTTGTCCTTCACTCCCGATGCCCATTCTAGCAAATAAATTTCCAAAGGCACAATAACGCCCCAAAGAAGGTGCTGCAACCAGTAAAGGAATACAAGTATTTTTGAAAACGGACGCTCCAACATCAATCGCTTTTCCGATACTTCCGATATTGGGAGAAGAATCAAAAGTTGAGCATACTTTATAATGCACGTGTTTTACACCCAAAGCTTTTAAGGCTGTGAAAGTCGGAAAGAGAGTCTCTTCCATCTGCACAGGCGACATTGACCTCGACAAACCCGCTACTCCGATGGCTTTTAAATCGGAATAAGCAGATAGTTGTGTAGCCGTTGGTGCTTCGATAAAAAGGGCTGTCTTCGCTCCTGCCCTACTCAGAAACTCCAAGGCATCCGTCGAACCTGTAAAATCATCGCCATAATATGCCATGAGTAAATGATGATTCGCCATATTATTTCGAGCCAAATTTTTCTACAGATTTCGCAAATTCAGGATAGATTTTCGCTGCTCCTTCAATGTCTAAACCATCCACTGCTGCTTGCCAAGCTTGTTGTAAAGCGGTTACGCCAGCTGCTGGTCCCATAGGATGCGCCAAAATTCCACCACCAGCCATGTACAATATGTCTGTTGTTTTGGTACGGCGGTAGGTTTCGGGTGCTTGTCCACCCCACTGTCCTGATGAAACTACTGGTAAAACTTCGTATCCGCCTAACATTGGTTTTAAGCAAGCTTCAATCGAAGCCACGACAGAATCATCACTTTCCCAGAATTTATTTTGAATCCCATTAACGTGTAGCTGGTCAACGCCAGCCAAACGCCAAAGTTTTTGATAGGCTCTAAAATCTATTCCTAATAATGGATGTCTGGTTAACATTCCCCAACCATTTCTATGTCCATGAATTGCCAATGCTCCTTGGTCGCAAATCTTTTTAGTACCAGCCACGCCAACGCTATTGATACTAACCATAGCACAAGTTCCGCCAGCATTTACTACTTTTTCGTAGCGGGCTAACATTTCATCTGTTTCACCGCTAATGTTAAAAGCATACATGATTTTCTTCCCAGTTTTATCTGCAAAACGATTAATCACGTTCATTACTTCATCTACTCTTTCATTGAAAGGCGAGTTAGCTGTTGAAGAAAGTAGTTCATCATCTTTGATAAAATCTATGCCAGCTTCGGCAAGTGTTCCGACTAAAGTTGCTGTTTGTTGTGGCGTTAAACCTACGCTTGGTTTTATAATTGTTCCAATTAAAGGACGATTTTGTACATCCGTTAATTTTCTGCAACCTGCAATACCAAATTTTGGTCCTGAAAAATGATTGGCATAACTCTCAGGAATGTCAATATCCATCAATTTCAATCCTGTAAATTGACGAATTTCGTATAAATTACCTTGTAAGGAAGAAATCAAAACGGGCAAATTATAGCCAAAATTTTCAATCGACCATGATACTTTTACGATGGCACGATGATACTGGTTGTCTTTACTTTCTGAGCCAGGAATAGCGGGCGTTGAAACCGTTTCCAGAAATTCAACTGATTCTACTCTGGCAGCGAATCTTTGTTTTAATTCTTCCGTTTCGCCCGGTACTGCGGTGAAAGTACCAGAAGATTGTTCTCCTGCTAAAACTGCGGCAGCAGATGCTGGCTCGAAAGGCGTTTCTATAAAATATGTTGCTGTTATTCTTTCCATAAAATTTTATCGGCTAATAGGAATCCAAACTTCCATTTCTGAGTGCCCACGGTTACTCCAAGCATAGTAGGGGATTAAACGTACTTTGGTTGAAACGGGCGTTTGTTCTGATACTTCTCTGTATAATTTATTTGACCAAGTACTTGCATCAACGATTTTTGCTTCGCCGTCTAAGGCTGTAATCGGACTGTTTTCAATTGTCATGCTACTGGTTTTCCATTTACTTTTTGGTGAAATTGAAAGTGTGTTTAATTTCACATTGGCATTGTCAACCGATTCCAAACAATATACAATTGGTCCTCTTTTTACGGCTACTTGGTTTCTGATTTCTTCTGCTAATGGATTGGCTTCAATCATTTTCACCGTCATTGGTAAAACAATTTCAATTTTATCCGAAGCCGACCATTTTCTATTTAATTCAACATAAGTTCCTGTTTCAATTTTACCCGCAAATAATTTTCCGTTGATTTTGATACTTGCGCCTTTACTCCATTCTGGAATTCTTACAAAAACTGAAAAAGGATTTTTAGCAACTTCTTTCAACTCAATGCTGATATTGCCATCCCAAGGATAATTTGTCGTTTGCACCAAACTAATTTTTGACCCATCTTTTAAAGAAGTAGAAAGCGTATTGGCTCCGTACAAATTCAACCATAAACCCTTGTCAGAAACACTGTAGGCATAAGTATTAATTTGGGCGATGGTTCTAACAGTATTTGGCGGACAGCAATTTGATTTACTGATATATTTTTGTCTGCCACCCATCCAACGCAATTGATAAGGATAATCATCAGAAGCACTTAAAGGATTGGTATAAAAAAACTTATCGCCGTCTAAACTAATGCCCGATAAAATACTATTGTACAAAGCCAATTCCATCACATCGGCATACTTGGCTTCGCCTGTAATTTGTAGCATTCGCCAATTCCATAATAAATTTCCAATGTTCGCACAGGTTTCATTATGAGCAGAATGGTTGGGTAATTGATATGATTTTCCATAAGATTGATGCACTTTTTGAACGGTATCAGGTTTGTAAGAAGTACCTTCTGGCGAAACGCCATCATACAAAGCACCACAACCACCCGTGATGTACATTTTGTGATTAATGACATCATCCCACATCAAATCTAAAGTTGATAATAAAGTACTGTCGCCCGTTTCTGCAAAAATATCAGCTGCACCAGCAAACAAATAATTTGCTCGCACAGCATGACCAACTACTTTTTTCATTTGTCTGAACGGTACTCTATCTGAATTATCATCCGTTCCTTCCGAAAGCCCACGAATATTGATAAGTCTCTTCGCTAAGGCTAAATATTTCGGTTCGGAAGTAGTCCTGTACATTTCAATAATACCCATGTAGTGCGATGGACAAATGGCATTTCTTGCTTGTTCTGGACTGGCATTATTGTAAAATTCAATCAGAAAATCTGTCGCTTTTTTGGCAATATTCAATAAAGATGTTTTGCCTGTTACTCTATAATGTACGCAAGCTGCCGTCATTAAATGTCCGAAATTATAAGCTTCAAAACTTAGCTTATCGTCAAACATCTTTTGTTCGCCTGTTTTCTTTTGTTGAATAATTGCCTTTGTATAAATGTAGCCATCAGGCTTTTGGGCTTTACCGATTACTTCGATGGCATGATCCATCAATTCATCCAATTTTTTATCTTTCGTAGAAGCGTACATACTCGCTACGGCTTCCAAGGTTTTATAAAAATCACCATCATGAAAAGACGGACCTTTGAAAGCTCCACTCTCTAAGCCAGCAGCGATTTCAAAATTTTTGAAAGAATGACTCAAATTTGCATCCGTATAATTCTTCCATAAAGTAGGAACCATCGACGAACGACACACCGAAAAGCGGTCTGCCCAAAAACCAGAAGTCCACGTTACATCACCAAAATCTATACTTTGTAATCTGGCATTTGGACTTTTAGCCGTATTGACCAAGCCTTTGTTTTGGGCTTGAGAATGACTCACGGAAAGTATTAGTAAACACAATACTCCTATTTGTTTCATGAATGTTTTCATATTTTCTTCAACGTTGAAATTGTCTTTTAAAACTTGAGCGCTTTTACTTTTGAACTAATCGACTCTTTTGCAGCAATATATGGTGTAATGTAAAAAGTATATTGATAAGGTTTCGCTTTGATTTGGTATTGCTCTAAAGGTGCAGCGACGTCGCTCCAACTGTCATTTCCGCCCACGCCCATTTGTCTTAAATCAATATTGAGGTTGATAAAACCAGCATCTTTTAGTTTATAAGTATGTTTGGCGGTTTCAATATTTTGGTCGGAATAAGGTCTAGCACTCATGCTCAACAAACTATCTGCCATCACCAATAAACCTTCTTGTTTTTTATTCGATAAGTACATCCAACGCACATCCGTTCTGTTTCCATTTTCTTGCGGAACAGCATAAGGCTCCATAAAATCTTGAATATTTTGCTGATAAATGCCTACATCAAAACCGTAAGAGCGGTCAACATAATTTTCTAATTCGCCTTTTCCGTACCAAGTAATGTTTTCAAAAGTTCTTTCAATACCGCATTGCATTCCTACTTTTGGCATATTAGGCAAAGCAAAAGATGGCTTAAAATCGTAAGCTACTTTAATAACGCCATCGCCATTGATACTATAATTTATTTGAACAAAAGCGCTATCGTTCACCAAAGAGTAATTTGTACTGATTTGAATAATTCCTTTTGAAATTGTTTTGGTGACACAACTTTTCAGTTTTAAATCAACATTATACCATTGTTTTAATTTGCGTTGCGCTTTCCAACCACGACGGTCGTTGTCTGTCAGCGGGCGACTAAATTTTGGCAATAGCGGGCTAAAAATTTGTTCTTTCCCTTTGAAAAGATATGAATTTAAAGCTCCATTTGATTTATCAATTTTGATTTGAAAACCCTTTCCTTTAATCTCAAAAGCAGTACTTTCTTCCGCCAATGCTAAAGTTGGAAATGTTTTATTAAATGATTCTTTTTGAGAGAATCCTGTCAAAGCAAATTGGTTGGACGCTACTTCAAAACCTTTTTCAGCCCAAGCTTCATTTTTTGAAAGTACTACATGCAACTCAGCAAAAAACTCTGTATTTGCCTTGAATTTTGGCAAATAAGGCACTAAACTAAAGAGCGTATCTTTTCCGGCTAGCAAATTCATTTTAGGCAATTCTTTGGTAGAAATTACGTTTCCATCTTCCAAAATCTTTATGAAAATGGTATAGTCTCCCAAAGATTTGGTGGCATAACGATTTGAAATTCTTATCGTTGCTGTTTCAGCATTTTCTAAAGTACTTTCTATGCCTTGAAATACTCTTTTGCATTCGTACATTGCAGCTTTGGCTCTGCCGTCAGAAGCGACTACTCCTTTTATCGTGAAATTATCAAAGTATTTTTCGCCAAAATCTCCCCCATAAGCATAAAAATCTTTACCAGATTCAGCATCTTTTTTCAGTAAACCTTGGTCTTTAAACTCCCAAATACAGCCACCAATTACTCTTTTTGTTTTTCGGAATAAGTCCCAAAATTCTTTCAAATTTCCGGCACTATTTCCCATTGCATGTGCATACTCACAAAAGAAAATCGGTCTGGTATCGCCATTCGGCTGATTTGCCAACAATTCAGGCGTGTACATCGCAGGATACATTCTGCTGACGATGTCCACATAATATTGGTCTAAGGGATTCTGGATACGATGCGAATGGTCATTTGGTTTTAAATATTTCGGGTCTTTATTATCCATATAACCTTCCATATTCGGACTTCCCATCGCTGGTTCGTAATGAACAGGACGAGTAATATCAAAATCATGAATCCAAGCCGCCATTGCTGCATGGTTTGGTCCACGACCAGCTTCATTACCCAAACTCCAAAAAATAATAGAAGGATGATTTTTATCTCGCAAAGCCATTCGATTACTTCGTTCCAAATAGGCGCCCGTCCAAGCAGCATCATTACTTAGTTTAGAACCCAAACCATGTGTTTCAAGATTGGCTTCATCAATCACCAAAATGCCATATTCATCGCATAAATCATATAAATAAGGATCGCTGGGATAATGGCTGGTGCGAATGCAATTAAAATTAAAGCGTTTTATCGTGAGAATATCTTGTAAAATGTCTTCACGAGAAAGTGCTTTTCCTTTGGTTGGATGATGGTCTGGTCGATTAACGCCATATAAATACGTTACTTTTCCGTTGATTAAGAGTTTACTATTTTCTTTGGAAAATTCAATAGAACGAAATCCTAATTTACAGCTTTTTGCTTCCAATAAATTACCGACACTATCTTCTAAAGAAAGCACCAAAGTGTATAAATTCGGAATTTCATCACTCCATTTTTTTGGATTTTTTACTTGAGTTTCTAATAAGCCAAACTTGGTATTATCTAATCGTGGATAGATTTCGTTAATGATAGATTCTACACTTTTTTCTAGTGGCTTTTCCAAAACAGGCTGATTGTTTTTATCAAATAACTGTGCTTTTAACTGATAACCAACAACTTCTTTTCCCGTTAAATTCTCCATTCTTGGACGAATACTCAACAAGGCATCTTTATAATCTTTATCCAATTTGGTTTGGTAGAAGAAATCAGCAATTCTTAATTTCGGTTCTGCATGAAGAAATACTTCACGATGAATACCACTTAAACGCCATTGGTCTTGGTCTTCTAAAAAAGATCCATCACTCCAACGAATCACCCAAACAGATAAAACATTTTCTCCTTCTTGTAAATAAGGAGTAATATTGAATTCAGAAGAAAGAAAACTATCTTCGGCATAACCCACAAATTTGCCATTCAACCAAACTCTATAAGCTGAACTTACTCCACCAAAATGTAAAGTAACGTTACTTTCTTTCCAATTGGCAGGAACAGAAAATGAACGTTGATAACAGCCCACGCCATTATAATCTTTAGGAACAAAAGGAGGATTTACGGGTCTGAAAGGATAAACGGCACTTTTATAAATTGGTTTATCATAACCTTCCATTTCCCAGTTAGAAGGCACAGGAATTTTCTTCCAGCCAGCTACTTTACTTTTATAAAAATCTTTTGGCGCATCAGTAGGTTTTAGGGCAAAACTAAAATCCCATTCACCATTTAATGAAAGATAACGATTCGACTTTTCACGATTTCCTTGTAAAGCACTTTGTAAATTATCAAAAGAATAAGCAGTAGCTCTGGAAGCATCACGGTTGATTCCACTGACGGTTGGGTCTTCATAAGGTTCTGTCTGATAAATACTTGGCGCATTCGGAACGGCAGCAGGCGTTTTATCGACCAACTGAGCCTTTATTCCGAAAGGAATCAAACTTGTGAGAAACAATAATAAGTACTTTAACTTCTTCATCGTATAAATGCTAAAAACTTGTGTGTGAATGGCTGAGAATTAAATCGCTGTCAGACATTCATCTTTGAATGAAAAACCCCAACCAGCACGGTCGTGAGGTTTTGCCATACCATTCTGAATTTGCAAAGGATGGTCAATCAGCGGGTCAATCCAATCGAATGACTCAGCTCCTACTCCATTTGAAATCGTGCAAAGCAATGGAATATCGTAATCTTTATAATAATGTGGCAACACTGGAATGTTAAAACTTCCAGCCAAAGCGGCACTGTTTCGCCAAGCTTCTACGCCACCCAAGCGTAAAATATCGGGTTGCCAAATATCAATGGCGTTTCTTTGCAATAATTCTCGCAAGGGTAAAGTTGAATATTCTCTTTCGCCCATTGCCAAAGAAATTCCCGCTTGCGTTCTTAATAATTGATAGCCTTCAAAATCTGTATGGTCAATTGGCTCTTCAAACCATTGAATATTCAATGCTCTGGCGGCTCTTGCCAAAGCCAAAGCATTCGGCACATTCATTCCTTGGTTGGCATCCATCATGATATTAATGTCATTGCCAACGGCTTCACGTACTAATTTTAGGCGTTCTAAATCTTCTTGCCAATCGGGTTTTCCTACTTTTATTTTTACTGCTTTGAAACCTCTGGCTTTATAATTACTTACTTCATCAATCAATTCTTCTGTACTGTACGAAATCCAACCACCACTTCCATAAATAGGTACTTCGCTTCTCGACGAACCAAAAACTTTCCAAATCGGCTGGTTTAAAATTTTGCACCAAGCGTCCCACATAGCAATATTATAAGCAGCTTGTGCCCAACGATTTATCCCTTCCATGCCAAAATACTCATTGGCATGATTAAGTTTTTCGAAAACTTTTACCGTATCAAAAACTTGTTCGCCAATCAGCATTTCACCGACATCTTTCAAAGCACCAGCAATGGCTCGTGGACTATATTGAAAACTCAGCAGATAAGATTCTCCGATGATTCCATTAGTGGTTTCGATTCTTAATACTAAAAAAGAAATTTCCGTCAGGGTATGCGTAGCGTCTGAGATAGGTTTTGCAAGTTTGGCTTTCGCCGAAAAAACTGCATATTTTTTGATAGCGTACATATTAAAAGAGATTCGATAAAAAACCAAAATTAATAGTAATATACCTGTATTATATATAACATTTTCACAAGATATTGTAGGATATTTGCATAAAGAAGATTTCCTCATTTTCTGGTTAAAATGAGGAAGAAGAAACATTATTCATCCCGAATTTTTCAGATAATAGTCTCTTTATTTGGATAGATTAAGATGTCTCCTTGTTAATTATCGTCTAGTCCTTACTTTTCTTTCCTTGATGAAAGAAAAGTAACAAAAGAAAATCAAGAATTCCTAAACTCGCTTCGCTCAAACAGTAGGAATTCGCTGTCCATCAATCATAAAAAAGCGATATATATAAGTTTTTAGATCACTGCTTATGATTTTAAAATTCAGTACAACTCTTTTTAAAGTAAAATATACAATTGAATTATCAGTTTACTTCACTTTGTAAAAGCTTTACTGGTCCAATCAAGCCTGATTCGTATAATGTTTTGGTGTTTAAATATTTCATCGGGGCAGTTGTATTTGTTGTTCTTTGATTTTCTGGTAAAAGCATATCACCAATTAATCGATTTGCCCAAGTATTGGTTACTTCGATGCTGAGTTCGTTTTTGCCAATTTTTAAAGCTTTGCTGATATCCACTCGGTAAGGTGCTGTCCAGACAATTCCGCAAGCAATTCCATTTACTTTTACTTCAGCAAGATTGGCTACTTTACCTAAATCCAACCAAATTTCTTGATTTTTCTTGGGTAAAGTATGTACTTCAAAACTTTGACGATAATTAGCCGTACCAGCATAATATCGAATCAGAGAATCTGAGTTTACAGTCCAATCATTTAGCTTTTCAAAGGTTTTTGTAATTTTTTGATTCGTTTTTGAATTTTCAAAATCTACTTTCCAAGCTTTATCTAAAGTCTGGAAAGCTTTAAATTCTTGCCAATTTTTAGCTTTGTCAACTTTCGAAAAGTTGTCAAAGCTGTCTTTAAAAATCACAAAAACAGAAGCATTGGCTTCTAATTTCAAGGTTAAAACCGTTCTACCATTTTCAATTTTCCATGATGTTGGCGAAAAGGTTTTATCGCTCACTGCATCGTACAATTGAATATTTTTCCAATTGGCTCTTAAAGAAAAATCCAATACTCTTTCCGTATTTTCCTGATTAGCAAGAAAGTATAACTCTAAATCTGATGCTTTTCTATGTGTCCAAGCAATTCCTTTAGCATAATTTCCTTGTTCATCTTTCACAATCACATCTTGCTCAATGCCCAATTTCGCTAAAGTATTGGCTTCAAAAGGACTTTTTACAACTTTCCCCTTGCCAACATTTTTATAGAAAATTTTGGCATCACCATCCATTATTGTGTCAAAATTTCCTTCCCAGCATTGTCTGGCGAAGTTTTCAAGTGCTTTACTACTTTTTGTACCTGCTTCTATTTCGGGTTTGTCGCCAATAATCAATGTTGCCCCTTCGTTCACTAAGGTTAATAATTTTTCAGCCGTTTGTGCCGACATTGTATTGGCATTGGGAGTCATTGCATGTTTTTTGGGTAAAATCAATGCGCTGTAACTGGTGCCATCGCCAAAAATTACTTTCCCATTTTTTACTTTGGCAGTATTCAATAAAGCATCAGGATTGAAAGAATCATAAGTATAACCACGCAAAGCATTTACCCAATTTTCTGGGTCAGCCATATTGGCTGAATGTGTTACACTTGTAGGAATTTGTCTTAAAGGCTGACCTTCGTTTTTCAATCGTTTTGCTTCTTGCTTCACTACTTCTTTCCCGAAAAGTCCAGTTAAAGTTGGCACTAGTCTATCTGGCAAAACTGAACGTCTTGGAATTTCATCACCAATAAAAACGGCTAAATCTGTTACAGGAAAGCCTTTTTGTAATAATGACTGACAACGTTGAGCGTAATCAACCCAAGCTTTTCCAGCTTTCCACCAAGTTTGGTCTCGTTGAAAATATAAGCCTACACCGTCTAAAGTCATTCCAGGTTTTCTGTCTAACCAAGGGTTGTGCATGAAAACATGATATACTAATTTATTGATTCCCAAAGCATAATTTCGGTCTTGGAGTGTTTTCAACATGGCTGGATGTTCGTTCCAAGTCATTCGTAAAGTAGTAAATGCTTCTGCTTGAATGATAGGTTTTCCATAAATATGTCCTGCCGAAATAGCATCCAACATATCATTTGGTTTATCATGCGTCGGGCTATTCAACCAAAATTCTCCCATCGGCACATCGACTAATTTATAATGCGCTAATCCATCGCTAGTCATGGTTGGCGCTACACTTTCAGCCGTGAATTTTACTCCCTTTTCTTTCGCTAAATCTGCTAGCGTTTTATAAAAAGTATCGACAACTAATTCCGAAACTGTTTGGCGGAAATCGTATAAAAATTTCTCCGAAAACGCTGCATTTTCAACTGGAATTCCTGCAACAATTGGCAAATAAGGTAACAAATCGTAGCCTCTTCTTTTCCTAAACTCTTCTCTGAAAACTGGCGACCAATTCTGACTTCCACACTCCCAACTATCTACATGAAAAACCTTTAAAGCTTTTTTGCTCAGTTCTGAACCAAGTTGACGTTGAGCTTCGCCAAACCATTTATCAAATTGTAATTTGATGGCTTCAGGATTAAACTTATCGCATTCCAGTCCTTTTCCAGCACCACCAGTTGCATTTGTATGCCCTGTTGAAGTATGTCCGATTCTAAGAATCGTCCACGAACCCGCTGGAACATCCCAAACTAATCGCCCATCAGCCCTTACTTTATCCGAAATATTAATGATTTTTTGTTGAGGAACACAAATGCTATCCGCCAATTGCTCGGCTGTTGAAGCCTTACTTATTCGCCAAACTTCGGCAGCTTTTCCTTCAAATTGATGAATAACAGGTTCAGCCGAAAGTTCAATACAAATGGTTTTAAAACTTGGTTTCCATTTGGCTGCATCTAAATCTTCTGATCCCGGTTCTGTTCCAGTTTTGTCATAAACAAATCGGAAATATTTGGCAGTGGTTGGAGTAATAGCATGAGTAATGTCGGCATCTGTATCTTGCCAGCCATGTCTTGGTGAGTCTAATCTGCCAATTGAACGAAAGTTTTTGCCATCATCACTCACTTCAATCAATAAACGTTGTGTTTGATAATTGTTTCCTCCCGTTTTCACAACAACCGTTCTGCAAGTAAATGGCTTTTCAAAAGCATACTGAATCCAACAAGGTTCATCACTTTTAAAACCTTCTTTATTGCCTTCTTTCACCAAAAACTGTGGGTTTACATCGGCTTTGTTGGAAGTAACTACTGGAACAATCGTTCTAGTAGATTGTCCCGTTCCTGTTAAAGAAGGAAAAGCATAAACGGCGATGTCTTGATAATAATTTTCATTCTTTTCAGGCTGAGGTAATTGAATGTCAATGTGTTGATTTCCTTTGATATTTAGTTTTGATGAAACAACTTTTTGCATAGAAAGTGCTGGCGTAATCCAAGGACCGCCCGCCAAGGCAAAACCATCACTCACGTGCATGCCCATTTCTAGGTTTAGTCGGGCGGCTTCGCTCATTGCATGTTTTACCATTTCCCACCAAAGCGGACTAAGTTGTTCAACCACTGGCGTAAAAACTGGCGGATTCGTCGCTCCTTTTATCGGCATTAAGTAAGCGCCACCGATGCCTGCTTTTTTCATGGCTTCCAAATCTGCCGTGATGCCTTCTTTAGAAACAGCCGCTTGCATCCAATACCAAAATACGCACGGTTTTGAATCTTTGATACTCTTTTCCGTTTGAGGAATAATTGTACTCAAACCTGTTTCAGTTTGTGCTAAAGAAAGGTTTTTATTGAGAATAAAAAACGTAAAAATCAGTACAAAAAGCCTTCCGAAAAGGGCTTCCCTCCTATTTATTTGAAAATTCACTTCGCTCATTTTGTAGTTTCTATCATAATTGTATCCGACTGTAAACCTTCTGCACTGGCTTTTAAAGTAATCTTTCCTACTTTTCCAGAAGCTTGAACGATGGCTAAACAAAGTCCATTGAATGCTCTTCGATAATTTGCTTTGAAAGGTTCTAAACTTGCTTGATAACCATTATCAACTCCCGCTATTGAACCTACTCCTTCCAAACTAAAATTCACTAAATGGTTGGCTTCTGGTACAAGGTTTCCGTTTTCATCGACAATACTTACTTTGATAAAAGACAAATCTTCACCATTGGCTTTGATACTTTGGCGGTCAGCTGATAATTTGATTTTATAAGCTTTGCCTGCCGTTTTTACTTCTTCTGTCAATACGATTTTTCCATCTTTTCTTGAAACAGCTTTTAAAGTTCCTGCTTCATAATTGACCGCCCATTTTACATGAAAATCATTGACTCCTTTCTTTCGAATGCCTAAAGATTTATCGTTCAAAAACAGTTCTACTTCATCCGCTTGCGAATAATATGCCCATACTTCTACCGTTTTGCCTTTTTCCCAATTCCAATGTGGCAATAAATGAAGAACAGGTTTTTCAGTCCACTCACTTTGATACATATAATAAACGTCTTTCGGGAAGCCCGCTAAATCTACAATGCCAAAATAGGAGCTGCGAGCTGGCCAAGGATATGGATGTGGCTCGCCCAAATAATCAAAGCCCGTCCACACATAAGTACCAGCGATGTAAGCCGCATTTTTTACTGCTTTCCAAGCTTCTTCGTGGGTCGTTCCCCAATAAGCGGCTACATTATCATAGGCTGAAGTCGTCCAATCGGCATTTCTGGTTTGTGTTTTTACGTCTCTTGATGAAAATTGAATGTTTTCTTGAGGCATTTCATAACGTCCTCTCGATTCCAATGCAGAAGCAGTTTCAGAAGCAATAAATTTCTGATTGGGAAAATTCTTGAGGAAATCGGTATAGCCTTCGTGTTTATAATTAAAACCAAGTAAATCCAAAGCACCCGACTGAAAAATGAAGTTTTTATCCGGTACATTTTCTGTCAAGGCAGAAGTAACTAAACGAGTATTGTCTAATTTTTTGACAATTTGAGCAAGCTCTTTGGTAATCGTGATGCCAGTACTGTCAAATTGTTCTCTGATTTCATTTCCGATACTCCACATAAAAATCGAAGGATGATTTCGGTCTCTTTTGATAAAATCTTCCAAATCTTTTTGATGCCAAGCCGTCCAATCTGAAGAGTAATCTTTTTTAGATTTTCTTTTCTTCCACATATCAAAGGCTTCATCCATGACGATAAAACCCATTTTATCGCATAAATCTAAAAATTCTGGAGCAGGAGGATTATGCGCTGTGCGGATGCCATTACAACCCATCGCTTTTAAAATCTCTAGCTGACGTTCCATCGCTCGTACATTCACAGCCGCACCCAAAGCACCTAAATCGTGGTGCATACAAACACCTTGAATTTTGGTTGGTTTTCCATTCAATGAAAAACCTTTTCCTGTTTCAAAATTGAAAAAACGAATTCCTAGCGTACTTTCATAAACATCAACTTCTTGATTTTGCTGAAAAACTTTAGTAATTACTTTGTATAAATATGGTTTCTCAATCGACCACAATTGAGGTTTTTTAATTTTCAGAAGTTGAAAATACTTTCCAGTACTGTCTTTTAAAGAGAGTGTTTTAGTCTGTTCGCTAGCGATTACTTTTCCTTCCGAATCGACAATAATATTCTGAATATCAACAATTTGACTTTTCTTTGAACGATTTAGTAAATTTACTTCAACGTTTATTTCTGCTTCTTCTTGGCTTACTTTTGGTGTCGTCGCAAAAACGCCCCATTGGTCGATGGCAATTTGAGAAGTAATAACCAAACGTACATTTCTGTAAATTCCAGAACCTGTGTACCAACGAGAATTTGGTTGTTCTGAGTTATCAACTTTTACAGCAATGACATTTTTTTCTTTTCCATATTTTAAAAATTTCGATAATTCATACCGAAAAGAAGTATAACCACTTGGGCGTTTGCCTAAATAATGTCCATTAATCCAAACTTCGCTATTACGATACACGCCATCAAATTCTATCCAAACTACTTTGTTCTTTGCAGTCGCTGGCATAGAAAAACTTTTTCTGTACCATCCCAAACCAGTAGGCAAAGCGCCAC
Source organism: Arcicella rosea (assembly GCF_040543805.1). Classification (NCBI taxonomy): domain Bacteria; kingdom Pseudomonadati; phylum Bacteroidota; class Cytophagia; order Cytophagales; family Flectobacillaceae; genus Arcicella; species Arcicella rosea. The sequence goes on from NZ_JBEUMS010000002.1 coordinate 75,838, forward strand.
CTTGTGTTGTTGATAAATGTTGTTCACTAAATTGTCCTTCAATACTCCAATCGTGTGGAAGATTCAGTACTCGCCAATTCGCATCATTGAACTGATTCGTAATTGCCTTCTCATTATTTTCAAATGAAAATTTCCAAGACTTATTAAAATTGATCGTTTCTCTGCTTTTCAGTTGAGCAAAACCATCAATTGAAATGGCAATAAGTAATAATATATAAAAGAATTTCTTCATTGAAATTGACATGATTTATACGATGTCTAAATATTATAATGATGAATTGTGAGTTAAAAATTGATACATAATACTTTATTCAAAATAATATGTAGCGGCAACTCTTGCAGTTGCCTGCATTAAACGGCAACTGCAAGAGTTGCCGCTACAATTAGAAAAAAGTCCAGGAATCAGCCTTTATTTTACAGATACTAATCAATAAAAGGATTAAAGTTAAATCCTTAATGATTGACAAAATTCAAGATACTTTTTCCTAAATCTTTGGAAGTAGCCACGGCAATACCTCTTTGGTCTTTTTTGTTAACGGCACAGTAAAAATGATAGACAACGCCTTTGTACTTCATCACATACGATTTGTGCGCATACAATTCATCATAAGGTTCAGACGATTCTACCAAATTTGCACCGTTCCAATCTGTCCAATGAATTAAATCTTTTGAAGCCGCAAAACGGTTGAAAGCGCCTTTTCTATCTTTCCAGAATGCTCCAAAATAAAACATTACCCAAGTATCGCCAATTTTTTGAAGCTGTGGGTCGCCCGTAATTCCAACGGGATGATGAACGATTGGCTCATTAATCATGCGTTTCCAATCCAACATATTATCAGAAACCGCCATCCCGATGCGTTCGTACCAACGAGTTTTGATGTTATTTTTGGCAGAATCGCCATTGGCATTATAATACATTACAAATTGATGACCCGTCAAACGTTTTTTGTCTTCAATCACCGTACTTTTAAAAAGTTTTCTATTTTCCCACCATCTTACATCATTATCTTTTGCTGTTAAAATTGGGGTTGATTTTCTTTGCCATTCATGTGCCACAGTTGGCTCTTCTGAAGTAAAAGCCATTCCTGCTGATAAATCTCCAGCTTCGTAACCACGAGTATTTCCACCAAAATACGACATCCAATATTTACCATCGTACTTTTTTAAGGCATAACTTCCAGCCCATTTGGTATCTTGCAAAGCCACATAACCTGCTTTTTGATTGCCATCCCATTGCGTAGTATCTGTGAAAGACATTATCTTTCCTACATTTTCCCAATGCAATAAATCATTACTTTTTGCCAACCAAGTTTCATAACCTCTTCCTCCGTAAATAATGTAACTCATGTACCATTTTTTGCCTTTTTTGAAGACCGTCGGGCAATCCATTTTCTGTGAATTGTCGGTTGGTGTTAATACCAATCCATATTTATGAGGTGTTTTTACTGCTTCGTAAATGGCTTTCATTTCACTTTCAGGAACATCCGTATTCGCCTTTTGAGCAAATATTGACATTGAAAAAAGAGAAATTAATACAAAAGTAATGTGACTAATTTTCATGAGATTAATGCTTAATTTTCTACAATAAAATGATAATTCCCTGAACCGATTTCCACGATTGATTTACCATTTTCAAATCCTTGTTGCTTGATATTTTTATTCGTAATGAGTTCTTTGATACTTGTATTTGCTTTTGAAGGCAAATAAATTTTGGCAGAAGTATTCGCTGGAATACTTACTTTTAATTCAAAAGTATTTGCGCTCTTTTTCCATTCCGATTGAATTTTCCCAAAAGGTGAATCGTAATAACCTTTCGCAAAAGTAAGGTCGCCCACTACTTGTGGATTGATTTCAATCTGTTTAAATGCCTGTGAATTTTCAGGTTGTTTAATGCCTAAAACGCCCGCATAAAACCACTCCATTAAATGCCCCAACATAAAATGATTGTTTGAAACCGTTGGAAGTGCTTGCCAAGATTCCGTCAATGCCGTAGCACCTCTGGCTAATTGATAACCATAACCTGGCACATCAGAGCGATTGTTCATGTCAAAAATCACATCCGAACGACCAGCATCCTCTAATACTCTTAGCACATAACGATAGCCAATATCGCCAGCAGTAAGGCTATTATTTCTTCCTTTTATTTCTTGAATCAAGTTTTCAATGACAGCTTCTTTGTATTCTGGTTCAACCAGTTTCATGTAAACTGCCATTGCATTGGCAGTCTGACTGCCAGTAGCATATTGTTTGGTTACTGGATTGAAAAAGGTTTTATTGAAAGCATTTTTTACTTCAATTGATAAGCTTTTGAATTGCTTTGCATCTTCTGTTTTGCCTAAAATATTGGCGATTTTTTCCATAATGGTTAAATCATAATAGAAAATTGCCGTACCTGTTACACCCATTGGCGTTAATTGCGAAACACCCGGTGGCTTTGGACCAAGGTCGTACCAATCGCCTAAACCTTGAGATAGAATATGATTTTTACCTTTTGTAATCAAATAATCCACATAGCGTTTCATCATTGGGTAACTTTCTTCCAGTTCTCTTTTTTCGCCATACCATTCATATAAATACCAAGGCACGATGATTCCGCTACTTCCCCATTCGGGAGAATCTCTAAACATATCGCCTCCCCATTCAAATTTTACATATTCTGGCGCAATTTCTGGAATGAGTCCTTCGGCAGTTTGCGAATGCTTCATATCCTGAATACCTTTTTTGAATAAATTCTGAGTTTGGTAATTGTAGCGTACCGAACTTCCTACTAAATGAAGTTCCTCTAACCAACCTAATTTTTCACGATGAGGACAATCCGTAAACACTGAAACCATATTACTCTTGATTCCCCAATCAATCAAATCTTTGGTTTTATTGAACAATTCATTAGAACTGCTAAAATCTCCAGCGGTTTCTGCCGCATTGCGGATATGCAAACCTTTTAAATCAAGTAAAGTGGCTTTGTTCTGTGGATTTTCTTCACCTTGTGGCGTAGCACCTTTTACTTCTAAATATCTGAAACCGTAATACGAAAATCTCGGTTGCCAAGTTTCTATGCCGTCTCCTTTCAAAATGTATTCAAAATAATAAGGACTTCCAGAAGCTTTTTGATTGCCAGAACCGTCTTCTTTCAGCAATTCGGCAGGGATAACACGCACGGTGTCACCCATTTTTCCTTTTACTTTCAACTGAATAATACCAGAAGCATTTTGTCCTAAATCATAAACCCAATTGCCAGAAGTAAGCTTTTTAATACTTTTTGCCGAAAAATTATCGAAGACTTTTATGGGGTCTTGCATTTGGGCTACAAGCTCAATATCGCCATCTACAATCTTGGCTAGTTTCCAAGATTGATCGTTGAAGGTCGGCGTATCCCATCCTTTCTGTTCTAAATTGGCATTGTAGTTTTCGCCGCCATAAATACTTGAAAAAGTAATTGGACTAGGCGACATTTTCCAAGAATTATCACTCAGAATTGTGGACTTAGAACCATCTGAATATTCTAAAGCTAATCGGCAAATCATTTTTGGATAACCAAAAGTCACTTTCAATTTTCTATAACGCTCTTTTACTGGTGGAATGTAATAAAAGCCATTTCCCAACATCACACCCACCACATTTTCACCCTTTTGAATTTGCTTCGTCAAATCAAAAGTCAAGTATTGCGCTTGTTTGTCGTACTTTGTCCAGCCAGCATCTAAAAAATGGTCGCCTACTTTTTTGCCATTTAAACTCATTTCAAAATGTCCCAAACCTGCAATAAACATGGTTGCTTTTTTTACTGTTTTTGCTACAGCAAAGCTTTTTCTGAAAATTGGGAGAATATTATTGCCTTGAACTTTGTCTTTTTTGCCATCCGTCGGTAAAGGATTCGCCAAAGTATCAGCCAATTTTTCATAAGCAATCCAATTTGCACCTTTCCAATCCGCTTTGCTCAATAAGCCCATTTGCCAGAAATGTGCTTTACTCCAAGCTGTGATATGTTGTTGATTATCCCAGATTTTTACTTTCCAGAAATAGGTCTTGGTTGCCAACAAAGGTTTTCCTTGATACTTTACTTGGATAGAATTATCAGATAAGATTTTACCAGAATCCCAAACATTACCTTGGTTTTTAACCAACGCTTCGGGACTATCCGCTACTAAAATTTGATAGGCATTTTGTAAAATATTTCTTTGCGAAGATTGTATTTGCCAGCTTAGATTTGGTGTGTTCGTTTGAACGCCAAGCGGATTCAAGCGATACTCGCAACGTAAATGACTGATTTGTAAGTCTTGCGCTATTGTTCCGAATGATAACAAACAGCAAAGAATGAATACAATTTTTTTCATATAAAAGGTATGCTGATAGCTGAGATTAATTAGAATATACTTTAAAATATTTATATTATTTATGCCGAAAAAGAATTAAATCATCCTTCTTAGGCTTTACTTTTCTTTCCTTGATGAAAGAAAAGTAACAAAAGAAAATCAAGAAATTCCGAAACTCGCTTCGCTCAAACAGCGGAATTTCGGAAAATGCTGACGCAAGAATTACTCTTTTCCAAAAATATTCTATGGTATCTTCAAATATATTTATGTTAACTTTTAGGAATAGATTTTATAGCTTACAAAGGTAACAATCGCTAAAAGTACATATTTGTACCATTTTCTCAATGTATTATACAATTTTATCTTTAACAGATAGAGAAGCATTATACAATTTGTGCATGACAAACTTTGTTCTTTTAGCTACTGCATAGCTACAAAAAAAGTCTGATAATTCACAGCCATAAACTGTGCCTTATCAGACTTTTTATTAGAGAATTGTTTTTAAAATTAAATGGTTAATGTTTGTTATATCTACAGCATGCAATAATTACCTGTCTTTTAAATAAATATTGATTACTGTTAACTAATAACATTTTTACCTAAACATTGTTTGATAAAAATCTAGTCCTTCTTGAGCTAATTCGTCGGCACTATTTGCCAAAGGTCGCCAAATAGAAGCCGCTCTGGCTAATTCTTTAGAAGGTGCGCCAAAAGTTTCTACCACAATAGCTCCCTGATAATCAATTTCTAATAATGCTTCTTTGATTCCCTGCCAATCTAAATGACCTGTTCCGGGCGTTCCACGGTCGCTTTCATTTCCTTGAATATGACAAAGTAATTCTTTCCCAATTTTACGAATGGCATTCGGAATATTTTTCTCTTCAATATTGGCATGAAAAGTATCTAGCAAAATTTGAATGTTAGGATTTGATACTTCTTTTACCAAAGAAATTACTTGGTCAACCGTATTAATCATATCGGTTTCAAAACGGTTTAAAGGCTCTACTCCTACGATAATTCCATAATCCTCAGCCACTTTTCCGACCAATTGAAGAGTTTGAACACACCATGTTCTTTCTTGCTTTTTTTGTTCTACAGCGACCAAACGAGTTTTGCCCACTGCTGAATAAACTGGTCCGCCAAAAACGGGACTTCCCATAAAATCAGCGATTTTGATACAGTCAATTATGTACTTTTTCCCTTGTTCACGAATCCTAGCATCCGTACTTGAAATATCACGGTCTGCACCAAAAGCTCCACTGATGGTTACTTTCAAGTCGATGTCTCGAACAATTTCTCTAAGTGTTAGCCAATCTATTCTATCGGCATCTTCTACGGCTACTTCAATTATGTCATAGCCCATTCGCTTTACTTTATGGACGATGTCAAAATTTTCAGTAGAAAATGGTGAAGCCCAAACAAAAGTACTTGCTCCAAATAGCATATTCAATTCATTTTAAATGATAAAAACAGGAGAATAAAGTACTCTCCTGTTAAAAAAAACCTAATATTCAATCCTATTTTAAATTATTATTTTAGCTCAAAATCTGGGATAAAGACTCTTTTCCCTCCATTCATTGCCGACTCATGCGCACAGATTCCTGCACAAGTATAGTTGGCTGCAACGTCGGCATCAACCGCTGAATTTCTATTTTCGATAATTGCCGCAATAAATTCTTGTACCAAATGTGGATGTGAACCGCCATGACCTGCTCCTTGCAAAAAGGAAACGTGATTCGGGTCGTCGATTTTTTCTCTTTTGGTAAAATGTGCAATTTCGTCAATCAATAATTCGTCGGTATCAGGCACATCAATTCTTACAGCGTTTTCTCCACCATCAAAAATCACGTGTGATTCATCCTGCAATTGTTCCCATTCAAAAGACATTTTGTCGCCATAAACATCATAACTTTCACGATATTGACGAACTACATCAAATAAAGAACGAGTAGCCTCTGCCACAACATCCAAATTTTTCAAAGTAAAAGTTGCCGTTTCAACTGCAAATGGCGAACCATAACGTTTTGTCAAATCTTCGCCCAATCTTCCGGAACCGTGACAAACCACAGATTCTGCTTTGGTATTATTGATGCGCAATAAAGGTGAAATAGCGTGCGTTCCATTCAACATTGGAGGGAAACCTTTCCAATATTCACCCCAACCTTCCATACTCATATCTTGAATATGCGAACCTCTAACAAACTGAATTCTACCCAATTGACCCGTTTCAGCTAATTTCAACCCATACAAAAATTCACGAGTATAGAGTGCTGTTTCCATCATCATATATACTTTGTTCGCTTTGCGTTTTGCATCAACTATAGCTTGACAATCTTCCACCGTCATCGCCATCGGAATCGTACAAGCTGTGTGTTTGTTGGCATTCAACGAAGCAAGTGTCATCTGTGCGTGTTCTGGCACAGGCGTTACGATATGAATCGCATCGACATCATCTCTTTTTGGTACATCTTCAAAATTTTCAAAACATAAGTTTCTATCTAAATTGAATTTCGTCGCTAATTCATCTATCGTTTTAGGATTTCTTGTGCAAATACCAACCGCTTTGATATTTGGATGATTTTGGTAGATAGGAATAAATTCTTTCCCAAAACCCATTCCTACAATAACCACTGTAATTTTTTTCTGACTCATGACTAAACTATTTAAGAAATTATTAATATCTGTTTTTTATTTAACTAATTGATAATAAGAATATTGAATCACACTTTGCTCTATTTTTTTGCAACCCATTTCAAAGTATTTCTGAGTAAAGTCTGGTAAGGCAAATAGTTGTGCGATTCGGCATCATGCCCCAACGTAAAGCCTACAATTTTTGCTTTTGGATGTTTCACCACGAATAAAAGTGGATATACTTTATCAGAACCAGCCACATTTCCAGTTGCCAATACTTCGATTCCCGGTCCGTTTGCATCAATTTGAAAATGATATAATTCATCTTTCAAAGTAAATTGAGCTTGGGTTTTCTTCGTAATTGGATGCTTTGGGTTCACAATTTTCACATCAAACGCCCCATAACGGTCGTGGTTGCGTGTGCCACCACTCACCAAATTTGCATTGTACACCGACCAGTCAGCCCAATTGTACCAAAGTGCGGCATGACATAAAATCAAACCTTTACCAGCTTCTACAAAATCAAAAATGGCTTTTCTCGTTGCTTCATCAGTAATTGGCTGATTATTACACAAAATCAATACGTCGATTTCAGGCAAAGTTGCCAAGATTGATTTCGGGTCGTTGGTATAAATAACTTTTGCCAAACCATCTTTTTCTAAGGTTTCTACATCGGCAGTTTTATACCATTTGTCAAAATCGTGCGAGGAACCGCCACCTACCATTAAAGCCCTAATACTTTTACTTTTTTTCTTGAAGTAAGGCTGATGAGCCCAGCTTGTCGAAAGACTAATCATCGAAAGCAAAAGCATCAATAAAGTGCCTTTTTTGACTGTTCGAGAAAAAAATGAATGGTGAATTTTCATGTTTAATCTATTTTAAAATGATTCTTTAAAAGCTATTTTACGATTCTTAAAATACCGTTCATACCTCGCCAATGCCCCGGAAAAGTACAGACAAACACATAGTCTCCAGCTTGCGTCGGTGCGGTGAATTCTAGCGTTACAGTTTCGTCGGTATTAATCAATTTCGTGGCAAAGAGTACTTCTGGCATTTTCGGAACATAATTCTTTTCAGCGCCTTTTGGGTCACGAGCCAACATATCGGCTGCAGCTCCTACTTTATTCAATGTTCCCGGTTTGATAATGACAAAATTGTGTTGCATACCATCTGGATTTTCGATGTTGATGGTAATTTTCTGACCAGCTTTTACTTGAATCAATTTTTGGTCGAATTGCATCAATTCTTTTTCAATTTTCAAATCAATCGTCGAAGCAGTTGAAACAGTTTTTACTTCTGTTTTTTCGTTTGAAGCATTTGAATGATGATGTTCATGATTAGCTTCCATTACTTTAGGCTTTTTAAGTTCTAAAGTAATGTTTTGAAGATTTCCGCTTAAATTAAATGCACCTTGATAAGTACCTATTTTGGTTTCATCTTCAAAGTCAAAACCTGTTCTTAAAGCTGTTGCTAGTGGTTTTTCAAATAAAATCACTCCTTTGCTATTGGCTACGGCTTTTCCATCAACTTTAATCATAGCGCCTTCGTTGGTAGAAATCTCAGCGACTAATTCAAATTTTTCGGGCAAAGCTTCCGTACTTTCTGTTTGAATTGATTTACCATCTTTATTGAAAACAAGCTTTATTTTTCCATCTTGAATGAACAAAGCGTAGCCGTTATTTTTATCGCCTTGCGCCAAAATCATTCCTTGCAATTCACGGTTATTATTAGGCTTCGCCAAATTTGCTTTGATGATGATTTCTTTGCCCGTTACGTTTGGTGAATACTGCATCACATTTCTTCTTCCTAAAGTATATACTTCTTTGTTGATGGCCTCAACGATACTTTTCGTAAAAGCTGATTCTTGAATTTCTGGATTACTGTTTTTGTTGAATGCTTTGATAAATCCATCTTCATGTGTAATTGCGGCGGCAAATAAAGCTTTTGAAAGCCATTCGTCTTTCGCATTCTTCTCATCTTTCGAAGCATTATAAAGTACTTCTCCTAAGCTTTCAGAAGCAGAAGCTTCTGCCATTGCCAACAAAACTGATTTACGAACATTCAGATTTTTGTCGAACAAAGCTCCACTTTTCAGCATATTATCAAACACTTGCTGATTTTTCGGCAATACTTCAATCGCTGCTTTGCGAACACCAGCCGCTGGATGCGACATCGCTTTGAAAACTACTTGCAATGCTTCTGGATTTGAGCCATCCAAAAGATTCAATCCATGGAGTGTCCAAAGTGCATGCACTGCTGGACTATTTAAACCAATTTCATCTACGTTCGTTTTGTTGATGATAGCGTACAACGCAGGAGCAACCGAAGTATTTTTACTTTCTACCAACAAACGTTGAGCCGTCATTCTCCAGAACATATTATCGTTTTCTAAAGCCGCCAATAAGCCCGGAATATCATCTTTTGATAATTTTAGGTTCGCTTCTTTTTTCGCATTTTTATACACTACTCTGTAAATACGACCGTGATTGGTATCTCTTAAAGGACTTGAAAAAGCATTTCCTTTTCCGTGTGGTTGGTTGGTATTAGGTGGTAAAATTGTCCCAGAAGGCGCTTGTGCTGGCACAAAAACATTGTGCTGAATGATAAAATTATACCAATCTGCTACCCAAACCGCTCCGTCTGGACCAACTTCAGCATGTACTGGTCCGAACCATTCATCTGAACTTGCCATTAAATTCCAGCCGTCTTTTTCTTTAAAACCTGCTCCATCTGGTTCAATGATGGCATTATGAATCAACCTTACTGTTGGTTCTGTCACCAAAGCGATTCTATTCCAATACTCTTTCGGGAAATTTCTAGCCGTGTATAAATGATGTCCTGCGGCAGCCGTAAAACCACCAACCACATCTACTTGTCGTAAATTTGGTGTCATTACGTGAACGTCATAATGTCCATCAATTTTTTGAACTGGCTGAATACCGCCTTGAAAAGTACGCTGGGTAAGTTTGGCTGGCATTGAATAATAGGCACTGTGCGTATTATTGGCAGTTGAAATAAAGACGTTATTATCTTCCGAAAAACCTAAACCCCAAGTATTATTGCTGGTTGAAGACAAGTATTCAAGGTTTTTACCATTTGGACTGAAACGATATACTCCTTGTCCGAAGTTTTGTTTTTTTCCATCCACAACAGCATTGAATCCTGAAAAGCCTAATACGCCCCAAATTTTATTATCAAAACCATATTGTAAATTTGAAGGTCCTGCATGCGTATCATTTTTTCCCCAACCTGACATGATGATTTCTCTCACATCAGCTTTATCATCGCCATTGGTATCTTTCAAGAATACAAAATGCGGAGCCATCGAAACTATTACACCACCATTGGCAAAAACCATACTGGTCGGAATATTCAAATCGTCAGCAAAAACGGTGAATTTATCCGCTTTGCCATCGCCATCAGTATCTTCACAAATCTTGATTCTATCGTTGGCTACACCATCGGTTTCTTTAAAAGTGTTCGGATAATCTACAGATTCTACAATCCATAAACGTCCTTTTTCATCCCAAGCCATTGCGATTGGGTTAATAATATCAGGTTCAGAGGCAAAAAGTTTTACATCAAAATCAACTGCTACTTGTGTTAATTTTTGTGATTGTTCAGGCGATAAAGCTTCTTGAATTTTTGGTACATTATGACGAACCGCATAATTCGCAATTGAATCTGAATTATAAATATCAACATCAGGAATGTTCAATTGACTAATGCGTTTCTTTGCATCATCGCCCAAAGCCCAAAGTACGCCGTTTCTTACTAAATCCAAGTAGCCTTTGTTCGTCCAAGTGCTATCGTTATGACCGTAAGCGGTGTAAAAAACACGTCCTTTCCCTTGGTTTCTTACCCAAGTATAAGCTTCATGAACGCCATTTTCCACTCTTTCTGTCAAGATTTTTCTATCTGGATTCGTGTTTTTATGTACGTAGGTTTCATCCCAAGTTATAAAATCTGTAATGCCTTTCATGATGGGATGTGAAGCATTTACAATTGTTGCAGGAAATGTTCCTACTTCATGCGATTTGAATTGTCCACCAATGGTTTTTATGTACCAATCTGAATTTTTAAAACAACCTGCGGCAGAATGCAAAGGAATTAATCCTTTTCCACCTTCTACAAAATTTTTCAAAGCTGATTCTTGCGAAGATGAAAGCGAATCGTGATTGGCATAAATAATCAGGGCATCATATTTACTGAGATTCTCAGCATTCAAATCGCTAACGGTGGTGGTATAGGTTAAGTTAATCCCACTTTTGAATAATTTAATGGCAAGCCAAGGAGCATACTTTCCCGAATCGTGATGCTTACTGTTATGTCCTAAAAATAGTACTTCTGCTCTTCTCGCTCCTTTTTGCTGGGCAATTTCATTACTTGCGGTTTTTACAGACAAGTTTTTATTATTGGTACAGGTTTGGAAAAACAATCCAACCAATACCAGTAAAATACATTTTCTCATATTTACTGAATGTTAAAATTATATTGAGGCAATAGGTTTATTGCTTGAAAACCACGTAAAAATCATTCTTTATCAATTAACAAAACGGGTTTATAACCACCTTTGAATTTGAAATAAAATATTAAAGCGATATAGCAAAGCAACATCAAGATTGGGAAGAGTGCAACGGTCTTTAAAGCATCCTTTTTTGCATCTTCTTGTGTCTGTGTTATTGTTTGTACTATTACTGGATTTGCACTCGCAAATTTATCTGTATCAAGTACTTTATAGGTACCAAATAATCCTGATTTTTCTTTATTCACGTAGCTTGAGTGTATTTCTGTATGATGCTGATAAAGGTTTTTATCAAATTCTTTATCTTGAACAAAACCAAGAATTACCGCTCCGATTACCCCTACTCCTACTTGCCCTACAGCTCCTGTAAAATTCAAAGCTAAAGCACCTCCTTTAGGAAATTGTTCAGAAACTACGCCAAGCATTGTTCCCCAAAAAAAGGTTTTACCAAGTGCATAAATTGTGGCTGCTAGAATGATGACAAAACCAGTAGAAAACGATAAAAATTGTAAACCAATTGAGGCTGTTAAAGCACTGACCGCTAACAAACCCAAAGGTGAAAATTTGTGCACGATTGGTCCTGAATAGAACCTTAAAATCGCCATGATTAATGAAGTGTAAATCAAAACCCAGCCGCCTTGTAGTCCCACTTTTTTCATCTCCGGTGTCATTAAATCCGTAATCCAACTATCGGTGCCTAGTTCGGTAGTAGCCAGTGGAATCATGATTAAGAGTAATAAAATAAAGAGTGGTCGCCCAAGCGAACGGACAAAATATCCAAAAATACTGGTTAAAATAGCAATAGTGATTAGGTTTGTCGCTAATGACCAGTTAAATAGACTTCCCAATTGGAAAATACATAAAGAAACAATAATTAAAGCACCAAGAATTCCGACTTCTTCTAGCATTTCTAAATAGCTAACGCCAGCCTTTACACGTTCGTTAACAGGAAATTCTTGATTAAAAATCAACCACGCATAAATCAGCGTTGGCAACATGATAAAAGCAATGATAATGTTCCAATTAAACTCAAAATGTAACATCCCAATGCCCAGCAAACCTGCCAGAACCATTCCTGTTGGCCAGCCCGCATGCAAAATATTCAACCATTTTGTCTTCTCTTTTGGGAACATACTTGCTACTACAGGATTTACAACGGCTTCGGCAGCGCCATTTCCGAGTGCGAACAAGAGTGTTCCAATGTAAAGCATCCAGTAACCATCTGCAAAAATGGTAATGACTACTGAAAGCGAATGACAGATAAAGGCAAAAATCATTGATTTTTTGTAGCCAACTTGGTCGATAATAAGACTAAAAAAAACAATGCTAATTCCGAAAGGCCAAAAACTTACGCCAAAAATTTCGCCTTGTTGAGTTTTACTTAGTCCAAATTGTGTACCCCACTGTGCCATTAAAAAAGCACGAAAAACAAAGCCAAAAGCCGAGGCAACTAATACCATAAAACAACCCCAAAATAAGCGTTTATGGGCGGTATCCGCTTGGAAAGTGTTTTCTAGTTTGTTTAGTGAATTCATAGTTATACTCAGAATAAAATCATTATTCTTGATTAAATAAAAGACAAGCGTCTAATAACCCCTTCTCAAAAACTGAGAAGGGGAATTTTCATAAATTGGATAATAAATCAAAAAAGACTACTTGTACTGTATTTTCTGAACTGGAGAGAAAATCATATCTTCGACACCACTGATTTTTACGCCAATTCTAGCAAATACATAATTTTGAGCTGGTGAAATCGCAGGAATATCAACAGTAAGATTTACATTGCTCAAATCAGTAATTGCGCCTCCGGCAATGTTGGTTGTGGCAACATTATTTGCGCCAGAAACAAATTGCGTTTTGTTAATGTATAATGATACTCTTTCAATGGTTTTAGCATTGGCATCCGTGATGATTTTATCGATTTTACAAGAAGCCGTTACTTTATTTTCACCTTTAGAAAAACTTGCATTTCTAAGCATGTAATAAGGCATTACTTCAATATCCATCGTTTGGCTACCTTTCAAATCAATGTAAAGTGTATCTTTTACTGTTGTATTAATAACGTTGGTCATAAATGGGCCTTCGCCTTTAGGAAATAACATTTTGTATTTTCCGGTAAAAAGTACCGCTGAATAGTTTCCTTCTTGCGTAATGGCAACGTCAATTGGAGCAAGTTTACCCCAGCCTGGCTCCCATAATTGGAAACGCACTTGATTGGCTTCAACATTAATCGGTTCGCCTTTATAAACAATCCGACCTTTAAAATCGCTGTTTGGCGCCACGTAGTTGTCCATCGAACAAGATGCCATAAAAACACCTAGAGCGGCCACAAATAAAGAATAAATTGATAATCTCATGATATATATCGTTTAGATGTTATCGTATCTATTGATTTGGATTTCTAATAATTTTCGGATTGTTATTGATAATATCATCTCCGATTCTTGAATAATAATTCCCAAATTGGAATCTATCAGCACCTGTTACACGGCTTAGTTTTACGATTTTAAAAATCCACTTTCCATCATTTTCTGAACTTGGGTCGTAAATTTTATAAGGCCATAAAGCATAAGGTTGTGTACTTCTTTTGGTTGCTTTCTCAATGTCTTGTACTAAATCTGTCGGAGTAATTGTTCCGCCATCAAGTACTAAGTGAGCAATTCTCCAACGTTTCATGTCGTAGAAGTAATGTCCTTCAAAAGCTAACTCAGCTCTTCTTTCATGAGCGATTCTATCAAAAGTAATCTCGCTGCTTGTCAAAGGTTTTACTAAGCCTGCTCTGGCACGAACTTGGTTCATATAAGTTGCAGCTACGGCTGGCTGACCTAATTCAAAGGCTGCTTCTGCGGCATTCAACAATACTTCCGAGAAACGGTAACGAATAAACCAAACTTCACTTTGAACCCCACGTTGACCAGAACCTGTAACTGGATCTAAGTATTTACGTAAATAAAAACCAGATTGAGCTGTAAATTCAAAACCGTCAATTGGTCCATCAAAACCTACTACTTGCTCACGTGTTGTTTTGCCCGGTAAAGTTTTTTGCGCACCACGGTCATCACCACTGATAACGCTTCCGTTTGCCAATTGAAAACCTGCCCAAATATCAACCGTCCTGCCTTTGAATCTTGTTCCTGGCAACATGACTGTTCCTGCTAAACGAGCATCTCTGTTTGCAAAAATATCGGTGATGTTTGTATAGTAATTATAAGCACCTGAAGGAGCATTTGTTTCAAGCGGGGCAAAAGTATTATCCAATTTTTCGAAAGATTGTACTAAGTTCAAAGATGGGTTGATTCTTCCGCCTTCTTCTTCCTCAGCACCATATCTTGGCTGATTCGCAATCGTAAATCCATGTACTTTTCCGCTTTGTAATTTAAAATCTTCTACAAAAATAGCTTCAGGATTATTGGCTTTATCATAAAAAATACTTGAGAAGTTTTCTGACAAATCAGGTTTTTTATTGTACAAAGCATAGGCACCTGCTTTACCTTCAATGATTTCCTTTGCTGCACTTAAAGCTTTTGTGTAGTATCCTGTCGCTAAACTTGCTGAAATTCCTACTTCACCACCTTGTAAACTTACTGAAGGAGTTGTGCTACCATATTTTGCGATAGAACCTGCATAAAGTGCCGCACGAGCTTGCATTGCCAATACTGCACCAAGCGTTGCTCTTGATTTTTCAGCCGTATTGACAGGCAATTTTGTTTTGATTTCATCAACTTCTTTAATGATAAAATCGTACACTTCTGATTCCTTCGCTCTTGGATTACGCAAATAACTTGGGTCGCCACTGAAATCGTAAGTCATAGGTTCTGTAATCAATGGAACACCACCCATGCGTTTTACTAATTCAAAATAATAAGCTGCACGCAAGAAACGAGCTTCAGCTAAAAATCTATCTTTAACAGCTACATCCAATTTATCAGTTGCCGAACATTTTTGGATGAATAAGTTAATATCACGGATATAAGCATAGTCCCAAATTCCCCAAGCACCATAATCATATCCATTGTTTTGGAAGTTTCCATACTGACCTGCTTCCGACCAGAAAGCTTCGTTGAAATCTGATGTTGAAGTCCAACTTTTCAATGTTGAATAATCATTGTAGCGATTATACAAATCACCTAATACCGACAATACTTGGTCTGGGCTACTCCAAATCACTTCGTTTGTAAGAATATTGGTAGGTTTTCTATCCAAAAATTCATCGTCATTACATCCCCAGCTTATCGCTAGTAAGACTAATAGTTTTATCAATAAAATCTTTTTCATTGCCAATTATTTTTATATTTTAAAGAGAAAGATTGATTCCAATATTCACAAACTTATTTTGTGGGTATTGCAAGCCGTTGTCGTCTGCAATTTCTGGATCTACTCCGTACTCTTTTAGATTATCCACTGAAAACAAGTTATAGCCATTTACATACACTCTTGCTTTTTGAATTTTCAGTTTGTCGAGTAATGTTTTTGGTAAAGAGTAAGACAATTCTAATGTTCTAGCTCTTAAATACTTAACATTTTGTAACCAGAAAGTAGAGTTTCTATTGTAATTACTATGACCACCATCGTTATAACGGAATGCTGGGAATCTACCCGGAATCCACTCGCTGTTTACATCAAATACATCAGCTCTGTGCCATCTGTCTGTTAAAAGTTTGTTCAAAGCACCATCGTTTTGATAAGCCCAACGTTGTTCCCAGTTTTGATTCCAAGAGTACATTCCACCACCAGAGAAATCAGCAGAGAAAGTAAAGCCTTTCCAACCTAACATGAAGTTCAAACCGAAGTTTACATTTGGCTGACCAGTCGTTGTATAGCCGATTGGGCGTTGGTCATATCCATCTATTCTACCGTCTCCATTTACGTCTTTGTAAATCAAATCTCCAGGATTTAGCGTTCTGTTTCCCTGTCCATCAATATTTACAGGATATTCATTGATTTGATCTCTTGATTGAAATTGTCCAATTGTTTCGTAACCCCAGAAAATATTACTGTAACGACCTTCAGCAGAGTTTCTGTAATAATCCCATGAGTTATTGAAAATTGGCTTGTAAGAAGAAATAAATTTACTTCTAGCATAAGACATATTTCCACCAATCGAATACGTAAAATCTCCAGATTTACCATTGTAGTTTAAAGAGAATTCACCACCAAACTGTGCATCGCTGTTCACGTTTTCATCAGGTAAGCTATAACCTAATTCACTTGGTACTAATAAATCGTATTTACGTCCTCTCAAACCAGTTCTTAAACGGTAGAAGTAATCTACACTACCCGTTAATTTTGTTCCTAAGAGCGAGAAATCAGCTCCAACATCGGTAATCTTACTTTTAAACCAAGAAATATTCGTAATTACCTGTCCTTTATCTCTTGAAGTAACAACTGGTGTACCACTTAAAATTACGTTTCCAACATTGTAGTTATAACCCGAAAGGTAATCGTAAGCACCAATTCCAACGTTATCATCTCCTAAAATACCGTAAGAAGCTCTGAATTTTAAATCATCCAAGATGGAACCACCACCTAAAAGATTCTTTGCGAAGTTTTCTTCGGTAATTCTCCAACCAATTGATGCTGACGGGAAAACGCCTGAACGTCTGTCTGGAGCAAACTTCCAAGAAGCATCTCTACGAGCAGAAACTTCAAAGTAATATTTGTTCGAATAATTGTAATTAAATCTACCGATATAACCTATACGTGCCTCTTGGTCATCCGCATCATTATAAGTATCTACCGTTGGGAAATAAATCAAAGGCAATACGTTTGTTTTAGGCACAGAGTGTACCCATTGGTCTTGAACACGCTGTTCTTGTCTCTCTGCTACGAATACTCCACCTACAGTATGTTTTCCAAAAGTGTTGTTGTAATTCAATTGTCCTTGATAAATATTACGCATTACTTTTCTTGTACCACGTTCACGCCAAGGGTTTGTACTACCACCAGTTACTGTATAAGTATCGTTCGCTGGGTTGTAAGTATAAGCTTGATAAGTGTATTCGTGACCGTTCATTACTCTATCAGCGATGTAATACGAATACATTCCTTTCAACATCAATCCTTTAATTCCGGGAACTTGGTATTCTGCATTAAAGTTTGTTTGCAATACTCTCCAGTCTTCACGCCAGTAACCACCTAGTTTTTTGTTGTTATAAGCCCAGTTTGTTTCGTTGTGCTTAATATCATTCAAATACAATGGGTTATCGTTGGCATAAGGACGTTCGAAAGGACGGTTTCTTAAAATGGCAAAACGTGGTAACCAATAATCATCACCACCCGGAACACCCGGCTGATCTCTCGTTTCAATTCTACCATTAATTTGAACACCCACTTTAAGATTATTAGAAATCTTTGCATCAACGTTACTTTGAATGTTACTTCTTGCAAAAGTAAATTCACGACCTAATACTGAATTTTGGCTCAAACGAGTAGCAGAAATATAATAACTAATTTTATCTGAACCACCTGAAGTATTAATGTTGATTGAACTTAATGGAGAATTTCCTTTGATGATAAAATCTTTCCAGTTAAATGACTGATAACCAGGCTCTGTTCCAGCTTTGTATTTATCTAATTCAGCTTGTGTAATGGCTGTTCTTCCGAATTGGTTGATTTCAGCATCTGCTTTTCCTAATTGCCATTCATAAGAATTATTCACAACGTCTGGGAATCTCGACCAGTTCTGCCATCCAGTGTAAGCATCAATGTTTACTGTGTTTTTGCTTCCAGCCTTGCCTCTTTTGGTAGTAACAACCACTACCCCATTCGCAGCACGAACCCCATAAATTGCCGCTGAGGCATCTTTAAGTACCGAGATACTCTCAATATCATTTGGCGCTAAGTTATTGAACTGACCAGCATCTTGCTGAATACCATCAATAACGAAAAGTGGGCTACCCATGTTACGAATTTGAATATTCGCACTTGCTCCTGGGCGACCATCAGCCATTCTGAAAGAAACCCCCGGGATCTTACCTGCTAAACCTGAACTCACTGTTGAACCACCGTGTACTCTTTCTAAATCTTTACTTGTAACAATGGCAATGGCACCCGTTAAAGATTCTTTCTTTTGTGTGCTATAACCTACAACAACTACTTCGTCGAGTCCTTGATTATCAGGTGCCAATTTAACATCTACAATCGAACGACCATTAACTGAAATCTCTTGTGATACATAGCCTACTGATGAAAAAATAAGAACCGCATTGCCATTTGGCAAAGAAAAACCATACTCACCATTATTATTGGTGGTAGTTCCCTTATTTGTAGAGCCTTTCACCAAAATATTAACCCCCGGCAAACCAACATTGTTTTCGTCGGTAACCTTACCTTTTATTGAAAATTCTAGGCTTTGGGGCGCTATTTTGGAAGATTCTTCCTTTAAGAGTATTTGCGTGGCTTTAGCAGCTTGGGCACTCAGAATAATCTGGCTTCCAGCTACATCGTATTGTAAATTTAAAGGCTTTAATAGCCTTTCTAACACTTCTCCTAAAGTAACATTAGGAAGATTTAAAGATACAGTGCGACTTGATTGAATTATTTGCGGACTATAAGAAAACCTGACACCTGCCACGGTTTCTATATCCTTCAAGACAGCCTTTATCTTTTTGTCGGATACTTGTAAAGTCACTTTGCGATTTAATAATTCCTGAGCCGATAATTCTCTTGCCCAAGATACGCTAATGAAGAAACAAGCAATAAAGAGTTGCACCAACGAAATTTTCATACATTGGAATAGTAAAATTCTTAATTGTTTCATACTTTTGATTGTTTTGATCGTAATGACTAAATTTTCGAGCAAAAGAAGTCCCTGTCAGCCTAAATCATTTTAAGCTGTTTCTTGGATTCACAAGCCAATGATGGTACGAACATCGTTGGCTTTTTTCTTTTTTTAAATTAATCAGAAGTGATAAGTAATTATGTTTTCATTTGTTAAACAGAGGGAGTTAAAAGGTACAATTATTTATTTAAGTTAATTTGATTGACACATTTTTGAATTGATAATTATCTGAGCATCAATTATTTCGTAGGTTGCTCCGATAGATTTGCAAATAATATTGAGTTTATCTTGCAATGATTCTTCTTCCATAGATGAGGTTAACTGGCACGATTGCATCATCTCTCGATTAAAAATGATTTCTACTCCATAAGCTTTCGAAATTTCATCTAATACTGCTACAACGGGTGCTTCATCATAAATAAAAGTCGGTTTAGAAATATGTTGGGCTATTAATAGTATTGGTTGTTCAACAATAGTTTTTTTAAAAAAGTCTTTTTCTCTTGAAAAAGTAACTTGTTGATTTGGTTTCAGTAAAACGCCAAGTTTTTCAATATTAGAGAGCGTCACTTTATCAAACTTCGGATTTTTATAAACACTTACTTTTCCACTTAATACTTTAACAATCACATCTTTTTCGTTATCAAATGAAAAAACTTCAAATTTTGTCCCTAATACTTTGGTAACCAATTCATTAGCATACACATAAAATGGTTTTGAAGGCATTTTCACCACATCAAAAACTGCTTTTCCGGACAAATAAACCGTTCGATTCTCTTTTCCAAAATTATTGACATAGCTAATTTTACTATTGGGCGAAAGATAAATCAATGAACCATCAGGAAGTTTTATCGTATCTATAGTCGTTTTATCATTCACTTTTTCGGTAAGCTTCTCTTCAGCAAATACTGCCATTTGTTTTTCATAAACTGATTCTGGCTGAATACTTTTATTAAAATACAGTACTTTTAAGCCTAAAAAAAGAATAAAACAAGCCGCCATTACTTGAAACCACGACTGTCGCCAAATTGGTATTGACTTTACTTCCTTTTCATCGCTTTCTGCATTGGTGATTAAAATTCGCTGCAATAAACTTTCCTCGGCTTCTTTTGATAAATAGGTACGAACATATTCACTAAGACCTAGCTGAACCGCTTCAATCAATTTTTGAGCCGCTAGCCACTCTTCTTTTTTTTCTGGATGATTACTCAGCCAGCTTTCCCAAAAAGCTTTTGAAGAATCAGTTGGTGATAAATAATGATTTAGAAAAGCATCATCTGTCACAAAGTCTGAAGAACTAAATTGTTCGTAGTGTATATTCACGGATTATGATATTTTAACAGTAGATGACAAAAAGCTATTTTTCATACTCACTAAAATCAAATTATTCTTGAAAAAAGACAAAAATTAAAATTGATAGCCAAGTTCTCAATTTTTCAACGGCTCTGAAGACGATATTTTGTGCCGATTGTTTATTGACTAACATGATTTCAGCAATTTGTTCATAGTTCATGTTTTCGGCAAATCTCAAACGCAAAGCTTCTTGTTGGCGATGCGAAAGCTGACTTACTAATTTGGTAATCATCTCTTGCCTATTGCTTGCTTCTTCTTTCTGAGTGAAGATTTCTTCGGCTGAAGGCTCTACTAAAAAGTCTTCAAATTCTTCATTAAATGTTTGATGCGATCGTTCTTTTCTACTTAATAAATGTAAAATTCTATTTTTCAATGCTTTTAATAAGTAATAACGAACGTTATCGGGCACAATCAATCTACTTCTTTTAATCCAAATTTCAGTGAAAACATCATGAATACAGTCGAAAACAAAAGCCTCTGAAGCAGCAACAAGGCTCATGCCGTATCGATACATTGCTTTTACATGTAATCGGTACAGTTCTGTATAAGCTTCTTCATCTCCCAATAAAAAAGCTTCCCACATTTCCTGTTCTTTATTTGATTCTTCCGTGATTTGATTCATCTTAAGTTTAATATCAAGTTAAATAAGTTAAATGCTGTTTTTATCTTTTACTTTTTTAAAAGAAACAAGGCTTGAATGCCAAAAGTATTTTACTCAAGCAAATCGAATTATACTTTAATGATAATAAATTTGAATTTACTCAGATAATGAGTTAGTAAAGATAGTTTGAAAAGATATGATAGGAAAGCCAATTTTCTTGGATTAGTCTTAAAAAACCTTGAAAACATCTATTTTGAGACATATTGAATAAAGTTTGAAACATTTCATCAAATGCTGCTTTCAATTTTGTACTTCTATCAAAGTCTTATTTCTCCATAATTTTCCTTTCGCTTTTCAATTTTTCTAAAAACGACTTTTGTGGGGTGAGATACCTAAGGTTAATTATCTGAATAAAAAACGACTTTTATGGGGTTTGTTAATTTGTTTAACGATAAAACTTCCTCTTAATTTCTAAAAACGACTTTTATGGGCTAAAAAAGCTCTCTGTTATAAAGCTGTTTCAAAATCAATTAAAGTCTTCATTTATTAAAAACGACCTTTATGGGGTTAAGTACTTTAAATGATTAAATTAAAGCATCTTGATAAAATTTTTCGGAGTTAAAAACTAAAAACGACTTTTATGGGGTGCTGAAGTATTCCTCTGTTTTCATTTAATGTACAGTAAAAGTGTTGAACGAGAAAAATTCAAAAACGACTTTTATGGGGCTTGCGATTTCAGTGTAAGTTTAAATTTTACAATGCTTTAATCGTTACAATCATTGACGTTTTGAAAATGATACAATTCTCAGAGGAAATGATTAGAAAAGAAATATACTTTTCTAAAAACGACTTTTATGGGCTATAAAAAGGGAACGTATAGCGAACAAAAAACGACTTTTATGGGCTTGCCATTTATTTTACTTTCAAAAATGTAAATAGAACCAATGTAACTATGAATGAGAAAATCAAAAATACAAAAACGACTTTTATGGGGTCTTATTTTTTCTTTTTATCAATAGAGCAAGCGTATTTTTATAGAAAATATTGACTAAATCATTTTAAAGAAAGAATCGTCACTCAACAAATGTTATTCTTTGTTGTATTTCTTATTCTTTATTTCTTTTGTCTTTCAGCTTCCATAAGTGCTTGTTATAATGCCTTTTAACTACGACAAAAACGACCTTTATGGGATGTATCGACGACTTTTATGGGGTACATCAACGACCTTTATGGGGCATATCAACGACTTTTATGGGGTGCATCAACGACCTTTATGGGGTCTATCACGACTTTTATGGGCTGATTAAAACGACTCCTATGGGGTTGAACAAACGACTATGTTTTATTTGTCGTCGTTTTATTTTGTTTTTAGCAATTAAAGTATTTTTTTTGTAAAACGACTCTAAAAAAGTATCAGTCGTACATGCTATTTTTCATCTCAAACTGTTGGCAAGCGAATGAGTAACGAGAAAAACGATAAAAGAGACAAAGCAATCAACGCAATTTCGAAAGATCCTTATAGAATTATCAAAGGTAACCCGATTATCAATGCAAAATTTGATATTTCGGCGATTCAAATGAAAATCTTCTTGCACATGATTGCCAGTATCGACCAAGCAAAAGATTCCATACCTATCATTAAAATTACAGTAAAAGATTTTCAGCGACTTACAGGCATCAATAGCAATAATATTTACGCCCACGTAGAAAAAGAAGCAATGAAGATGAGAGAAAAACGGATTTTTTTCTCGAACAATAAAATCACCTTTGATGCCAACCTTATCAGTGCTTTTGTATATTATAAAGATGAAGGATATTTCACCTTAGAAATTCCGCAGGCACTTCACCCCTTTTTGCTACAGATTAAAGAAAATTTTACAGTACTTGATATTCGAAATATTTTAAGACTAGACAGCGTTTATGCCATGCGTTTTTACGAATTCTGTAAAGAGTATGAACGTTTCGGGAAATTCAGATTTGATGTAGATGAATTGAAAGCTACTTTGGGTTTGTCGGCTAGGTATAAAAATTACTTTGATTTTAAGAAAAAAGTAATTGAACAGGCTAAGAAAGAACTTTCTCTCAATGCTGAAATTTACTTTGAATATCAGGAAATCAAAAATGGTAAAAAAGTAGAAAGTATAGAATTTCACATCAAGAAAAATGTAATTATTAATGACGACGTTCAAACGATTTCGATTATTAAAAATACTGATTTTGAAGAAAGTCCTGAAAGTACAACAGATTTAACATCAACGGTCAATCAAATTTTTTCAAAAGTAAAAGATTATGAAATTACCTTGAAAACCGTTGAGAATTGGTTAAAAGAAATTCCGGAAGAACAAATCATGCTAGGAATTGATTATGTATTGAATGAAGTAAAAACTGGAAAAAAAATCACTAACGTTGGCGGTTACTTGAATCAAATGGTTAGGAATCCGATTTTGTTTGAAAAGAGTGCACAAACAAAAAGCGAGGCATTAAAGAAAAAACAGCAGAATAAAGAAGAACAGAAAAAGCAAGATGATGCTAAAAAACTAGAAGCAAAAAGAGAAGAATTGAAAGTAGCGTTTTCAAACGCAAAAAGAGAAGTAGCTTTGAAAATTTTAGTATCAAACCCAGAATTGTATTTATTGGTATTGAATAAATTACAAGGAAGTTTATTGGGACAAATGAATTACAATAGTTATATGAATTACTGCGAGAAAAGGGTTTCTAACGAATCGTTCATTCAATACTTCACAGATGATGCTTCGTTTTTTGCAGGAGTAATGAATGCGATGACATCAGAATTTCCAGATATTATGGCTGTAAAAACTCAATTTGAAAAAACAGCCAATCGTTTAGGAATACAATTAATCTAATCTTAAATTTATTCTCAACAAAAAAACCAAAGTGACAGCCTGTCACTTTGGTTTTTTTGTTTGGTTTTTTGTTGGACTAAACCAAAGTGACAACGTGTCACTTTGCTATAATATTTCTAACAATTGATGAATTCTACTAAGCATTGATTCACAATCGTATTTGCTTAAATTTCCTTTGGCAATTTCTCTAATCTCACTTTGTAATTTAATTACTTGATTGTTTTGTTGGTTTTCAGAAGTAGCAGAAAAAACTTGATTGTTTTTTGACAATTCGTTGGTGATTTGCTCAATACTTTCTAATGGCTCAGACGTTTCTAATTTTGAAATAGCATTGATTGTTGCTTTCGGTAGTTTTTGTTTTCCTGTCAGGATTTCTTGTTTTAAACTAGTCGATAATTTATTCAAACCAGAAGCAAATTCTCCGTCTCTTTTAATCGTTCGGCTACTTACTCCATATTCAGTTCCGAGAGCGATGGATACATCTTGCTGACCTTCTGTTGAGAATTTATCGCCACCACGCATTGATTTTTGTTGAAGATAGCGTAAGCCTCTTAAATATGAAGCTTGTTCAGGAGATAAATTTCTACGCCCTAATTGAAAATCAATCATATAGTCTTTTACTTCATCCAAAGAAGTAAATTTCAACAGATTGATACGATAGTCTAAACGATTCTTTTTACAAATATCATAACGGTTGTGTCCGTCGATTAACACATATACAGGCGTATTGCTGTCGTCAATTTGAGCAATGGAAGCGGTAGTTTCCCAAATAGATAGAGGGTCTTTTACGCCATGTTTTAAAATATTGAGTTCTAATTGATGTAATTCGTCGCCAGTAAGGGGTGGAATTAACTCACGGAGTTGGTCAAGTATTACAATTTGACTTTTTATATTTTCTTCAGAAGATAAAAGAGAGGGGCGAAGATCGCTAGTTTTCTCTTTCATGATATTCATAAAATCTTTCTTTGCCATATTAAAGAACCATTATTTCAGTTGCCAAATTGTGATATTGTTGCCATGAAGAAGATTTTGGTGCATAAGTAAACAAATCTTCTTTCGCAACTTGCGACTGCTTAATCACTGTTGAGCCTTCAATAATCGTATTATAAATATTAAAACTCTTAAATTTTTCTTCGATGTGCGTCATCATACTTTTGTGTACACTTTGGTTTTTATGAACCATCGTAAACACAATTCCTTTAACTGTTAAAGTTGGATTAATATAAGCACGCACTTCTGCTATTCTATTAAACAGACTTTCTACACCATGATAAGCACTCGCTTCGGGCTGAATCGGCACCACACAGTAATTAGAAGCTACCAATGAACAAGTAGTACAAATCCCCAAACTTGGCGGACAGTCGATTAATATATAATCAAACATTCCTTTTACTTCGTCAAGTTTTAAAGAAAGCCTTCTGTCGGCACCAATTGCATTTGCCAATTCAGATTCTTTGTAAGCCATTCTGATGTCGGAAGGAGCCAAGAACATACTTTCTGTAATGGGAATAATCGGTAATTCAGTATTGCCCAATAAAGCATCAATCACCTGATTTTGGGGTTCATGCACACCAAAACATTGTGATAAATTTCCTTGAGAATCCATATCTACCATCAATACTTTATTTCCCAACAAGCTCAACGCTTTTCCGACATTGATAGTTGTGGTCGTCTTTCCAACGCCACCTTTGTGGTTTACGATTGAAATAACCACAGCTTTATCAAACATTGTTTCAGAATAACCGTATTGTCTCAGGGCTTCGTCGATGGCAGGTAAATGTTTGGTTGGAATATCTTTTTGTTCAGCTAATGCTTTATGTAAAGTTTTGGAAGGAATCCCAGCTTCTTTTTCAATTTGAGTCAAGTTAAGAGCCTGCTTTGAGCGTAAAAACTTAACAACCTTTTCTTGTGTAATCATTTTTTAGGAGGGATAAAAAATTATCTTTTGTAAATGTAAAAATAACTTTTTTTATCCAAAAGCATTTTGACGAAAACTTGCTCGAAAAAGCCAAAAGAATTTTCAGAAAAAGAAAAACCAGAGGGTAGGAGGGAAGCAAATTGAGAAAAAAGGGATAATAATGATTTTTTTTCGCTTTATAGAAAGAAAATATTGGTCAGAATTCTTAATAATTTTTTCTGTAGAAATCTCAAGCTTTTGATTTAAGATTTATTTTGATGTAAATGTCTGAAAATTAGCAGTTTAAAATGAGTTTATGTTGATTTTTAAACTGCTAAATGAAATGAAAATTTGCCTATTGAGTCAGATATTTTCTTTTATATTCTAAAGGAGTGATGCCCGTTACTTTTTTGAAGTGTCGATAAAAATTTGAAACATTATTGAAACCACAATCGAAACAAATTACTTCTGTTGGTAGTTTATCTTCCACCAAAGCTCTACAAGCATGGCTAATTCTAATTTCGATAAGAAAATCATAATAGGTTTTTTTCGTCATCAATTTAAAATATCGACAAAACGAAGTAACGCTAAGGTTACTGATGGCAGAAATTTCTTCTAAAGTAATATCCTTTTTATAATTGGAAAGCGTATAAGTACAAACCTTATTCAAACGAATAGTATCCGATTCATTAGATTGATAAAAACTATGGTCGGTAGCAATCGTTGTGTATTCATCTGTTTCGGCAAGGATATTTAAAATAGATAAAAGTAAAATGATTCTTTCTAAATTATTTGCCTTAGTTACTTCGTGCATCAGTTTTGCTACTTTTTCACGAGCTTCACCGCCAATAACCATTCCGCATTTTGCTTTTTCATACAATTTAGGAATCATGTAAGCTTCTGGTAAAGTCAATAAGTATTTTCCTAGGCAATCGGGTAAAAAATGAATCACAATTGCTTCTACACCAAGGTTAGGATTGTTTTCAAAATACTCTTCTTTACAACGCCAAGTATGGGGAAGGTTTTCGCCCATCAAAATGATTTCTCCATAAGAAAAGTTGCTGATATTATCCCCAATAAAGCGAACACCTTCTCCTTTAATGATATAATGCAATTCTAATTCTGGATGATAATGCCAGATGGTATCAAAATTGGGTCTTATATCATGACGAATACTGAATGAACTCTCAGGTTTTACAGGAACTTTATGAAAAAGTGGCTTCATTTCTGCTATATTTTTTATTTAAAATAAATTTTCTGATAAAGAGTTGGACTATAGTAATGATTCATAAAAAGAACGAAAATTCTATCAAATTATGCTACGAAGTTCCAAATGTAACGATTCTTAGTTTAATTATGACAATATCATATACTAAGTTGGTAAAAATTTATACTAAAATACCTTTTTGATTGATGAAATTTGTATTCTAGTCATGTATTATGATACAATAGAAAAAGATAAGATATTATAATCAATTTAGGTTTTGTAGGTTTTAGCAAATTTTCTCAGTAAAAGATATAAGTAAGAAAACTTAAAAATATACTGATTGTATTTGAAGAAAGACGAGTAAAAAGTATCAAGAGTAGTATTGCTTAGATAAAAGACCAATTGCTTTTATTAATAGCTTTTAGGAATGATAAATTAATACAATAACAGCATAGCATTATCAAATATTATTATGGAAAAAGTAGCGAAAAAAGTATTGGTAGTATTGACTTTGATGATTGTATCATCGAAAATGCTTTGGGCTCAGGATGTTCAAACGAAAGAGCAAAAAGAAGTAAATTACACCAAAATGATTACAGACAGAGCGGCGAAAATTGTAACATCGCTAGATATTAGCGATGTAGAAACAAGTATTAAAGTAAGAGATATTATTAGCAAACAATATCGTGATTTAAGTGAAATCCATGATTTGAGAAAAGAAAAGCTGAAAATTGCGAAGGAAAAAGCAAAAGAAGATAAAGAGAAAAGCGAAGCTGAAGTAAAACAAGCTGAATCTGAGGCGGAATTAGCAATGAACAAATTGCATAAAAAATACTTGAAAAATCTATCCAAAAAACTCTCTGATAGCCAAGTAGAAAAAGTAAAAGACGGTATGACTTATGGCGTTTTACCGATTACTTATAAAGGCTATCAAGAAATGCTCCCAAACCTTAGCGAAGCACAAAAGACGCAGATATTAGCATACTTAACAGAAGCACGTGAACATGCAATGGATGCTGAATCATCAGAAAAAAAACATGCTTGGTTCGGAAAATACAAAGGTAAAATCAACAATTATTTGTCTGCCGCAGGGATTGATATGAAAAAAGCAGGCTTGGAATGGGAGCAAAGAATAGCCGCTGCCAAAGCCGCTAAGCAAAATTAATAGTACACTATAAAGGTTAAATATGCTTTATATTATCATAGAAAGCCTACCGCATGATAATATCTTATAATATCTTGAAAAAATTATATACAAAATTGGGCTTATATTACTCTAATTTTGATGCGTAGTAATTATGTTCAGACGAGGCATTTTTTTGTCATTTTTGAAATATAAATATTTAGAGAAAAAACCACATAAAATATAGTTTTTAATATTCCGCTTTTTAGTAACCCATTGATTTAATCTCATTTTTAAATTTTAAGATACCAAGTATTATGGAATTATTTTTACAAACCCAGCCCAGTTTGGTAAAGAAGTCATTACTGGCTTGCTCGCCAATTTTGGCTGTACTTTTGTTCTCAGGAACATCCTTTGCAACAAAGCATAAAGAGGTTGCAGCCTCGAAACAGTCAATTTCAGCCATCAAAAAAGCAAATACGCCTGTAAAAGGAGTTGTGAAAGATGCCTCAGGAGAAGCTGTAGCAGGAGTAAGTGTAAGAGTAAAAGGAGGAAAATTAGGAACTGTAACTGATGCGAAAGGAGCATTTAGTTTAGATCTTCCAAAAGGAAACGAAACGTTAGTATTTACTTCTGTCGGTTTGAAAACACAGGAAGTTGCTGTGAATGGTCGTTCTGAAATCAATTTAACGATGGAAGATGATGTTTCTGCTTTGGATGAAGTAGTATTTGTAGGTTATGGACAACAGAAAAAAATCAATTTAACTGGTGCTGTAGCTACAATTGATATGAAAGCGATTGAAGATTTAGCAGTTGGTAGTTTATCAGCTGCATTGGTGAGTCAGCAACCAGGAGTAGGAGTTTCTGGTGGTACTAGCCGTCCGGGAGATAACGCTTCTATTACCATTCGTAACCCAATTTTACTTTCTAAAGATGGTGGGTCGTTACGTCCATTGTACGTTATTGATAACATTGTTCGTTCAGAAGACGATTTCAACGTATTAGATGTTTCAGAAGTTGAAAATATTTCAATTCTAAAAGATGCGGCAGCGGCTATTTATGGTGCTAGAGGTGCTTATGGCGTTGTGGTTGTTACAACTAAAAGAGGAAAAACTGGAGCACCCAAATTCTCTTACAGTACATCTTATGGTACTTCAGATGCTGAATTACCCAAAATGATGAATGGCTACGAATTGGCTACTTATGTTAATGATTATAACTTCAAAACAACAACTCCAAGTATTCTTTATTCACAAGATGAGCTTGATTACTTTAAAGCAAATAGCCAAGATTGGTTGAGCCAAGCTTGGAAATCATCAAGCGTAACTCGTCATGCGCTTAACGTAAGTGGCGGTACAGAAAAAGCTACTTATTTTGCTGGGATTACTTATAACCAACAAGATGGAAATTTCGAGAAAATCAATTTTGATAGATGGACTTTCCGTGCAAGTACTGATGTAAAAGTATCTGCAAACGTAAGAGTTGGATTAGGTTTATCAGGAGATTTATCTAAGAAAGATAGATATTTATTAAAACAAGGTGGTTCTGATAATGAGAAAGATTATAAGTCTTTGATTTATGCTGCGCCATTTATTCCAGCTTATGTAGATGGTTTACCAGTCAACACAACAGGTGGTGGTTCAACAAGTGAAAACTTCCATTTTTTTGAAGCACAAAAATCAAATAACTACTTATTAGCAAAAAATAATGGTTTAAACATCAATGCTTATGTAGAATACGATGTACCATTTTTAAAAGGATTAAAAGCAAAAGTAACCTATAATAGAAACTTCGAGAACTCTTTTGGAAAAGAATTTGGTACAAGATACTCGCTTTATAACTTTAATATGTTGGGTACAAACAAACATATTTTTGGTGGTGGTGTAAGAAGTGTTTCAAATATCAGTAACAGTAATAGAATTTACTTCTCTCCAAATTATTCTGATTCATATCAATTAAATGGTTATTTGAATTACGATAAAACTTTTGGTAAACATTCAATCTCTGCTATTGCGTTATTTGAACAAAATGAAACGTATTCTGATGGTATCACTTCATATTTAGATAATATGGTTGACGGTGCTTTAGATAATGCTGGATATGCTTTGGGTGGTACAGCTTCTGGTGCAGGTGTTGGTACAATTAATGAATCTGAATCCGAATCTGGAAGATTATCATTCGCAGGGCGTTTAAATTATACTTATGCAGGCAAATATTTAGCAGAGTTTTCTGTTCGTAGAGATGCTTCTACCAATTTTGCACCTGAAAATCGTTGGGGAACTTTCCCTTCTTTATCTATAGGTTGGGTTGTTTCCGAAGAACCTTTCTTCAAAAATAATGTACGTTTTGTTGATTTCTTAAAAGTTCGTTTATCAGGTGGTTTAACAGGGATGGATAACACCAGAGCTTATAACTGGTTGAAAAGCTATAACTTAATTCAAACAGGAAATGGCCCTGTATTTGGTGGAAACTTAGACCGTGCAGGTATCTTCCGTTTGAAAAATGCTATTCCAAACCCAGAAGTAAGATGGGATAGTGATACAAAATTAAATGCTGGTATTGATGCTAACTTCTTACAAAACCGTCTTTCATTAGGAATTGATGCTTTCTATGATCACCGTTATGACATGCTTGTAACCTTGGCTTCATCAGTACCATTAACAGTTGGTGCTGCATTGCCATCTGAAAACTTTGCTACAATTGATGGTTTTGGTACAGAAGTTTCATTAGGTTGGTCAAGCAAAATCAATAAAGATTGGTCTTATAAAGTAAGAGGATTCTTTGCTTGGAATGACAACAAACAAGTAAAAGTTGACTTCGATAAAGGCTTAACAGGGACTTATTTAGATCCAACAGGTAAATCTACAGATATGGGTTTATTAGGATACAAATGTTTAGGAATGTTAAGAACACAAGCAGATGTTGATGCTCTTTTGGCAAAATATCCTAATTATACCATTGATGGTACAAAACCTTTGCCGGGTATGTTGTATTATGAAGACGTTCGTGGAGCGAAGAATGCAACACCAAATGCAGACGGCACATATTCTTATGCTGAACCTGATGGCAAGATTGATGTAAACGACAGACAATACTTGACAAACAAACAAGATAATCATTATGGTTTTGGGTTGAACTTCTCAACTAGCTACAAGCGTTTGTCATTCTCATTTGCGATGGGTGGTTCTTTTGGTGGACAAAGTATGCTTGAATCTGGAGCAAGAGGTTGGGGAACTTCAGCACAAGTTTCAGCTAAAACAAATTTACCACAGCACTTAACAGACCACTGGACTACAGAAAACCCAAATGCTAAATATCCAGCGCCAAACTATAGAGGTCAAAACAGTTTAGATTCAGATTTCTGGTTTGTTAGCTCATTCCAAATGTCAGTTAGAACATTGAATGTATCGTATGAACTTCCTGCCAATCTGCTTAAAAAATTGAACGTAAATGGTGCTAGAGTATATCTTACATCAACAAACCCGTTGAATTTATACAATCCTTATACTTACAAGCAGTATTCTGGAGCGTATGATGTATATCCAACATTGCGTTCATTCTCAGTAGGTTTAAACTTGAATCTATAATTAATTACCCATATTTTCTTATTCAAAAGATAGATAATCACTATCAATGAAATTGAAAACTTAATTATTACAGAAAAATGAAAAAGAAATATATTTTATGGTCGGCACTTTGTTCTATGCTTGCTTTGGCAAGTTGCGAAAGTGTGTTAGATAAAACGGACTTAGGAGCAGCTTCTCCTGATTTAATTGCTGGAGACTCAGTTTTAGCCAATATTGCCTTGAATTATGTGTATAATCAGAATTTGCCAGATTGGGGTGGTGCAACAGCCGTCAGCGGACTTGGTGGAAGTGTCTATTCTGAAGAATCTTATAATCAAGGGAGTTCAGCGAATAAATATTTAGAAGGAACAATCACTGCTACAGATGTAACAGATTTTGGAACGTCTTTGAGTGCTACCAATAATTATGGAAAAATCAGAACAATCAATTCATTTATTTATGATTTGGGTTCTGATAAATTAATGGATAATGGCGCTAAAAATAGATTATTGGCTCAAGCCTACTTTTTCAGGGCTTGGCGTTATTTCGAATTAGTGAAATTGTATGGGGGTGTTCCTTTGGTATTAACACCACAAGATGCAGTTGGCGATGAAGCACGTGAAGCAACTTTTATCCCAAGAAATTCAACAACTCAGTGTTACACTCAAATGGCAGCAGATTTAGATACTGCTATCAAGTATTTACCAACTGTTTGGCAGTCGCCATCGGCTAACTGGGGAAGAATTACCAGAGGAGCTGCTGCTGCTTTGAAAGGTAGAGTATTGTTATATGCTGCTAGTCCTCAATTCAATGCCAATGACGTAGCTAGTAAATGGCAGTCTGCTTACGATGCCAACAAACAAGCTTTTGATGTTTTAACGGCGAGTGGTTCGAAACTTTTTGCAGATTATGGTAAAATGTGGTTTACTGAAGTAGGAAATACAGAAGCTGTTTTTATTGCAGGTTATAATACTTCTGTTGGAGATCAACAAAAAAGAAACAATGGTTATGAAGCAAGTACTCGTCCGAAATATTCTACTTCTTCGGGTGGTGGTTCAAACATTCCTTCATGGGATTTAGTAAAAGCATTTCCAATGAAAGATGGTAAAAAGCCGGGAGCTTCTACGAAATATACTTATTCAGACCAATTATTTTACAAAGATCGTGACCCACGATTTGAGAAAACAATTGCTTATAATGGCTGTACTTGGCCAATGACAAATGTTACAAATAATAGATTGTGGACTTACGTTGCAGCGGGTAAAAGTGTAGAAAATGGGAATGTAAATATCAGTAATACAGGCTTTTATTGTCGTAAAGCTTTGCAGACTTCTGATGTGGCTGGTTCAACGCTTGATGCTTCAAATACTATTTATTCTGGAACAGACTGGATGGAAATTCGTTTTGCAGAAGTATTATTGAACTTAGCAGAAGCAGCGACTGGAGTAGGAAGATTAGACGAAGCTTATACACAATTGAAGGCAGTTCGTGCTAGAGCAGGCATTGAAGCAGGAACAGATGGGCTTTATGGTTTAAAATCAAATATGACTCGTGACGAAATGTTTACAGCAATTTTAGATGAAAGACAAATTGAGTTTGCTTTTGAAGGAAAACGTTTCTGGGATTTGAGACGCTGGAAATTGCTTGAGAAAACATTCAACGGAAGTAAAGGAACAAAAGTTGCTATTACTTTAAAAACTACAGGTGTACCTGCTGACTTTGCAACTACTCGTGATGGAATGAAGTTAGATGATGTCTATACAAATTACTTTACAGTAACATTAACGCCAAACGGATTAATGTCAAGACCAGCAATTACTTGGAAACCAGAGTATTATTTCTTCCCAATTCCAACAGGTGCATTGAATAACAATCCATTAATTATACAAAATAATTCTTGGGGCGGTTCGTTTGACCCTTTACAATAAATTTGATTAAATCTTTTGATATTATACTATAATGAAGGCTTCATTTGAAGCCTTCATTTTTTGTTTTACTTGTCCTGTTCTATCTTGCTTTTATCATAAAAAAATAACATTTATTTGAGATAATATCCTACATAAAATTGAAAATTTTTTATAAATCAATCTCAATAATTAGTACTAATTTTGGAAATAATATACTTTTTTAGCTAATTGTAATTATTGGTCTAGCAAAAGTTTTCATAAACTTAACATGCTTAGTTTTGAAGGTCAAAAAAGCAGATTTCTTGCTGATAATCAAGACTAAATTTATTAACAATCATTCATGAAAAAGATGTCTTTCTCAACGATACTCCGAGTAGTATTGGTTTTGCTAACAGTACAGCAATCGGTTGTGGCACAGTATCCACAGATTCCCGCCGATATCCAAAAACAAAGTGACTCGTTGCTCAATGCAGCTAGAAAACAATCTGATATTGCTTGGCAACAGGCTTTGCCAATTATTCAAAAAGAATCTCGTGAAGGTAAACCATATATTCCTTGGGCGGCTCGTCCTATAGATTTGCCTCAGGCTAATATTCCTGCTTTTCCGGGTGCTGAAGGCGGTGGCGCTTACTCTTTTGGCGGTCGTGGTGGTAAAGTATATGTAGTTACAAGTCTTGAAGATAATGGACCAGGTTCATTGCGTGAAGCTTGTGAAAAAGGTGGTGCGAGAACAATTGTATTCAATATTTCTGGTATTATTCGTTTAAAAACTCCGCTTATCATTCGTGCTCCATATATTACGATTGCTGGTCAAACAGCGCCGGGTGATGGAATTTGTGTAGCTGGAGAGTCTGTTTGGATTAACACGCACGATGTCGTGATTCGTTTCATGCGTTTCAGAAGAGGCGAAACTGGAGTTGGTCGTCGTGATGATTCAATCGGTGGAAACCCAATTGGAAATATTATGATTGACCACGTTTCAGCAAGTTGGGGTTTAGATGAAAACATGTCGATGTATCGCCACATGTACAATGATAGCACAGGAAAAATTGAAGATAAATTACCAACCGTCAATATCACGATTCAAAATTCTATTTTTTCTGAAGCATTAGATACTTGGAATCACGCTTTCGGAAGTACTTTGGGGGGTGAAAACTGTACATTCATGAGAAACCTTTGGGCAGATAACGCTGGACGTAATCCATCTATCGGTTGGTTTGGTATTTTCAACTTTGTAAACAACGTAATGTTCAACTGGGTACACCGTTCTACTGATGGTGGAGATTACCGTGCAATGTACAATATTATCAATAACTATTATAAACCAGGGCCGCTCACTCCAAAGGATTCTCCAATCGGTTATCGTATTTTAAAACCAGAATCTGGAAGAAGTAAATTAGGTTATTTAACTTTTGGTCGTGCTTATGTGAATGGAAATATTATGGAAGGCAACGAACGAGTTACTAAAGATAACTGGGATGGTGGCGTACAAGTAGAAAATTTCCCGAACGCCGATAAATATACGGCTGATATGAAGTGGAACGAACCATTGCCAATGCCAAAATTGACGATACTTCCAGCTACTCAAGCTCGTGATTATGTATTGGCAAACGCTGGCGCAATTTTACCAATCAGAGATGCTGTTGATACTCGTGTTATCGAGCAGGTTCGTACTGGTAAAATCACTTATAAAGAAGATGTAAAATTACCAGAAACACAATTTAAGCACCGTCGTTTACCGATTGATTCTTATAAAAATGGTATCATTACAGACATCAATCAAGTAGGAGGATACCCAGTTTATAAAGGTGTTCCATATAAAGATTCAGACAGCGATGGTATGCCAGATGCTTGGGAATTAAAAAATGGATTGAACCCGAAAGATGCTTCTGATGCTGCAAAAGATAGAAACAAAGATGGTTACACCAATATCGAAGAATATTTAAACAGTGTTGTTACTTTAAAAACAGTAAAACCATAATTGAATATTCTGAAAGAGTAGGAGGGAGATTGTTCAAGCAGTCTCCCTTTTTATTTTGATCATTATTATGTAATAAATTAGCTAAAAATGGAAGCTACAAATTAGTGTTTTTAACATTATGATTAACTTCTTTAAAACGGGAATAAACTACTGATTTTCAGTATATATAGAAATATTTTAAGAAATTATAGAGAATATTGCTTGAAAAAACAAGCTAATACTCATCGTATTTGACCTGATTTATAGGGTGCTTTTTTAAGAAAAGATTTGATAATATTGTATAATAGCTTGAGAAAATGATATAAATACATGAGATTGATTCTTTCTAATTTTGTACTGAAGTATAGAAATAGCAAAATAATAAATCAAATAAATTATATTCTTTGACGAATTTATGGCTATTCCTAAATTATTGCTTAATTGTAAGTGAATTTTAAAAAGATTGATAGGTAGAAACTACCCAAGCAATATGGCGGGCTTAAAATATAAAATAATATTTATCCTTACAGCTGTTTTATTGAACAGTTTTCATCTTTTTGCGCAAAAGCCTAAAGTTGAGAAACCTCTTCCGCCAGTTTATCTTGGTGCTAATTCAACACTTGCCTATACTCCCGACGCCCAAGGGGATCGTATGCCAGATTTTTCATATTGTGGCTACATGGCTGGCGAACAAGCGATTCCTACAGTTTCCATCAAAGTAATCGTTCCTGCTAAAGCTGGAGATGCAACACTTCGTATTCAATCTGCCATTGATTATGTAGCTACTTTGTCTCCAGATAAAGATGGTTTTCGGGGTGCAGTTTTGTTGGAAAAAGGAATTTTTGAAGTATCGGGCAGTTTAAAAATAAATACTTCAGGAATTGTTTTGCGTGGAAGTGGAGTAGGAGAGAAGGGAACAATAATTCTAGGAACGGGAGAAAGTCGTGAAACTTTAATTACAATTGCTGGAAAAAATGATAAAGTAAAAGAATCCGAAGATAAAATTATCAATAATTATGTGCCTGTCAATTCTGCTAAAGTAAAGGTTGAGCTTGCCAGCAAATATAAAATTGGAGATAAAGTAATTATTCATCGTCCTTCAACAAAAGAATGGATTGAAAAATTAGGCACAGACCATTTTGGTGGTGGCGTAACAGCTTTGGGTTGGAAAGCTGGTCAGCGAGATATTTTTTGGGATAGAACTATTGTAGGCATTGACGGTAATGAAATTACTTTAGACGTTCCTCTTACCACAGCTTTAGATGAAAATTATGGAGGCGGATTTATTTCAAAATATCAATGGAATGGAAGAATCGCACAATCTGGTGTGGAGAACCTTAGTTTAGAATCAACCTATGACATTACAAATCCAAAAGATGAAGACCATCGTTGGGTGGCGATTGCCTTTGAAAATATTACTGATGCTTGGATAAGACAAGTTACTTTCAAGCATTTTGCGGGTTCTGCCGTGAATGTGTTGGAAACAGC
The DNA here is from genome assembly GCF_040543805.1 of Arcicella rosea. Taxonomy (NCBI): domain Bacteria; kingdom Pseudomonadati; phylum Bacteroidota; class Cytophagia; order Cytophagales; family Flectobacillaceae; genus Arcicella; species Arcicella rosea. The sequence goes on from NZ_JBEUMS010000002.1 coordinate 113,047, forward strand.
AAAAAGAATTACAGTAGAAGATTGTCAATCTTTAGCTCCAATTTCAGAAACCGGTGGTCAGCGACGTTTTACTTTCTTTACGACTGGTCAGCAAACACTTTTCCAAAGATTATATTCTGAATTTGGTTATCATGATTTTGCAGTTGGTTTTTGCGCAGCCGGACCAAACGCTTTTGTTCAATGTGAAGCACATTTACCTTTTAGCTTTAGTGGAACGATTGATAGTTGGGCTTCGGGTGTTTTGTTTGATATTGTTAATATCGATGGACAAGCATTGAGCTACGCCAATCGTGGACAAGATGGACAAGGTGCAGGCTGGACAGCGGCTAATTCAGTTTTTTGGCAATGTTCTGCTTCAAGAGTTGATTGTTTTCAAGCGCCAACTGCACAAAATTGGGCTTTTGGCACATGGTCGCAATTTACTGGAAATGGCTATTGGGATATGTCTAACGAACATATCAATCCAAGAAGTTTGTATTACGCTCAATTGAAAGATAGAATTGGTTCGAAATTAGCAAACAGAGCCATTTTATTAGCTGTCCCTTCAGAAGCTTCAAGTAGTCCAAAAGTAGAAGTAGCAATGGCTTTGACGAAACAAGCACAAAATCCAGCTCAAACACTTCAAGAATTCATTGCTCAAGCAGGAACAAGAGAAACAATTTCTACCCAAACCAATGTTTCAACCATTGACCTAATCGGCATTAAAAAAGTTAATTCAGTAAGTAAAGCAGGCATTTTACACATCGAAAATGGCTGGTTAGTCCGTGGTAATAACCTTGTTTCAGGCAGAAAACAAGAAGTACCTTGGTGGTCGGGAAGTGCCCGACCTTATGGTGTAGAAAATTCAAAAGCACATATTACTCGTTTTGTTCCAGGACAAATTGGTAAAGGTTTGACGGATAATTTGGAAGCTTTAACGGATTGGATGAAAGATAATAACGTAAGTGCCATCGACCATAATTACGGACTTTGGTATGAACGTCGCCGTGATGACCATGAACGAATTCGTAGAATTGACGGAGATGTTTGGCCTCCATTTTATGAATTACCTTTTGCCAGAAGTGGTAAAGAAATAGCTTATGATGGGTTAAGTAAGTATGATTTAACAAAATACAATAAATGGTATTGGAACAGACTAAAGCAATTTGCCGATTTAGCTGACCAAAAAGGATTATTACTAATACACCAAAATTACTTCCAACACAATATTATTGAAGCTGGCGCACATTATGCTGATTTCCCTTGGCGACCAGCCAATAATATTAACAATACAGGTTTTCCAGAACCTGTGCCTTATGCGGGCGATAAGCGAATTTTTATGGCGGAACAATTTTATGATGTTTCGCATCCTGTTCGTCGAGAAATTCACAGAGCTTATATCCGTAAATGTCTTGAAAATTTCAAAGAGAATACTGGAGTGATTCAGCTTATTGGAGCTGAATATACAGGCCCATTACATTTTGTACAGTTTTGGATAGACGTTATTAAAGAATGGGAAAAAGAAACAGGTAAAAAAGCAATCATCGGTTTAAGTACTACTAAAGATGTACAAGATGCCATTTTGGCTGATGCTGAAAGAGCTTCAGTAATTGATGTAATCGACATTCGTTATTGGCATTTTCAGGCAAATGGAACGGCTTATGCTCCATTGGGTGGACAAAATTTAGCCCCACGCCAGCATGCAAGATTGCTGAACCCTAAAAAAAGCTCGTTTGAACAAGTATACCGTGCCGTGAATGAATACAAACAAAAATTTCCAGAGAAAGCCGTGATGTATTCTGCCGATAGTTTTGATGCAATGGGTTGGGCTGTTTTAATGGCAGGTGGTTCTTTGCCGAATATTCCTGTCGTTCAAAACCCTCAGTTTTTACAAGATTTAGCTACAATGAAACCTGTTGAATTGACCGAAAAAACTGCCAATCAATGGACAATCGCAAATCCTGAAAAAGGCTATCTAATTTATAATGAAGGACAAAAAGCTGTAAAACTTGATTTATCCCAACAAAAAGCAACTTTCAAAGTAAGTTATATCAATCCTAAAACGGGAGAAATTAGTAAACAAGAAGATAAAGTAAAAGGCGGGAAAACGATTCAATTAAACAATAAATCCTCTGAAACAACAGTCGTTTGGCTTAGAAAAATATCATGAAATACAATTCTCTATATAAAAAAATAAGTATTCTTTTTAGCTGTTTGATATTGCTATCAGCTTGTAATTCTTCAAAATTAGCTGATTTAAAAGTATCAGAAAATGGAAGATTTATTGCCACGAAAGATGACAAACCCTTCTTTTGGTTGGGCGATACGGGCTGGCTTTTATTCAATAAATTGACTCGTGAAGAAACCGAAACATATCTTGAAGACAGAAAACAAAAAGGTTTTAACGTGATTCAAGTGATGGTTTTACATACGACAGAAGCCGTAAATGCTTATGGCGATTCTGCTTTGGTGAAACGAGATGTGGCGAATCCAAAATTGACAGAAGGAAATAATTTTACCAATGAAGAGGAGTATGATTTTTGGGATCATGTAGATTTTGTGATCAAAAAAGCAGAAGAGAAAGGCATTTATATAGCATTAGTTCCTATTTGGGGCGGTAATGTAAAAGCTGGTCATGTTTCACAAAAACAGGCTGAAATATATGCGTCTTTTTTAGCAAATCGTTACAAAAATCAATCAAATATTATCTGGTTAAATGGCGGAGATATTAAAGGAAGTGACTCGTTGGCTGTTTGGAAAACGATTGGAAAAACCATCAATGATATTGATACGAAGCATTTAATTACTTTCCATCCAAGAGGAAGAACTTCTTCATCTGATTGGTTTCACAATGAAAATTGGTTGGACTTCAACATGGTTCAATCAGGACATAAATCCTATGAACAAGATACTTCTGCCAATGAAACTCGTCATTTTGGAGAAGATAATTGGAAGTTTATCAACGATGATTATCGCATGAATCCAATTAAACCAACAATCGATGGCGAACCATCTTACGAAGGAATTCCACATGGTTTACATGATTCTTTAGCAACAAGATGGACGGCGGATGATGTTCGTCGATATGGATATTGGTCGGTTTTTGCAGGAGCATTTGGTTATACTTATGGGCAAAATGAAGTAATGCAAATGCACAAAGGCTATTCTAGTTCTACTTCTTTTGGACCAATAGAAAAATGGTCGGTCGGCATAAAAGCTTTAGGTTCAAGCCAGATGATTCACCTGAAAAATCTGATGCTTTCAAAACCATTTTTTGATTTAGTACCAGACCAAAGTTTAGTACTTGACCAAGGTTCAAGATATGATTATTTAATAGCAACAAAGGCGAAAAATACCGCTTTGATTTATACTTACACAGGTAGAAATTTCAAAGTAAATATGGGAAAAATAGCTGGAGAGCAAGTAAAAGCTTCTTGGTATAGTCCAAGAGATGGAAAAACACTTGAAATTGGAGTATTCGATAACAAAGGAGAACAAGCATTTAATCCGCCAGCAGAACCTAAAAATGGCAATGATTGGGTATTAATCTTGGATTCAAAATAGCTTGAAAATCAAATGAAACGTGTATTCGGAATATTATTAATTACGCTTTTATTGAGCGCTTGTTCGAAAGAAGTATATATGTTTAGTTCATTTCACGAACCAGCAACCGACGGTTTACGATTTTTATACAGTGAAAATGGCTATCAATGGAAAGACTTAAATCACGTTTTTTTGAAACCCAATGTCGGTAATCAAAAAGTAATGCGTGACCCTTCAATTGTGCAAGGACCTGATGGCACTTTTCACTTAGTTTGGACAAGTAGCTGGAAAGGTGATAAAGGTTTTGGTTATGCGAGTTCAAAAGATTTGATTCATTGGTCTGAACAAAAAATGATTCCTGTGATGGAACATGAATCCACTACGGTGAATGTTTGGGCTCCAGAATTATTTTACGATGATGAAACAAAGCAATTTGTCATTATTTGGGCTTCTTGCATTCCTTTTCGTTTTCCAAAAGCGTTGGAAGCAGAAGACAATAACCATCGAATGTATTATACAACGACTACGGATTTTAAAAGTTTTTCGCCTACGAAACTGTTAATCGACCCCAATTTCAGTGTAATTGATGCAGTGATTGTAAAGCGAAAAGCAAAAGATTATGTCTTGGTTTTAAAAGATAATACTCGCCCGAATAGGAATATCAAAGTAGCTTTTGGCGAAAGTGCGATAGGTTCTTTTACAAACGTTTCAGCACCATTTACGAAAAATTTTACAGAAGGTCCAAGTGTTGAAAAAGTAGGCAAAGATTGGTTGATTTATTATGATTCGTATCAAGATAAAACTTATGGTTCGATGAAAACGGCTGATTTTAAGACTTTTACAGAAGTGTCAGCACAAACGTCAGTTCCAGAAGGACATAAACACGGGACAATTTTTAAAGTAAAAAAACGAATCTTAAAAGCTATTCAGCAAGAGATTCAATCAAAGAAATAATTAAGCATGAATCATTTCAAATATATACTTTCTTCTTTGTCGCTTATCTTGAGTTTTGCCATAGCAAATGCTCAAGATACAGTGCATTATACTGGCGAAACACTTTCAAATGTTGATTATCATCATGGGCAATTGAGTCCAGCGGTGGGTGTGCATAATATTCAGGTTTTTCATGCAAATAGAGAAAATCCTGCATTAGCTGGCGGGAGTAATTGGACTTACAATCATGCTCCAATGTTGGCTTATTGGAATAAGACTTTTTACTTGCAATACCTTAGCGACCCTGTTGGCGAGCATATTCCTCCCGGACAAACACTTTTGTTGACTTCAAAAGATGGTTATCATTGGTCGAATCCTACCGTTATTTTTCCACCATACAAAATTCCTGACGGCTGGAAAAAAGAAGGTTATCAAGGCATTGCCAAAGATTTATATGCCGTAATGCACCAACGTATGGGCTTTTTTGTATCGAAGAAAAAACGTTTACTTACTTTAGCATATTATGGCATTGCGATGGATGCAAAAGACGACCCAAATGATGGAAAGGGAATAGGAAGAGTAGTAAGAGAAATTTATGCCGATGGAAAATATGGCGAAATTTATTTTATCAGAAATAATACTTCTTGGGATAAAAGTAAATCTGCTTACCCTTTTTACACCACAAGTAAAGACAAAGGCTTTATCGAAGCTTGTGATGAACTTTTAGCAACGCCTTTGATGATGCAACAATGGGTAGAAGAAGCCGATCGAAATGACCCTTTGATTCCACTAAAAAGAGAAGCGAAGGCTTTTAGCTATTATCATTTGCCAGATAACAGAGTGGTTGGTTTATGGAAACATGCTTTGACTTCTATCAGTAATGATGAAGGTAAAACTTGGCAATATAATCCTTTAAGAGCGCCCGGTTTTGTGAATAGCAATGCAAAAATTTGGGGACAAAAAACCTCGGATGGAAAGTATGCAACGGTTTATAATCCCTCAGAATTTCGTTGGCCATTAGCAATTTCAACCAGCAAAGATGGTTTGAATTACACCAATTTATTATTGGTAAATGGAGAAATTTCTACCATGCGTTATGGCGGGAATTTTAAGTCTTACGGTCCACAATATGTCCGTGGAATTATTGAAGGAAATGGCGTTGTGCCTGATGGAAATATGTGGCTTACTTATAGCATGAACAAAGAAGACCTTTGGGTAAGTAAAGTGCCTGTACCAGTAAGTGACGAAGTAAAAAACCACCCGAATGAAGTTTTTGCAGCAATGAAAAATGGCGAAGAGCTAAAGTATTGGAATATTTTCAGTCCAATTTATGCTCCTGTGGCAATTGAAGAAATCGCTGATGGGACTAAAGCCTTGGTTCTAAGAGATAAAGATAAATTTGATTTTGCCAAAGCTGAAAGAGTAATTCCCGAATCAAAAAAAGTAGCGGTTGAATTTACTATTATTCCACAACAATCAGATAAAGGTTTATTGCACATTGATTTTCAGGATGGAAAAGGAACAACTGCTGTAAGATTAATTTTAGATGTAGACTCTGCTTTTAAAGCAAAAGTAGGCTACAGAAATTCTGGCATTATGAAGTACGAAGCTGGAAAAGAGTACAATGTTCGCATTGAATTAGACCGCCACAAACGCATGTTTAACATTTTTGTCAACGGACAAAGTAAAGGTACAAAACTCTTTTTTGCACCTGTTACTTCTTTCAAAAGAGTAACCTTCAGAACGGGAGAAATTCGCCGATTCCCTGATGCCGATACGCCAACCGACCAAAACTTTGATTTGAAAAATGCTGGAGAATTAGACAAAGAAGCGGTTTATATCATCAAATCATTTAAAACGAGTCCTTATTAAGATGTCTAAAAAGAGTATCATATTTTTCCTTTTTTGTTTGCTTTCGCTCAAAGTCCAAGCACAAATTGTGTTGCCTAGAATTCTGGGACACAACATGGTTTTGCAACAAAATAAACCGATTACCATTTGGGGAAACGCTTCTGTGGGCGAAAGAGTAAGTGTACAATTTGCAGGACAGGAAAAAACTGCTTTTGCCGATGAAAATGGAAAATGGACGATTGTCTTAAAACCTTTGAAAGCGTCTTCTACAGAAGCCGAAATGACTATTTCTGGAAAGAATGTTATCAAACTGGAGCATATTTTAGTGGGTGAAGTATGGCTATGTTCGGGACAGTCGAACATGGAATATACCATGCGCAAAAATAGCAAAGTAAAACGACCAAATATAGCCACTGAAAATCCTGTCGATGAATTGGAATTCGCTAAAAACCCACAAATCCGTATTTTTTTAGTGAATCGGAAAGAATTAATCAAGCCAGATTCGCTGCATCGTGGTTGGAGTATTGCCAAAGATTCTGCCTTGCGTTCGTTTTCAGCGGCAGCATATTTTTTTGCGAAAGAATTACACAAAAATCTAAATGTTCCAATCGGTATGATTTCTTCGGCCATTCCAGGAAGTAGAATTGAGCCGTGGATTTCAGAAGAAGCCTTTGCTGAATCGGCTTACTTCAAAGGTCAAAAAGTAGAAGGTGAACCAGCCAAATTTTATACGCCAATGATTAAGCCACTTGTACCTTTTGCGTTAAAAGGCTTTTTGTGGTATCAAGGCGAAACCAATTGCTTTTTGAAAGAAACCACGGAATACACCCAAAAATTAACAACCTTAATTAACAGTTGGCGAAAAGCTTGGGGTGATAAAAAATTGGCTTTCAATTTTGTACAAATTGCACCGCATAATTATTCGGATGCAAAAGGAAAATTGGTACTGATGAAGGAAACTTTGCCTGAATTCAGAGAAGCGCAAACGAATGTGTTGAAACTTCCGAATACAGGAATGATAATTACGACGGATTTGGTCGATAGTATTAGAGATATTCATCCTGCTTATAAATGGGAAATTGGAAGACGCTTGGCACTTGTCGCTTTGAATCAGGATTATGGCATGAAAAACATAATTGCTTCAGGACCAATCTTTAAAAAAGCGAAAGTAAAAGGGAATGAAATCCAGATAACTTTTGATGAAATCGGAACAGGATTAATCAGCAAAGACGGAAAAAAATTGAGTGATTTTCAGATTGCTGGCGAAGACGGAAATTTTGTAAATGCCGAAGCGACTTTGAAAGATAACAAAGTCATACTTTCGTCTCCACAAATTACCAAACCAGTAAAACTTCGCTTTGCTTGGGACGAAGCCGCTCAACCTAACTTATTTAATCAAGAAGGCTTACCAGCCCGACCTTTTAGAACAAATTTATAATGAAGCGTAATTTTTTAATCATATTGCTTTGCCTGATTTCTTGGTTTGCGAAAGCGCAAGAAACTCAAAAATTGTATTTGTCTGGAACTGGAAATGACAAAACCGTTAACTGGGATTTTTTCTGTACTGCGGGTAATAATTCAGGAAAATGGACAAGTATTCCTGTGCCTTCAAACTGGGAATTACAAGGTTTTGGAAAGTACAATTATGGTTTTTCGAAAGATAGTTCAAGAGGAAAAGAAAAAGGTTTGTACAAACATACTTTTAAAGTACCAAATACTTGGAAAGGCAAAACTATCAATATCGTTTTTGAAGGCGTGATGACTGATACCGACGTGAAAATCAACGGAAAATCGGCTGGAGCTACGCATGAAGGAGCGTATTATGCTTTTCGTTATGACATTACTTCGTTGGTAAATGTTGGTGAAAATAATTTGTTGGAAGTAACAGCTGCCAAACATTCAGCTAATGCTTCTGTAAATGAAGCAGAGCGAAAAGGCGATTTTTGGATATTTGGAGGCATTTTTCGCCCTGTTTACTTAGAAGCTTTACCGACGCAACATATTGAAAGAGTAGCTTTGGATGCTGATGCCAAAGGAACTTTCAAAGCCAATGTTTACTTAAAAAATGCTAAAGTTTCACAACTAATTTCAGCCCAAATTTATACGCTTGATGGAAAGAAAGTTGGTACGCCAATACATCAAAAAGTAAGTAAGACGGATGAAATTGTAGGATTAAAAACACAAGTAAACTCGCCATTATTATGGTCGTCCGAAAAACCAAATCGTTATAAAGTAATCGTTAATTTGACGGAAAATAATAAAGTAATTCATTCGGTTGAAAAGAAATTTGGATTTCGTTCGGTATTGGTCAAACAAAGAGATGGCGTTTATGTAAATGGCAAAAAGATAAAATTCAAAGGCGTAAATCGCCATTCTTTTTGGCCAACTTCTGGTAGAACAACCAGTAAAGAAATTAGTCTTTTGGATGTAAAATTGATGAAAGACATGAATATGAATGCCGTGAGAATGTCGCATTATCCGCCAGATGACCACTTTTTGGAGGTTTGTGATTCTTTGGGTTTGTATGTGATGGATGAATTGGCAGGATGGCACGGCAATTATGATACGCCAACGGGTACAAAATTATTGAAAGAATTGATGGAGCATGATGAAAATCATCCTTCGGTAATTTTCTGGATAAATGGTAATGAAGGCGGACATAATTATGAATTAGACCCAATTTTTCCGCAAGAAGATATTCAAAAACGTCCTGTAATTCACGCTTGGGAAGCTTTTGCAGGTTTTGATACACAACATTATCGTGAATACAATTATGGAATTGGGAATTATGACAACGGACATAATATTGTAATGCCAACGGAGTTTTTACATGGAATGTACGATGGCGGTCACGGTGCAGGTTTAGAAGATTACTGGGAAAAAATGTGGGTGAGTCCTTTGTCTGCTGGCGGTTTTCTTTGGGATTTTGTCGATCAAGGAATCGTAAGAACGGATAAAAATGGGATATTGGATACCGACGGAAATCATGCCGCAGATGGAATTGTAGGTCCATATCGTGAAAAGGAGGGAAGTTATTTTACGATTAAGGAAGTTTGGAGTCCGATAAAATTTGAAGCCAAAGAAATTACTTCTGATTTTGATGGAGTCTTGAATATTGAAAATCGTTATTCGTTCACCAATATTAACGAATGTACTTTCTCATGGAAATTGAAACAATTTGGGAACAAAAACCTTTTAGAAAAATCGGGTTCTGTTGTTTCTCCCAATATTAAGCCGAATGAAAAAGGCATTATCAAATTGTCACTTCCAACAGATTGGCAAGCTTATGATGTGTTGTATGTAACTGCCAAAGATGCGAACAAACAAGAAATTTTTACTTGGAGTTTTAAGATTTCTTTGCCAAATAAAATTGCAGAAAGTATTGTTAAGAAAAGTGGAAATGATGAAGTGAAGATTACAATGGTAGATTCACTCTATACCATTTCTGTAAAGAACTTGCAGATTTCAATCAACAAATTCACGGGACTTTTACAAAAAGTACAGAACGAAAAAGGAGTAATTCCTTTCAATAATGGTCCAATTGTACAAGAAGGTGCGACTAATTTCAAAAATTTCTCGCAACGTGTTGAGAATGGCAATGTAATTATTACTTCTACTTTCGATAGAAAAAATAGTTACAATACTTTGGAATGGACAATTTATCCATCAGGTTGGGTAAAAATGAAGGTGAATTATTTCCCTGGAGATTACTTTACAACCTTTTTTGGAGTAAATTTTTCATTTCCTGAAAACCAAATAAAAGGTGTGGAATATATGGGAAATGGACCTTTCAGAGTTTGGAAAAATAGAATGAAGGGAAACCAATTTGGGGTTTGGCAAAAAGAGTATAACACTACGGAAACAGGAGAAATACCTTTTCTCTATCCAGAATTTAAGGGTTATCACTCAAATATGTATTGGTGTAAATTTATTGGGAAAGAGCAAACTTTTACGGTGGTTACCGAAAATGAAGATATTTTCTTCCGTTTGTTTACGCCAGCGTTTAAACAAGATCCTTACAAAAATTATCAAATTAATTTCCCGAATGGAGATATTTCATTTCTACAGGGTATCGCAGGAATTGGTTCGAAAACCAATAAAACTGAAAACTCTGGACCAATGGGCATGAAAAATATTTATTACGATTACGAAAAAGAACCAGCCAGAGCGAAAGAGTTGGTTTTGTATTTTGATTTTGTTGGAAATAAGTAATTGTGATATAAACCTATAAGGATTTAATAATAATTTTCTTATTATTAAGGAATTAACAGAATCCTTATAGGTTTCAGGTTTCAATAAAATTGTCCGTTGTACTTAGATAGAAAAGATTTATATCAATTGATTATAAAAGAATGAAAATTACAAAACACATCTTCCTTTTGGTAGCCATCGTACTTTTTGCTTCGTTTAATAAGCAAGATGCGGGTATTCAATTACAAAATTTACGTTGCGAAATGCTCGTGAATCCAGAAGGAATTGATGTAGTAAAACCTCGTTTAAGTTGGGAAATTATTAGTCCACAACGAAATGTTCAGCAAATTGCCTATCAAATATTGGTGGCTTCTAGTCCAGAAAAATTAGCCAATAATGAAGCAGATTTATGGAATTCTGGAAAAGTAAATACTGATGAATCTATCCATGTAAAATACGCTGGAATGACTCTAAAAAGTAAAAAAAGAGCTTTTTGGAAAGTAAAAATCTGGACGAATAAAGGTGAATCTGCTTGGTCGGGAAATGCTTTTTGGAGTATCGGTTTACTGAATTATGTAGATTGGAAAGGCAGATGGATTGGACTAGACCGCTCTTTTGAATGGGATAACGAAACACAATTTTCAAGACTTTCGGCAAGGTATTTTAGAAAAGAATTTCAGGCGAAAAAGACAATTAAACAAGCAACGGTTTATATCGTGGGCTTGGGCATGTACGAATTGTATTTGAATGGTCAAAAAGTAGGCGACCAAGTATTAGCACCTGTGCCAACAGATTATACAAAAGGAGTAAAATACAATACTTTCGATGTGACAAAATTGTTGCAAACGGGGAATAATGCCATCGGAACAGTATTAGGAAATGGACGTTTTTACACGATGCGTCAAGATTATAAACCCTACAAAATCAAGACTTTTGGCTATCCGAAAATGTTGTTGAATTTGGATGTAGAGTATACAGATGGCACAAAAGAAACGATTTCTACCGATGAAAGTTGGAAAGTAACTGCCGATGGCCCTATCAGAACTAACAATGAATATGATGGCGAAGAGTACGATGCAACCAAAGAAATGCCCAACTGGAATAAAGTTGGTTTTTCTGATAGCAATTGGATAAAAGCCCAATTGGTGCAAGAAGCTGGAGGAATGTTTGAAGCACAGATGACGGAAAACATGAAAGTAATGGAAACCATCAAACCTGTGTCGATTAAAAACTTGAAAGTCAATACTTATATTTTGGACATGGGGCAAAATATGGCGGGTTGGTTGAGATTGAAAGTAAAAGGAAAAAAAGGAGATAAGGTTACTTTGCGTTTTGCCGAAACTTTACAAAGTACTGGGGAATTGTTCGTCAGAAATTTAAGGGATGCTAAAGTAACGGATGTTTATACTTTGAAAGGCGAAGGACAAGAAATTTGGGAGCCTTCATTTGTATATCATGGTTTTAGATATGTAGAGGTTACAGGGTTCCCGACTGTTCCAACGATTGATGATTTTGATGGAAGAGTCGTTTATGATGATATGGCAACGATTGGTGAATTTGAAACGTCTGATAAAACCATTAATCAAATCTATAAAAATGCTTATTGGGGCATCAGAAGTAATTATAAAGGAATGCCCGTTGACTGCCCACAAAGAAATGAGCGTCAGCCGTGGTTGGGTGATAGAACAACGGGAGCTTATGGCGAAAGCTTTATTTTCGATAATGTTCGTCTTTACTCAAAATGGTTGAATGATATTGAACAAGCGCAAAAACCAGACGGAAGTATTCCTGATGTTGCCCCAGCTTTTTGGCGATATTATGGCGATAATGTTACTTGGCCAGGTACTTATATCACCATCGCTGATATGTTGTATCATCAATTTGGCGATAAAGAAACGATTAAAAAGCATTATCCTTCCATGAAAAAATGGATAGATTATATGCAAGAAAAATACTTGGTCAATGGATTGATTACCAAAGATAAGTATGGCGATTGGTGCGTTCCGCCAGAATCTTTAGAATTGATTCATGCAAAAGACCCAGCTTTACAAACGGATGGCATTTTGTTGGCTTCTGCAACTTATGTGAGGCTTTTAGAATTAATGCAAAAATTTGCCCATTTATTGAATAAGCCTGAAGATGTAAAAGCATATTCAAAAGTTGCTGAGGATATTAAAAAGGCTTTTAATCAAAAATTCCTGAATACTCAAAAAGGACAATACAGTAACGGAACGGTTACAGCCAACCTTTTGCCTTTGGTGTATGAAATGATTCCTGCCAATGAAAAAACTAAAGTTTGGAATAATATTGTCAACAAAATTTTGGTCGATAATAAAGGGCATATCAGTACTGGTGTAATTGGTACGCAATGGTTAATGCGTGGTTTAAGCCAAAATGGTCGTGCAGATATTGCCTATAAAATTGCTTCAAATCGTGATTATCCAAGTTGGGGCTATATGGCTGAAAATGGCGCAACAACCATTTGGGAGCTTTGGAATGGTGATAAAGCCAATCCAGAAATGAATTCTGGAAATCATGTCATGCTTTTGGGCGATTTGATTATTTGGTATTATGAAAATATTGCAGGCATTAAATCTGCAAAAGATGCTGTGGCTTTCAAGAAAATCATCATGAAACCAGAAATGATTGATGGCTTAAATGCAGGAAAAGCATCTTATCATTCCATGTACGGAACGATAAAATCAGATTGGAAAAAAGACGGAAACAAATTTCAATGGAATATCAGTATTCCGGCCAATACTAAATCTTTAGTTTACTTGCCTGCCAATTCTTTAGATAAACTAACAGAAGGAGGAAAGAAAATTGTAGGACTTGAAGGAATCAAATTTGTAAAAACAGAAGGCAATCAATTGATTGTAGAAGTAAGTTCTGGCAATTATTCGTTTATCGTCAATTAGTAAATATTCAGAAAAAATACTCTCAAAATATTAAAAATTTAATACGAATATCATGTTCAAAAAAAGCTTATTTATAGTATTTTCAATGATTTGTGTACTTTTCACAAACCAAGTGAATGCACAAAAGTGGAAATCGGGATTATTAGTCGATGAATTTGTGGTTGAAAATCCACCTTTTCCAGAAAGCCATGCCGCCACCATTGCTGAAACACCCAAAGGTTTGGTTGCCGCTTGGTTCGGTGGTACGAAAGAGCGAAATCCTGATGTTTGTATTTGGGTAAGCAGAAATGAAAATGGTAAATGGCAAGCGCCACAAAATGTTGCAAATGGCATTGTGAACGATACTTTGCGCTATGCTTGTTGGAATCCAGTATTGTTCCAAATTCCGAATGGCGATTTAATGCTTTTCTACAAAATTGGACCAAGCCCTGCGAAATGGAAAGGTTGGTTAAAAACTTCTTCAGATAATGGTCTTACTTGGTCGCAAGCGAAAGCTTTGCCAGAAGGTTATATCGGACCCGTAAAAAATAAGCCAGTTTTGTTGAGTAATGGAAACCTGTTTTGTCCAACAAGTACAGAAGGTTCAGGTTGGAAATTGCATTTTGAAGTAACGCCAGATTTTGGAAAAACTTGGAGAATCGTTGGACCAATCAATGATGGAAAAACCTTTAATGCCATTCAGCCAAGTATTTTAGATCATGGAAAAGGTAAATTACAGATTCTAGCAAGAAGTAGAGACAGAGCAATTATTGAATCTTGGTCAACAGATAATGGTGAAACTTGGTCGCCTTTGGCAAAAGCTAGTTTACCAAACAATAATTCTGGAACAGACGCTGTGACCTTGAAAAATGGAAAACATTTATTGGTTTATAACCATGTTTTACCGCCGGGCGATTTGGCAAAAGGACCAAGAACACCTTTGAATTTATCGTTAACGAAAGATGGTAAAGAATGGTATGCCGCTTTGATTATCGAAGATTCTCCGATTAGCCAATATTCGTATCCGTCTATCATTCAAACGTCAGATGGTTTGGTGCATGTAATTTATACCTGGCGAAGAAAGAAAATTAAACATGCCGTAATCGACCCTTCAAAATTGAAATTGAAGAAAATTACCAATGGAGAATGGCCGAAAATCAAAGGATACGAAGCACCCAAAGGTGGAGAAATTACTAAAGACTAAGCGCATGAAATTCCTAAAAACTTTCTGTTTCTTGTTGTTGAGCTATTATTCTTTGGCTCAAAACGCTGATAATGCTTTCAAAAAACCTTTGAAAGATGTCATTGCGCAAATCGAAACTCGCTTTAAAGTGAAGATTCGCTATCCAGAAGATTTAGTAAAAGATAAATGGGTTACGTATGCTGACTGGCGTTTCAGACCAGATTTTGAAAAAACGATGACGAATGTATTGTCTTCGCAAGACATTACTTTTGCCAAAGAAGGTGAGAAAAAGTACAAACTTCAGCCTTATCAATATCACTTAAAAACACCAGAAGAAGGCGAACAACAGCTTGCTTACTTATCAACTTTATACAACGACGAAGCAAGTTGGGAAAAACGGAAAGATGAATTACAAGCTTGTATGTGGAAAGCGCTGAAACTTTCACCTTTGCCAGCGAAGCCAACAAGTAAAGTAATCACGAGTAATAAACGTACAATGGACGGTTATACCATTGAAAATGTGGCGATTGAAACGCTTCCGGGTGTTTATGTTTGTGGGTCTTTGTATATGCCTTTGGAAAGTAAAGGAAAAATCCCTGTGATTTTAAACCCTGACGGACATTTTGGTGATGGACGTTATCGTGCTGATTGTCAATATCGTTGTGCGATGCAAGCCCGAATGGGTGCTATCGCTTTTAGTTATGACCTTTTTGCTTGGGGAGAATCTACTTTGCAATTCAAATCTGAAAATCATAGAAAAAGTCTTGCGCAGACCATGCAGACGCTAAACAGTATCCGAATTTTAGATTGGTTATTGTCATTTAGCAATGCAGATGCTAGTCGTGTGGGCATTACTGGTGGTTCGGGAGGTGGAAGTCAAACGATGTTAATCACAGCTCTGGATGATAGAATTACTTTGAGCGTACCCGTCGTGATGTTGTCTTCTTACCATTCTGGTGGCTGTCCTTGCGAAAGCGGAATGGGCGTACATCTTTGTGGAAATGGAACAAATAATGTAGAAATTGCCTCAATGGCGGCACCGAGACCACAATTAATTTTATCAGACGGAAAAGATTGGACGCAGCATGTTCCTGAAACTGAGTTTCCTTTTATTCAAAAAATCTATGGTTTTTACGGAAAAACAGACGAAGTAAAAAATGTGCATTTTCCAGAAGAAGGTCATGATTATGGAAAAAGTAAACGCTTGGCATTGTATGATTTTCTAGCAAAAAACTTCCAGTTGGAGGTGAAAAAATTGAAAGATAAAACAGGAGTAATGGATGAAACGAAAGTAACGATTGAGCCATTTCCAGCTATGTATGTTTTCGGCGAAAAAGGTGAAAATCTGCCCAAAAATGCGGTAAAAGATTTTGAAACCTTAGAGAAAATATTCGCCGAAGCGATAAAAAATTAGATAAAATGAAAAAGCTAACCATAGCGATTCTAGCAACGACAATGACTTTTTTCTGCTCGTTGCCATTGGAAAGTATTGCCCAAATAAATCAAAAATATAAAATTGGTGTGATTGATTTAATGCTTTTGAAAAGGCAAAAACTGGGAGCATTGACGCTGACGAAGGAAATCGGAGCTGATGGTGTAGAAGTTGACATGGGTGGTTTGGGCAAACGCCCAACATTCGAAAATGCCTTGGCGAATGATTCTGTCCGAACGGTTTTTCTGAACAAAGCCAAAGAATTGAACATTGAAATGTTTTCATTGGCGATGACTGGCTATTATGCTCAGTCATTTTGTGGAAGAGAAGAGTACAAAAAATCAATTGAAGATTGCATCAAAACCATGCAATTGATGAATATCAAAATTGCCTTTTTGCCTTTGGGAGTACAATGTGATTTGAAAAAAGACCCAGCCGTGAGAGATTCGGTAGTGGCTAGATTAAAAGTTGCAGGCGAAATGGCTAAAAAAGCAGGCGTTATAATCGGAATAGAAACAGCGTTGAGTGCGAGTGAAGAAGTAAAATTATTAAAGGAAATAGGTTCTGAAGGAATTAAAATTTACTTCAATTTTTCTAGCCCTTTAAAAGAAGGAAGAGATTTATACAAAGAGTTGAAAATATTAGGCAAAAATAGAATTTGCATGATTCACTGCACCAATAAAGATGGTGTTTGGCTACAAAATGACCCAGAGATTGACATGAAAAAAGTAAAAGCCACGCTTGATAAAATGAAATGGACTGGCTGGTTGGTCATAGAGCGTTCAAGAGATGCGAATAGACCAAGAGATGTCAAAGGAAATTTTGGTGCAAATACCGCTTTTTTGAAAAGCATTTTCCAGAAATAAACAATGAAATATTGCCACTACATACTTGCTTTTTTGACCTGCTGTTTTTCAATGCAAATTCAGGCACAGACTGATATTTGGGTTGCTCCAAATGGTGCTGATACTAATTTAGGGACAAAAGAAAATCCGCTTCAAACTGTTTCAATGGCAATTCGAAGAGTCCGTGAAATGCGTAGATTGTCAGAAAACAATTTCACAAAAGCCATTCATATTTATGTTCGTGAAGGAAATTATCAATTATACGAGCCCATCACGATTCGTCCAGAAGATGCTGGAACTTCACTGAGTCCAACAATAATAGAAGCAGCTCCGAATGAAAAACCAATCATTAGCGGTGGTATTTCATTAAGTGGCTGGACAAAAGTAAAAGGCAACTTTATTGGCTTACCCAAAGAAGCGATTGGAAAAGTTTGGGTAGCAGATGCACCGAAAATTGGAGGAAATGTATTGGATTTCAGACAATTGTGGGTGAATAATCAAAAAGCGATTCGTGCTAAAGATACTCCTTATCCAAGAATGAATCGTATTTTATCTTGGAATAAGAAAGAAGAAACTTGCTGGATTTCAACACCAAAATTCCCAGAAATAACAAAAGCCAATGGTGTAGAAATGTTTATTCATCAATGGTGGGCAATTGCCAATTTGCGCATCAAGAAAATGGAAGTACAAGGCGACAGTACAAAGCTTTCATTTTTTCAACCAGAAAGTAAAATTCAGTCTGAACATCCTTGGCCTGCGCCTTGGATTTCAAAAGAAACGGGTAATTCTGCGTTCTATTTAACCAATGCCATTCAGTTTTTGAACGAAGCTGGCGAGTGGTTTTTGGATAAAAAAGCTGAGAAATTATACTACATTCCACGGGTAAATGAAGTAATGGAAAATGCGGAAGTAATTGCTCCTTCGCTTGAAACTTTGGTACGAATAGAAGGGACAGTTGATCATCAAGTATCTCATGTTTTCTTCAAAAATATTGTTTTTTGTCATACTTCATGGTTGCGTCCATCTCAGCAAGGGCACGTTCCGCATCAAGCGGGTTTGTACATGTTGGATGCTTACAAACTTAAAATGCCTGGAACGCCAGACAAAAAAACCTTAGAAAATCAAGCTTGGGTTGGTCGCCCGAAAGCTGCTGTGGAAGTTTCTTATGCCAATCACACAGGTTTTGAGGCTTGCCGTTTTGAACATTTGGCTTCTACTGGTTTAGATTATCATAAAGGCGTTCATGATAATTCTATCAAAGGAAATCTATTTAAGGATGTTGGCGGAACGGGTATTCAAGCAGGTGTTTTTGCGGATGAAGCCACTGAAATACATTTACCTTATAATCCTTCAGATGAAAGAGAAGTTTGTACAAACTTGCTGATTAGCAATAACTTAATTTCTGATGTTACGAATGAAGATTGGGGTGCAGTTGGTATTGGGGCAGGTTTTGTAAAAGGCATTAATATTGAACATAATGAAATTTCTGATGTATCATATTCTGGAATAAGTATGGGTTGGGGCTGGACAAAAACCGTCAACGCCATGAAAAATAATAGCATTTCAGCCAACAAAATTCATCATTATGCCAAACACATGTACGATGTTGCGGCAATTTATACTTTGTCGGCTCAGCCTGGTTCTGTCATTTCCGAAAACTATGTCGATAGTATTTACAAAGCTCCTTATGCGCATATCCCTAACCATTGGTTTTATTTATACACAGACGAAGGCTCCTCTTATTTTACGATAAAAGATAATTGGAGTCCCTCTGCAAAATTTCTACAAAATGCCAATGGCCCAGGAAATACTTGGCAAAATAATGGCCCACAAGTAGCAGACAGCATCAAAGTAAAGGCAGGAATTCAGGCAGAATATGCCTATTTATTAAAAGACAAAAAGCAAGCAGATAAGTATTGGGAAATCAATGTTGAAAAACCAGTTATTGTAGAATTGATTACTAAAAATGGACAGACGATAGACCGAAAAAAATTAGATGAAATACTCTTGAAAAGTAAGGTTTCGCAAGAAGCTTTATTTCAATGGGAAAATCATTTAGTGATTTTTGATAAAGTACAAGATGTGTATTTATTGCGAGAAAGACTGAAAAATGCTTTTCCCAAATTACAAATCAAGACTTATGATGATTTGTTTTATGAATTCAATCAAGAAAAATGTAAAAATGGGAAGTCAGCGAAAGAATGGTCGCACACAATACTCACAGCCAATTTAGTAGCTGATACTACTTTACAAAAAGAGTACTTAAGCTATCATGCTACACAATTTGAAAAATGGCCAGAAGTTTCTCAAGGTTTTTGCAATGCCGATTTTCAACAATTATTAATTTATAAAAATGGAAGACAACTGATGTTGGTCATCAGTATTCCTAAAGGTGAAAGTTTGGATAGGCTCAATCCTAAAACGATTGAAAATAATCCTAAAGTGGTAGAATGGAATAAGTTAATGACGAAATATCAAGAAGGAATTTCTGGTACCCAAAAAGGTGAAACATGGGTTTTTCTAAAACCAGCAGGTAATTAAAAATTAGATTCTCAAAATTAAAAATAGCAATACAAATGTTGAAATTAGGAATTTTAGGTTTAGGAGAAGGAAGAAGTACAATGTCGGCAGCTTTGGCAAGTACAAAATTAGAACTGGTAAAAGTATGCGACCGCAATATTGATTTGTGTAAGCAAAGAGCCAAAGAATTTGACTTTCACAATTATACAACTGAATATCAAAATTTATTAGACGATAAAAGTATTGATATTATCGCCATTTATACGCCCGATAAATTTCATGCTGAACATACCAAACAAGCTTTATTGCATGGCAAACACGTTGTTTGCACCAAGCCTTTTATTGATGATTTATCGAAAGCAAAAGAATTAATTGAGCTTTCAGAAAGTACTGGCAAAAAAGTTTTTGTCGGACAAAGCTCTCGTTTTTTTGAACCCATGAAAAAGCAAAGAGCCGATTTTGAAGCGGGATTAATCGGTGAATTAATCACGATTGAAGGCTATTATCATGCCGACCACAGATGGTTTTTAGACAAAGGTTGGTCGCTAGAAAATGCATTTAAATGGCTTTATGGTGGTTTGAGCCATCCAGTAGATTTTATCAGATGGTATTTGCCAAACATTGAAGAAGTAATGGGTTATGGCATGTTGAGTTCAAATGGATTAAAAGGCGGTTTGAAAAATGCCGATACCATGCACTTTATTTTTAAAGCGACTGACGGAAGAATTGCAAGAGTAAGTGGTGCATATACTGGCCCAGTTCAGCCCGTGGTGCGTGATAGCGAAATGAGTTGTATTTTAAGAGGAACAGAAGGCTGCAGCCAAGCCGATTATATGGATTTACGTTATGCTGTTACCACAAATACGGGCGAAGAAATTGTACAAACGTGGGAACATAAGCTAAAACATTACTTCCGTTTTGAAGGGAAAAGTCACCATGCTGGCGAGTACCAAAATTATTTAGAATACTTTGCCGATTGTCTTGAAAGTGGCAAAACGGCTTATCCAAACATCAAAGAGGGCGTTGGAACTGTGGCTTTATTGCAGGCAATGGATAAATCTTTACAAACAGGTTTACCCGTAAAAATTGCCGATGTATTGGCGACGCATCAATTAAGTGCAGACATTTTAAATAATCATAGATAATGGGAAGCATTGTAGAACGCCTAACCATTTTAGATTATAGCATCGTTGTTGCCTACTTGGTGATATTGATTGTTATTGGTTACCGAGCAAGTTTTTCAGACAAATCTGATAAAGAAGAAACCTTATTTTTAGCCAATAAATCTTTGGGTTGGTCAAGCATTGGCTTTAATATGTGGGGGACAAATGTGGGACCATCTATGTTACTTGCCTTTGCCAGTATCGGTTACAGTACTGGAATTGTAGCCGTTAATTTTGATTGGTACGCTTTTGTCTTTTTGTTTTTGCTGGCAATTGTTTTTGCTCCAAAATACTTAGCTGCAAATGTAAGTACCATGCCTGAATTCATGGGAAAACGCTATGGCGATTCTACCCAAACAATTTTAGCTTGGTATGCTTTGATAAAAATTTTAATCTCTTGGTTATCATTAGGCTTGTTCGCTGGTGGGTTTTTAGTAAGACAAATCTTGGGCATTCCGATGTGGCAATCAGTGATTGTTTTGGTATTGTTTGCTGGACTTTTTGCTTTTGCAGGCGGACTCAAAGCCATTGCTAAAGTAAATGTTTTCCAAATGATTTTACTGATTGCAGTTTCACTGACGCTTACTGTTTTGGGTGTTATTAAAGTCGGTGGAATTTCCAAAGTATATCACAGCGTTCCTGCTGATTATTGGACATTGATTCATCCTGCAAGCGACCCAAAATATCCTTGGTACGCCATTTTATTAGGCTACCCAGTAGCTGCAGTGGCTTTTTTCTGTACCGACCAAGCAATGGTTCAATCGGTATTAGGTGCGAAAAATTTGGAGCAAGGTCAATTAGGCGTAAACTTTATCGCTTGGCTTAAAATACTTTCTTTGCCTTTATTTATCCTGACAGGAATTTTATGCTACATACTTTTCCCGAATTTAAAAGACCCATCTGAAGCTTATATGACGATGGTGACGAATCTTTTCCCGCCCGGCATGAATGGTTTGGTCATCGTTGTACTGATTGCAGTACTTGTCGGAACGATTGGTTCTTCTTTAAATTCTTTAAGTACCGTTTTTACGATGGATGTGTATTTGAAGAAAATCAATCCTCAGGCTACCAATAATGAAATTATCAGGGTTGGTCGTATGACGGTAATTGCGGGTTGTTTTTTTGCTATCATGATGGCTTTGGCAATTGATAGTATCAAAGGCTTGAATTTATTCGATGTTTTTCAATCGGTTTTGGGCTTTATTGCGCCACCTTTAGCTGTTGTTTTTTTATTGACTGTTTTCTGGAAAAGAACTACCAAGAAAGCAGTAAACTTCATTCTCTCGGCAGGCTCAGTCTTTAGTTTGGGTGTAGGAGTAATGTATCTCTGGGTTTTTACGCCTGATAAATATCCTATTTGGCCACATTATCTATTACTTTCTTTTTTCATTTTTGCTTTCTTAGCAGTGTTGGCGATGATTATTTCATTGTTAGACAAAGCACCAACCGTTTATTTGGCAACTTTAGAGGAACAAAATAGCATTGAAAAACCAAGTAAAAAAGTATGGATTTCGTGGCTTTTATTAACGATTGTCATGATTGGACTTTACCTTTTTTTTAACTAATGAAAATTCAATTTTAAAATGATGAAAATACTTTCCACAAAAATCTCATTGAAAACAAAGCTGCTGGCAGTCTTGACTTTCCTGTCTTTTTGTTCACCTACTTTGGCTCAAAATCAAGCTACTTGGATTTGGTATCCTGGTGATTTTGAAGTTTGGTTGAGTAACAAAATGCAAAACAGAAGAACAGAACGTGGTTCGTTTTTCCCGCCATTTTGGAAATTGGACAGTCATTATAATTTAGTTGATTTTCATAAAGATTTTGATTTGCCCGTTGCTGAAGAAGTTTTATTGACTGTAGAAGGACAATTCAATGTAAAAATTGATGGAAAAGCAATTGCTGGTTTTCCGAAAAAAATCACTGTACCTGCTGGAAAACATAGAGTTAGTTTAAAAGTATTTTGTCAAGACCGTGTTCCTGCCATTTTTGTGCAAGGCAAAAAAGTGGTTTCAGATGCTTCTTGGCTCGTTACTTTTGAAGACAAAGAATGGATTGATGAAACAGGAAAAGCTTCTGACCAATCTGGTACAAAATGGCTCAATGCAGGTTTCTGGAATTTTAACTCGGCTTTAACGCCTCCTTCAAAATTCAAATTAGACACTAAAATTCAACAAGCTGTAAAAACAGAAAGAAAGTCACAAAGTCTTTTATTGGACTTTGGCAAAGAGACTTTTGGTTTTATCAAATTGCAAGGTTTAAAAGGAAAAGGGAAACTAAAAATTTACTACGGAGAATCTAAAGAAGAAGCTTTGGCGACTGAAACTTGCGAAACTTTAGACGAAATTGAAGTAAATGAAGCCAATAAAAAAGATATGACGATGGAGCTTTCAAAAGCTTTTCGTTTTGTAAATGTGCAATTTGAGGCTGGCGTTTCGCTTGATGGAGTATCGATGTTGTATGAGTTTTTACCTGTAGCCGACCGTGGCGGTTTCCGTTGTTCTGACGAACAAATCAATAAAATTTATGATGTTTCAAACTATACTTTTCATTTGAATACTCGTGAGTTTTTCATTGACGGAATCAAACGTGACCGCTGGATTTGGTCGGGCGATGCTTATCAAAGTTATTTGATGAACTATTATTTATTGTTCGATTCTCCTTCGGTTACTCGTACTTTATTGGCACTCAGAGGAAAAGACCCCGTGACAAGTCACATCAATACCATCATGGATTATACCTTTTATTGGTTTATCGGCATCAACGATTATTATCAATATACGGGCGATAAAACTTTTATTCAACAGTTTTATCCAAGAATGCAAAGTTTGATGGATTACTGTTTGTCAAGAAGAAACAGCAATGGAATGATGGAAGGCTTAACGGGCGATTGGGTTTTTATCGACTGGGCAGAAGGTTTAAGTAAAAAAGGAGAAGTAAGTTTTGAGCAATTGCTTTTGGCGAGAAGTTTAGAAACAATGGCAACTTGTGCCAATATTGTGAACGATACCAAAAATGAAGAAAAGTACAAACAATTGGCAACGGAGCTAAAAGCAAAGCTTTTCACCAATTATTGGAACAACGAAAAACATGCTTTGGTACATAGCCGAGTGGATGGAAAGCAAACCGAAAATGTAACTCGTTATGCCAATATGTTTGCAATTTTCTTTAATTATCTCGACGAAGCTAAAAAACAAGATGTTAAAACACATGTACTTTTGAACGATAAAATTCAGAAAATTACAACACCGTATATGCGTTTTTATGAGTTAGAAGCACTTTGTGCTTTGGGCGAACAAAGTTATGTATTAAAAGAAATGAAAGATTATTGGGGCGGGATGTTGAATTTAGGCGCTACTTCTTTCTGGGAAGAATACAATCCTACCAAAAAAGGGGATGAACATTATGCCATGTATGGTCGTCCGTTTGGGAAAAGCCTTTGTCATGCTTGGGGCGCAAGTCCTATCTATTTGTTAGGAAAATATTTCTTAGGTGTAAAACCTACTTCTGCCGCATATAAAACCTATTTAGTAGAACCACAATTAGGCGGTTTGCAATGGATGGAAGGAAAAGTTCCAACACCCGATGGCGATGTAAAAGTGTATTGTAGCACGCAGCAAATCAAAGTAACTGGTGTAGCTGGAGTTGGAACTTTAAGGTTTAAAAGTAAAATAAAGCCAAGCAGTAAAGATGGAGAAATCAAAGCTTTGGCAAATGATTTATATGAGTTAACGCTTGAAAAAGGCAAGACTTACGAAGTATTTTATGGGTTATAATATTTAGGAATATTGATTAAAAACGGACGAATTTTCGTCCGTTTTTTTATTGTCAATGCCCAATAGAAATACTTCAATTGAATATTTGTGCTTGAAAGTTCTTTCTTGATAGATTTGAAATCTTTTTATCAAAAAATCATTGTCATTTAGAAATGATAAAATTGTACAATAGTTAGAAAAAATGATAGAGTAAAAGCCCTAGCTTTAACAATAAATTTGTAACGTTATTTTGGGCAAGTTGAATTTTATTAATACTTTATTAGATTTTTCTTAAAAATACAAAAGCTCTCCAATCGTTTTATCAATACATCAACTCATTTCTATGAATAAGTTTTTGAAATATATTATCCTTAACCTGCTCATTTGCTGTAGCTTTAGTGCGATAACATTCGCTGAGATAATTCCACAAAAAAAACGTTTAGCTACAATTTTAATAACGGATTCTAGTCAAATTCGTATCAAATTTGGTGTAGAGAAACTTCGTTCGGCTTTAACAACTATTGGCTATGAAGTAAAGATTAAAGCTGTTTCAAATACAAAAGAAACGGGGAGTGTCATCGTCATAAGTACTTTATCTGATGAAAAGCTCCAAAATACTCTTTCTTTATACAATCTTGACAATAAAAAGGATTTAGGAAAAGAAGGATTTTCTATCTCAAAAGCAATCGATAAACCTATGTTGATTATTGGAAAAGATGCTTCTGGTGTTTTGTATGGTTGTTTGGAATTGGTGAATCAAATTAAAGAAACAGGGAAATTATCCGAACAAATTAATATCAGCGAACAACCAGAAATGGTTTTGCGTGGTACTTGTATCGGTTTGCAGAAAACGACTTTATTGCCGGGAAGAGGAACTTACGAATATCCATACACGCCCGAAAGTTTTCCTTGGTTTTATGATAAAGCGATGTGGATTCAGTATTTGGACATGATGGTTGAAAACCGCTATAATTCTTTGTACTTGTGGAATGGACATCCTTTTTCATCTTTAGTGAAATTAAAAGAGTATCCTTATGCGGTAGAAGTTGATGACGAAACTTTTAAAAAGAATGAAGATATTTTCCGTTTTCTAACCCAAGAAGCCGACAAAAGAGGCATTTGGGTGATTCAAATGTTTTACAATATTATCATTCCGAAACCTTTTGCTGAAAAACATAATCTTGAAACACAAGACCGCAACCGTCCGATTATTCCCATTATTGCAGATTATACTCGTAAATCTATCGCCGCTTTTGTTGAAAAATATCCAAATGTTGGCTTGCTGATTACTTTGGGGGAAGCCATGGAAGGCGTTGGTCAGGATGATGTTGATTGGTTTACGAAAACCATTATTCCGGGCGTGCAAGATGGTTTGAAGGCAATCGGACAAACGACAGAACCGCCGATTGTTTTGCGTGCACACGACACCGATGCACCAAGAGTAATGAAAGAAGCATTGCCACTTTACAAGAATTTATTTACAATGGCAAAATTCAACGGAGAAGCCTTGACAACTTATACGCCAAGAGGTTCTTGGGCAGAATTGCATAGAAAACTCAGTAGAATCGGAACGGTTCATGTAGAAAATGTACATATTTTAGCCAATCTTGAGCCTTTCCGTTATAGCTCGCCCGATTTTATTCAGAAATCAGTTTTGGCAATGCACAGTATTTATGAAGCTAATGCTTTGCACTTATATCCACAAGCGTCTTATTGGGATTGGCCATTTACGGCAGATAAAACTGACAAACGTTTATTGCAAATTGACCGTGATTGGATGTGGTACAAAACTTGGGCAAGATACGCTTGGAATTCAAACAGAAAACGAGAAAATGAAGTAAATTATTGGGGAAAAGAATTAGCGAAAAAGTACGGCTTACCGCAAGAAAAAGCCAAAAATGTCTTGACAGCAATGGAAGAAACGGGAGAAATTTCTCCGAAATTACTTCGTCGTTATGGCATTACAGATGGGAATCGCCAAACACTTACTTTAGGAATGTTGATGACACAATTCATTAATCCTTTCCGTTATGGTTTGTTTACAATGCTGTATGAATCGGAAGCACCAGAAGGCGAAATGATTATAGAATATGCTGAGAAAGAATGGAAAAATGAAAAGCACATTGGCGAAACGCCTGTAAGAGTAGCAGATGAAGTAGTAGCACATGGTAAAAAAGCCGTTGAAGCCATTGATAAAGCTGCCAAATTTGTCACCAAAGATAAAACAGAATTCGACCGTTTGAAAAATGATACTTATTGCTATGATGCAATGGCGAATTTTTATGCAGAAAAAGTAAGAGCAAGTCTTTCGATACTTCGTTATAAATATTCAAACGATGTGAAGGATTTAGAAAAAGCTTTACCGCTTTTACAAAGTAGTGTAAATCATTTTTCAGATTTAGTAAAATATACTAAAAATGCGTATTTGTATGCCAACAGCATGCAAACCAAACAGCGTAAAATTCCGATGCGTGGTGTGGATGCTACTTTTATTCATTGGGAAGAAATGTTGCCAGTGTATCAAAAAGAATTAGCTCGTTTTAAGTTTTCAATTGATTCTCTGAAATCACAAAAAAATGTAATAGTAAAACAAGCTACACTTTTTGAAAGTGTAGATGTAAAAGTTTCTGCTGGTGTTGAAGGGTTTTATCAAAACGAAAAAGGACAGCAAGTATTCACAGATACTTTATCAGCAATTTCTGATTTAGCCATTCAATTAAAGCAATTAAAAGGCTTGAAATTTAACCGAGAAAAGCAACAATCTGTTGGAACAAGTTTGACATTTACGACAACAGAGCCCGTAAAACTTTTAGTAGGCTTTTTTAATGATAAAAATCGTAAATTCTTGCAAGCACCTGAATTAGAAACAGATGCAAGTGCTAATGATTACGGTCAGTCGGAAATTAAGATTTCAAATGCAGTATTGATAGCAGGATTTCCAGCGGTAAATATTCATGCTTACTCTTTCAAAGCTGGCACCCATACATTGAACTTAGGAAAAGGAGCTTGTTTGGTTGTAGGTTTTATGAAAGGGAATCAAGAAATCCCAATTTCAGATGCAGGTTTAGCAGGAAACAAGAAAAATATTGATTGGCTATTTGAGTAATTAATCTAATCTCAAACCTATAAGGTTTCTAAAACCTTATAGGTTTAAAAGGTTCAAATAATGAAATATAAATCACATCTTATCTCCATACTTTTACTCTTTGTAATAAGTAATACTTTCGCCCAAAAAGCAAACATTTTATCGACAGATAAACTTAAAAACTTTGTCACAGAATTTAACGCCTCAGACGATGAAGCAGTCGTGAATTTTGTGCCAAATGCCCAATCTTTCGAATGGCTTTCACAGAATATTCCTTTGTTTGAATGTCCAGACTCTGTCATTCAAAAAGTATATTATTATCGTTGGTGGGCATTGCGCAAGCATCTCAAACAAACACCCGATGGCTTTATTTTTACAGAATTTATCACCAAAGTAAATCACGCAGGTAAGCACAATGCCGTAAGTAGTGCGTTGGGACACCATATTTATGAAGGACGTTGGTTGCGTAATCAGCAATATATCAATGAATATACTTCGTTCTGGTTAGATGTTGACCCGAAGCATACTGTTCAGCGTTTTCATGGTTTCAGTAGTTGGATTGACGATGCGGTTTACAATCGTTATTTGGTCAATTTAGATAAAGCTTTTATCGAAAAAAATCTTTTGACATTAGAGGCCGATTACAGAAAATGGGAAGTAGAAAAGCAATTGCCTAATCAGCTTTTCTATCAATTTGATGTAAAAGATGCGATGGAAGAATCTATCAGCGGTGGCAGAAAAGATAAAAATATTCGCCCGACCATCAATAGTTATATGTATGGAAATGCAAAAGCATTAGTGGCAATGGCGAAGTTGGCGCAGAATGATACTTTAGCTCAAAAATATGAAGCAAAAGCAATAGAACTTAGAAAATTGACTATTGATAATCTTTGGGATCAAAAAGCTAGTTTCTTCAAAGTAAAACTTGAAAAGACAAATGGATTTTCGGATGCTCGTGAGGCGATTGGGTTTATTCCTTGGTACTTTAATTTGCCAGATGATAAAGCGAATGTCGCTAAAGCATGGAATCAACTGATTGATACAACGGGTTTTAAAGCACCTTGGGGACTTACTACTGCCGAACGTCGTCATCCATTATTTAGAACACACGGTTCTGGTCATGGTTGCGAATGGGACGGCCCACTTTGGCCTTATGCCACGACCCAAACTTTAAAAGGCTTATCGAATTTGTTAACAAATTATAAGAATCACGGAGCGATGAATGCTCAAGTTTTTTACGATGAATTACACAAATATGCCAATTCGCATCAAATGAATGGCAAATTGTACTTGGGGGAATATCAGGATGAAAAAAATGGAGAATGGCTTAAAGGTGATAATCCAAGAAGTAAGTTTTATAATCACTCAAGCTTTGCAGATTTGATTATTAACGATTTGGTTGGATTAAAGCCAAGAGCAGATAATGTTCTTGAAATCAAGCCATTAATTTCTGAAAAACAATGGGATTGGTTTTGTTTAGACAACGTTTTTTATCACGGAAAAAACCTGACAATTCTTTGGGATAAAACGGGTAAAAAGTACGGAAAAGGGAAAGGTTTCATGGCATTTGTTGACGGAAAACAAATCGCTAAAGCTAAAAAATTAAAAGAATTGAAGGCGAGTTTATGAGTTCATGAGTTTATGGTTTATGAGTAGATTTTATTTACTCATAAACCTTAAACTCATGAACTTTTTACTCATAAATCCTAAACTCATAGACTCACAAACGCAGAACTCATGAACTTAAAAAGTCTTGCTCTTTTCATTTTTTTGCCATTGCTGACCAATGCCCAAGCGTATAAACTTTGGTACAAAAAGCCTGCGGAAAAATGGACGGATGCTTTACCAATTGGAAATGGAAGACTTGGCGCAATGGTTTATGGAGGTGTTGAAAAGGACAGAATTCAGTTCAATGAAGAAACGCTTTGGACGGGCGAACCACGCAATTATAATCATCCTGACGCTGCTAAATACTTAGGTAAAATTCGACAATTATTACAAGAAGGGAAGCAAAAAGAAGCGGAACAACTGGCGGAAGAAAAATTCATGGGAACCAAAAGTAACGATGGGAAACGTGAAGAATGGTTAGCAGAAATTCGTCAATTAAAAGGTTTTGTGGGAAATCCAGCCGCAGAAAATTTTGATGATTCAGCTTGGAAAACGATTAAAGTGCCAACTTATGAAGGTTGGGAAACTGTAGGTTTTGAAGGTTTAGACGGCGCACTTTGGTTCAGAACAACTTTTGATTTACCTGAAAACTGGAAAGGTAAAAATTTGATATTGGATTTAAACCGAGTCCGTGACCAAGATTTTACTTATATCAACGGAAAATTAATTGGAAGTACCAATAATACAGACGTCAGGAAGTATGTAATTCCTGCGGAAGTATTAATAGTTGGGAAAAATAGCATCGCCATTCAAGTAATAAATTATTTCGACAAAGGCGGAATTGCGGGCTACAAAGACACAACTCGCCACATCGGAATTTATCCAGCCAATGAAAATGGCGAACAAAGAATTTCTTTGGTAAAAGATTGGAAATACTTTATTCAAAATGATGAACCGCCAGCCGTTGGGAAATATCAAGCAGATTATCAGCCTTTTGGAGATTTGTCTCTTGATTTTAAAGGACTTCAAAATTTCACCAATTATAAACGTGAATTGTCGCTTTCGGAAGCGATTGCTAGAACAAGCTATACTTCAAAAGGCATTCAATTTACCAGAGAATACTTTGCCAGCGAACCAGACCAAGCAATCGTTATTCACCTTTCAGCCAGTCAGTTAAAAAGTATCAGTTTTGATGCAAGTTTTAGCAGTCCACATAAAAAATATGTTGTTCGTCAGCTTGATAAACATACTTTAAGTTTATCAGTAGCTGTTAGAAATGGGGTTTTGAAAGGAGAAAGTAATTTATTGATTCAAGCAAAAAACGGAAAGATTTCGACTGAAAATAATAAGATTTCAGTTGAAAATGCCGACGAAGTAAGCTTGTATTTAGTCGCTGCTACAAACTTTATTGATTATAAAAACACTTCGGGAAATCCTTTCGCCATTTGTCAGCAAAGACTAGCCAATATTCAAAAAAGTAAGCTTGCTTCTTCCCAAAATTCCACCAAAATCAAACAAAAACATTTACAAGAGTATCAACAATATTACAATACTTTTTCGATTGATTTTGGAAAAGACAAGTACGAAAATCTTCCGACCGACGAAAGAATACAACAATTTCAACATCATTCAGACCCATCATTTGCAGCATTGTATGTGCAGTACGGTCGCTATTTGTTGATTTCTTCTTCAAGATTAGGCACGCATCCAGCCAATTTACAAGGCATTTGGAATGATTTACTCACGCCGCCTTGGGGAAGTAAATACACCACCAACATCAATGCAGAAATGAATTATTGGCCAGCCGAAGTACTCAATCTTTCGCCAATGCATAAATCACTTTTCAAGATGATTGAAGAATTGGCAAAAAATGGAAAAGAAACTGCCAAAACACATTACGATGCACGTGGCTGGTTGGTACATCACAACACAGATATTTGGCGAGGAACTGCGCCCATCAATGCTTCAAATCATGGGATTTGGGTGAGTGGTGGCGGATGGCTGAGTCAGCATCTTTGGGAACATTACTTGTTTACCCAAGATAAAAATTTCTTGAAAAACAACGCTTATCCTATCATGAAAGGAGCGGCGGAATTCTTTGTTGATTTTCTGGTAAAAGACCCTAAAACTGGTAGGTTAATCAGTACACCAGCGAATTCTCCTGAAAATGGTGGCTTGGTGGCTGGTCCAACGATGGATCATCAGATTATCAGAAATCTGTTTAAAAACTGTATTGAAGCAAGTAAAGTATTACATTTAGACGAGAAATTTCGAGATACTTTATTGACAAAATACAAACAGATTGCACCAAATCAAATTGGGAAATATGGTCAATTGCAAGAATGGTTGGAAGACAAAGATGATACTACTAACAGACATCGTCATGTTTCACATTTATGGGGCGTGCATCCTGGCAATGATATTACTTGGGAAGAATCTCCCGAAATAATGAAGGCGGCTAGACAATCCTTAATTTATCGTGGCGACGAAGGAACAGGTTGGAGTTTAGCTTGGAAAATTAATTTTTGGGCAAGATTCAAAGATGGCGACCATGCTATGAAAATGGTAAAAATGCTTATTCGTCCCGCTAGTGGTACGGGCGGTTCTTATGTCAATTTATTTGATGCACATCCGCCATTTCAGATTGATGGAAATTTTGGTGGCTCGGCTGGCATTGCCGAAATGCTTTTACAAAGTCATACCAAATACATTGATATTTTTCCTGCTTTACCCACTGATTTACAAGAAGGAACTGTAAAAGGCATTAAAGCCAGAGGCGGTTTTGAATTAGATTTTACTTGGAAAAATGGAAAGTTGACGAGCCTGAAAATTCTTTCAAAAGCAGGAGAACATTGTTATTTGAGATACGGAAAGAAGGAAATAGATTTCCAAACGACAAAAGGGAAAGTTTATACATTTAATGGTGAATTGAAATAATGAAAAGATGCTTTTATAGTTTATTTTGTTTGGCTTTTTTGTTGTTGAATTCAACGCAGTTTAAAGCTCAATCACTTCTTCGGAAAGATATTTCATTAGATAATAATTGGTTTACTACTGCTAAAGATTCGCTTGATAATTTTCCAGGTTTTGAAATAAGTACCTTTTCTGTCAAAAATTGGAAAAAAGTAAATGTGCCACACAATTGGGATCAGTACGAAGGTTATCGCCGAATGCTTCATGGGAACAAACATGGCTATGCGTGGTATCGTAAAACGTTTAAAGTACAAGAACTCAAAAATGGAAAACGTTTTTTTCTGTATTTTGAAGGCGTAAGTTCTTATGCAACTGTTTGGCTGAATGGTAAAAAAGTGGGTACTCATGCAGGTGGAAGAACTACTTTTACTTTGGATGTGAAGGACGTTATTTTAAGTCAGAATCAAGAAAATACTTTGGCTGTTCGTGCCGACCATCCTGCAAATATTCAAGATTTACCTTGGGTTTGTGGTGGCTGTTCTCCCGAACGTGGTTTTTCGGAAGGTTCGCAACCGATGGGTATTTTTCGTCCTGTGCATTTAGTCATTACGAATGAAGTACGTATTCAACCTTTCGGAATTCATATCTGGAATGATTCCACTGCTTCTGAAAAATCTGCTTTATTGCATCTTTCTGCAGAAATTAAAAACTACAGCAATAAGCTTAAATCACTGATAATTCTCAATGAATTATTCGATAAAAATGGACAGAAAGTAAGTGAAATAAGTTCAAAAATTACCCTTGCTTCCAATACCGTTGCTAATATCAATCAACAATTTTCTGAAATTAAAAATCCAATACTTTGGTCGATTGAAAATCCGTATTTGTATCAAGTACGCACTAAAATCATTGAAAATGGTAATTTGATTGATGAAATAAAAACAGATTATGGCATTCGTACCATCAGTTGGCCAATTGGTAAAAAAGGCGCCAAACAGTTTTTATTGAATGGAAAGCCTGTTTTTATCAATGGCATTGCAGAATACGAGCATCTGATTGGCAATAGCCATGCTTTCAGCAAAGAGCAAATTCATGCTAGAGTACAACAAATTAAAGCGGCTGGCTTCAACGCCTTTCGGGATGCGCATCAACCTCATAATTTACGTTATCATCAATATTGGGATGAATCGGGAATTTTGTGGTGGCCACAAATGGCGGCACATGTTTGGTACGATACGCCTGCTTTCAGAGAAAATTTTAAAACACTTTTAAAAGATTGGATTAAGGAACGTAGAAATAGTCCTTCGATTGTGCTTTGGGGTTTAGAAAACGAAAGTACTTTGCCCGAAGATTTTGCTAAAGAATGTACAGCATTGATTCGTCAGTTAGACCCAACGGCTTCTTCTCAGAGAAAAATAACGACTTGCAACGGAGGAAAAGGGACAGATTGGGATGTTCCGCAAAACTGGACAGGTACTTATGGAGGCGACCCAAATTTATATGGAGAAGACGTTGAAAGACAAGTATTAATTGGTGAATATGGCGCTTGGAGAACCATAGATTTACATAAAAATCAAGGTTTCAGCGAAGACAAAATGACTAATTTGATGGAATTGAAAGTACGTTTGGCGGAAGCTGCGAAAGAGAAAACGACGGGACATTTCTTTTGGTTATTCAATTCGCATGATAATCCGGGAAGAGTACAAGGAGGAGAAGGTTTGCGAGAAATCGACCGTGTTGGTCCTGTGAATTACAAAGGATTATTAACACCTTGGGAAGAACCACTAGACGTTTTTTATATGTTTCGGGCAAATTATGCTTCAAAGGAAAAAGAGCCAATGGTGTATATTTCCTCACATACTTGGGCAGATCGATGGACTAAAACGGGCAAAAAAGATAGTATCGTTGTTTATTCTAATGCCGATGAAGTAGAATTATTTAACGACGTCAATCATGTTTCTTTAGGGAAAATAAAACGAAATGGCATTGGCACACATTTTCAATGGGATGGCGTGGATATTCAATATAATGTTTTGTATGCGGTGGCTTATGTAAATGGAAAAGCTGTTGCAAAAGACTATATTGTACTCAATCATCTCCCGAAAGCGCCACATTTTCAGAGTCTTTATTCGGCTAAATCAGAAGTAGTAAGTGCCAAAAAAGATTACCAATATTTGTACAGAGTAAATTGTGGTGGGAATCAGTACATCGACCATGAAGGAAATACGTGGTTAGCCGACCAACATAAAACCGAAAAAAATACTTGGGGTTCAAGTTCTTGGGCAGATGATTTTAAAGGAATGCCAAGTTTTTTTGCTAGTCAAAGAAAAACGAATGACCCAATTTCTGGTACGAAAGATTGGCAATTATTTCAAACATTTCGTTACGGACGTGAAAAATTGAAGTATCATTTCAATGTTCCAGACGGAGAATATTTAGTAGAATTGTATTTTACAGAACCTTGGCTTGGTACAGGTGGTGGCATAGATTGTTCAGCTTGGCGTTTATTTGATGTGGCCGTGAATGAGCAAACGGTCTTGAAAAATGTAGATATTTGGAAAGAAACAGGACACGATGGCGCATTGAAGAAAACAGTGAAAGTAAAAATAAAAGGCGGTCAATTGGTGATTTCTTTTCCGAATGTTAAGGCTGGGCAAGCACTTATTTCAGCCATTGCCATTGCGAGTTTGGATAAAAAATTAAGTGAGGTTGCCCAAAAATCATGCTTAATTCATGTAAAAGAAGCAAATACTGATACAAAAATGCAATATTGGTTGGACACAGGTGATAAAGTATATTCAGACAATAATGCCCAATTTGTATCCTTGCCTTCAAATTTGTACAGTGCAACATCCCTACAGTTTGCCCAAAATCAGAACACAGAAAAGCTTACATTTACAGCTATAGAAAATATTGATGTTTTTGTGGCGATACCAATATCAGTCATTCAAAAACCAGATTGGCTTGCTAGTTTTGAAGAAACGGGTTCTTTTATCGAAAGTACTTATCAAAACAATACAGCTTATAAAGTGTTAAGAAAACGCTTATCGGTAGGAGAGGAGCTAACGCTGGGTAAAAATCCTGAAAATTCAGCACATTACTTGTTGATGATAAACCAAAGCAGTACCATTGAACCCGCTTATGATTTAAAAACGGTAAAAAGTTATAAAGCCATAGAAGGTAAATTGATAGGAGGAGCAGTGAAAGAAATTTTGATGGAAAAAGAAAGAGTTTCATTCAAAAAACCATCTGGCGATGCTTTAGAATGGACAATTTCAGTGGGGGTTGCAGATACTTATTCGCTAACGATAAAGTATCATAATCCTCTTGAAAAAGTTTTGCAGGCAAGATTAGCGATTGTTGCTACGAATGGCACAGTGATAAAAAAAGGAGATTTAATTTCTTTTCCACCTTCAAAAAAAGGAAAATGGAGTTATTACAGCACAAGTACTGGAACAATGATTAATGCAGGAACGTATCAAATAAAATTGATAGCTGAAGATGCTGAAAATCTAAGCCTTGATGCTATTGATGTGCAATAAATTGCTGATTTGTCTAGAAAGTCAGCAAAAATTTTCAGAAGAAGATAATATCGTATAATACAAAAGAAAAATCCTATAAATAACCAGAGAAATACTACTGTATATTTGTACTGTTGAATATAGAACAAAATACAGTTTTATAATCATAGAATCCCGATTTAGCATACATGAAAAACCTTCCATTTTTTGATTTATCCATCATTATTATTTATTTAATTGGGATGGTTTTGGTAGGGTTTTATTTTTCGAGAAAGAATAAAAACGCTGAGCAATTTACAACGGCCTCTGGTAAAATTCCGGGTTGGGCAATCGGAGCATCTATCTATGCTACTTTTTTGAGTAGTAACACTTTTTTAGGTGTGCCGGGCAAAGCATTCGGGAGTAATTGGAATGCTTTTGTATTCAGTTTATCGATGCCTTTGGCGGCTTGGGTTGCGTCGAAGTATTTTGTGCCTTTTTATCGAAATACGGGAGAAGTATCCGCTTATACGCACCTCGAACATCGTTTTGGTGCTTGGGCTAGAACTTACGCTGTAGTTTGTTTTTTATTGACACAATTGGCTAGAATGGGTTCCATTTTTTTTGGAATTGCCCTTAGTTTACAGGCACTTACAGGTTATTCGATGGAATTAATCATGTTGGTGATGGGTGTTTGTATCATTATTTACACTGTTTTAGGTGGAATTGAGGCAGTTATCTGGACAGAAGTAGTTCAGGCAGTGATAAAAACCTTTGGCGCTATTTTGATTTTGTATCTGATTATCAGTGAGATGCAAGGTGGAGTTGGTAAAATTATTGATATTGGTGTAGCAAATAATAAGTTTAGTTTAGGCAGTTTTTCGCCTGATTTTGTGGATTCATCGTTCTGGGTAGTTTTGTTATATGGTTTTTTTATTAACCTCAATAATTTTGGGATGGATCAAAACTATATCCAACGTTATCATACCACATCATCGGTAAAAGAAGCGTCAAAATCACTATGGCTTTGTGTGTGGTTATATGTGCCAGCGTCTTTAATTTTCTTTGTAATAGGCGCATGTTTATTTGCCTATTATCAGGTAAATCCAGAACTGATTGAAGCAGTAAAACATCAGGTTGCACTTGAGCGATTACCCAACGCATCGCCAACAGAAATTCAGGCAATGATGGCAACTTTACAACCAGCAGATTATGGAGATAAAGTAATGCCACATTTTATGGTAACGAAAATCCCAGCGGGATTAATGGGCTTAATTATTTCCGCAATTTTATCAGCGGCGATGAGTACCATTAGTTCAGGAATGAATTCATCGGCGACTGTTTTTTCTGTAGATATTTATCAACGATACATCAGTAAAGACAATAGTGAAAAGAAACAAATGAATTTACTCCATATCGCTACGGTTGTCTTTGGTTTGTTGGGAATGGGAACGGGAATTGCGATGATTGGTGTAAAAAGTATTTTGGATGTTTGGTGGCAATTATCAGGAATTTTTGCGGCTGGAATGTTAGGTTTATTTTTATTAGGAATCATAAGTCGCCAAAGTAAAAATCACGAAGCATTGATTGCTACGATAATTGGAATTTTAGTAATTATCTGGATGACTTTCTCTCCGAGTATTCCAGAAGAGTATGCTTTTTTGAGAAATACACTGCATAAAAACATGATTATTGTAATAGGAACACTTAGCATTTTTCTGACGGGAATCCTGATTACAAAGTTTAAAAAACGAGCATAATAAAGAAATAACAATATTTAATCATTAAAATTTTTGGTGTAAACGTTAGTGTTTTCACCCTGAATCTTCTGTGCCCTTTTGGATTCGAATGAACAGATTATTCCTGTTTATTTTCATTTGAATTTATTAGCGGTAACAGTTTATCTAATTTAAATTACGATGGAAAAATCGAAAAAAGGTTTTATCCCAGTCATGCTTACGCCTTTTAATGACAACGGATACATTGATTTTGACGCTTTAACAAAACTCACAGAAATCTATTTAGAAGCTGGAGCAAGCGGTTTATTTGCCAATTGCTTGTCGAGTGAAATGTTTGAGCTTTCAGATCAAGAAAGAATAGCATCAATACAGCACGTTATTAAAGTTGTAAACGGAGCTGTGCCTGTTGTAGCAACTGGAACTTTTGGCGGAGCAATTGAAAAACAAGCAGACTTTGTAAAAAGAGTAAACGATACTGGAACAGAAGCTGTAATCCTGATAACCAGTTTGTTAGCGGATGAAAATGAAGCGGATGAAGTATTTGATGAAAGAGTTTTTGCATTATTAGATAAAACAGAAAAAATTCCAGTGGGCTTTTATGAATGCCCAGTTCCTTATAAAAAAGTGCTTACGCCAACACAGTTAAAAGGTTTTGTAGAAACCGGAAGAGTAATTTATCACAAAGATACTTGTTTGGATATTGAACAAGTAAAAGAGAAAATAAAGCTGACTGAAGGATATAAATTTGGCTTGTATGATGCTTATATGGCCCATGCGGTGGATTCTCTGAAAGCGGGTTCGGCTGGACTTTCTTGTATTCAAGGAAATTATTTTCCAGAATTGATTGTATGGCTTTGCAATAATTATGAGGATGAATCTCAACAAAGTGAAGTTGCTAGAGTGCAACAATTTTTGATTGATAACATGGATGTGATGCACAACGTATATCCTATAGTTTCAAAATACTTCTTGCAAAAAAGAGGTTTAGATATTTCGACCTTTACTCGTAGGAAAGTAGGGAATTTCACTGCTTCTATCACCAAAGAAATCGAAACGCTTTATAATAATTACGGACTTTTGCAGGACGAATTAGATTTGAAAATGGCATTGAATTATTAAAACTGCATAATTTAGGTCAAAATTACTTTTCTGTATTTTGTTCTTTGATATTCATCTTCATTCTTTCACTACAGTCAATTTGTTTGCATTTGCTGTAAAAAGTGAGAGAATGATGAAGAATTTCACAATTAAAAAACTCGCCTACCATATTTTGTATATTCTGAATTCTAGGATCACAAAATTCAGTAACTTTCTGGCAATCAACACATACTACATGGTCGTGTTGGCGTCTTCCATAAGCTTTCTCATATCTTGATGATATTTTATTTCCAAACTGATGTTTAATAATCAACTCTGCTTCAACAAGCAGTTCTAAAGTATTATAAACTGTTGCTCGGCTAACATGATAATTCAGATGTTTTAAAGCCAAATACAATTCATCTGCTTCAAAATGGTCATTTCTTTCATAAATATGCTCTAGGATTGTTAATCGCTCGTGAGTTTTGCGGTATCCTTTTGTATCAAGAAATTCCTGAAAGGTTTTTTTAACTGTATTGATGTTTGATAATGCCATGCACTATTGATGATATAATTGATAGATTGTTTTCCTATAATTTTGAACGGTGTAAAATATACTTACCAAAGAATTACCTATTTATCGTATCTAGGTTAAAACCATTGTGTGAAATTAGACTAAATCTAAATAAAAAACAATAAGTCTGCTTAGAAATTATTTTTCCTAATCACTTATCAAAAGTGTTTTACACCACACGATTATTCTTTTTATATTCACTTGGTGTTTGTTGTGTTACTTTTTTGAAACTTCTTGAAAAATAAGATAAACTTTCAAACCCAGTTTTGTTTGCTATTTCAAGAAGTTGGAAATCTGAAGTAATCATCAATAATTGTGCTCTTTCAATACGCTTGAATTGTATGTAACTCAGCGGTCTTTCTCCTGTATTTTCATGGAAAACTCTGGAAAAATAATCTGGACTTAAATTCGCACGGTCTGCTAAATGTTCAACGGTTAGGTTTTCTTCAAGATGTGTCTGAATGTAATTAATGGCTTCTAAAATTTTGGAGGGAATTACTGTCGTTTCTGCTAATTCAAAATATTTTTTCGCCAAAAAACGAGAGAGTAATTGCATAATAATTCCCTGTGTTTCCATGAATGCAGAAGCATCTAAAGTATCATTTTTCTGTTTGAATTCTTGCAGAATTGGATACTTTTCATAGTCTTTTGGGTCGTTAGATTGCGTTAATCCTCTTCCTTTATTCAGGCTCAAAAGTCTTTTAAAATGCGTAAAATCTTGGGCTTCAGCTGGTACTTTAATGATTTTTCGATGATTTGAAAACAAGGCATTTCCATCAATAGATTCTTCAATAAATTGGATGTAATACTGGCTCAAGAAGTGATTACATTGATAATTACAAATGGTAAAACTTGGCACTAAATACAAAAAATTTGGTGCTAGAATTTGACTTTCATGGGCATTAAAAAGTAAACCTTCGCCTTCATCAATCAAATACATTCTATAAAATGGACTAATTACATGCTTGAAATTCCAAGTTT
The DNA here is from genome assembly GCF_040543805.1 of Arcicella rosea. Classification (NCBI taxonomy): domain Bacteria; kingdom Pseudomonadati; phylum Bacteroidota; class Cytophagia; order Cytophagales; family Flectobacillaceae; genus Arcicella; species Arcicella rosea. The sequence continues at coordinate 152,816 of NZ_JBEUMS010000002.1, forward strand.
TGTTCAACTTTACGTAATCTGCATTTAAGAGTGAAAAAGTATTTTTTAATGATTTCCTGAGCATTTTATTTATTTTATCAGCTTGATTCCTTTTTGTAAAAATATTCATAAAAGTCGGATTTGTGAAAATATTCGTCAGTTTTGTATAATATTAATAATATATTGTATTATAGATTTGTAGAATTGTTTGCTCAATTATTATGATAATGAACCGACTATTGTTGATATTAATTTTCTTGGCAAGTTTTTCTTTGCTTTCCTGTTCGCCGAAATTACCCGAAGAGGTTGAAATTGCTATGAAGGAACTTCCTGATGAATTGGATTATAATATTCATGTAAAACCCATTCTTTCAGATAAGTGTTTTGCTTGTCATGGACCCGACAAAGCCAAGCAAAAAGCTGGTTTACGATTAGATTTAGCCGAATTTGCTTATGCAGATTTACCAGAAAATCCGAATAAAGTAGCCATCAATCCCGGAGATTTAGCTGACAGTGAATTCTTTCATAGAATCATTTCCGACGACCCAAATTATGTAATGCCCACTCCTGAATCGCATTTAAGTTTAAGTGCTAAAGAGAAAGCAATTTTAATTCAATGGATAAAAAAAGGAGCAGAATACAAAACACATTGGGCTTTTGTAAAGCCTGAAATGCCAGATGTACCTGAAGTAGAAAATGAAGAATTGGTCAAAAATCCGATTGATAATTTTATTCAAGAGAAATTGAGTCAAGAAAAATTAGTCCCGTCAAAAGAAGCTCCCAAAGAAATTTTATTGCGCCGTTTATCATTTGATTTAACAGGATTACCGCCAACAGTTCAAGAAATAGACGCTTTTTTAAAAGATAATACTCCAAACGCTTACGAAAAACAAGTAAACAGATTACTGAATTCGCCACATTATGGTGAAAAAATGGCTGTAGATTGGCTAGACTTAGCTCGTTTTGCAGATTCACATGGATATACAGTGGATAGATTGAGAGATATGTCACCTTACCGTGATTTTGTCATTAATGCTTTCAATAAAAATTTGCCTTACTACAAATTTGTTCATTGGCAACTGGCTGGAGATATAATGCCAAAACCTACCAAAGAAATGATGATTGCGACGGCATTTAACCGCAATCATCAGCAAAATATGGAAGGTGGAATTGTGGAAGAAGAATTCCAAACCGAGTATGTAATTGATAGAACCAATACTTTTGGCGATGCTTTCTTAGGGCTTTCTGTTGGCTGTGCTAAATGCCATGACCATAAGTATGACCCTATTTCTCAGAAAAATTATTATCAATTATTCAGCTTTTTTAACAATGTAAAGGAAGCTGGACAAATTTCTTGGGATGACGCTTTGCCTACGCCAACGATGATGTTGCCAAGCAAGCAACAAGAACAAATACTTCATTTTATCAATACCAAAATTGCCCAACAAGAAAAAGTAATTGCTCAAACAGTTACTCATGAAAATCCAAATTTTCAGCAATGGCTCGCCAATAAAAGCTATCAAAATCTTGCGAAAGAAAGTATTCCAAAGGCTGGTTTACAGGCATTTTTTACTTTTGACGACGGTTCTTTGAAAAATTCAGCAAACCCAAAACAAATGGGTGTGATGAAAAGAGAATCGGGACAATTGGGTGATAAACCTGTTTTTGAAAATACAGCGAGCGGAAAATCAATGCTGATGAATGGAGATGTTTTTCTGGATTTAAACCAAGTGGGAGTTTTCAGAAAATCTCAAGCATTTTCAGTCGGTGTTTGGGTAAATATTCCCAAAGATTTGAAAGAAGGAGTAATTCTACACAAAAGCCAAGCAGAGCGATTGTATAATTTCAGAGGATATCATTTGTACTTGAAAAACAATCGTTTAGAAATCAATATGGCACACACAGCTCCATCAAATGCCATTACAAAAATTTCAAAACAGCCAGTTATTCGTAATCAATGGATTCAATTGACGATTACTTATGATGGTTCGTCAAAAGCAAATGGTTTTAGGTTGTATCAAAATGGAGATGAAATGGCGATGGAAACTACAACAGACCAATTGACGAAAGATATTTTATTTGGCTTTGATGTACAACCAGGCTTGCAAATTGGCGCTTGGTGGCGTGGTTTAGGTTTCAAAAATGGAAAAGTAGATGACATTTCTGTCTATAACCGAGTACTAAGTCCTTATGAATTAAAAATATTGGCTCGAAAAGCCAATTGGTCGAGTTTAGCCAATAAAAATAGTAATCAACTTTCGGCACAAGAAGTATCAGCTTTGAAGCAATATTACTTATCAGCAGTTTCTCCAGCATTACAAAATTCAAGAAAAGTATTAACGCAATTGCGGACTGCCTTAGCAGATTCAACAGAAAAAGTTGATGAATTGATGGTGATGCAAGAAACACCAAAACCTAAAAAAGCACATATTTTACTTCGTGGAAATTATGATGCTTTTGGTGAAGAAGTATTTCCTAATACACCAGAATCCATTTTAAGTTATCCTGAAAATTTACCTAAAAATCGTTTTGGCTTAGCACAATGGCTTACGCATGAAGACCATCCGCTGACGGCAAGAGTAGCCGTAAATCGTTTTTGGCAAAATTTCTTTGGTGTTGGTTTAGTAAAAACAACTGAAGACTTTGGAAACCAAGGAGAAATGCCAACGCATCCAAAATTGTTAGATTGGCTGGCGATTACTTTCAGAGAATCGGGTTGGGATGTTAAAAAGCTCAATAAATTGATTGTAATGTCGGCTACTTACAGACAAGATTCTCGTGCGACGAAGGAAGCGAGGGAAAAAGACCCTGAAAATCGCTTATTGGCGCATGGACCAGTTAACAGAATGACGGCAGAAATGATTCGAGATAATGCGCTCATGGCAAGCGGATTGTTGAATCCTATCATTGGTGGGAAAAGTGTAAAACCTTATCAACCAGAAGGACTTTGGGAAATTAATAACACTACTTATAAAGCAGATTCTGGGAAATCGGTCTATCGTAGAAGTTTATACGTTGTTGTAAAAAGAGCCGTTCCGAATCCTACTTTAGCAACTTTTGATGCTACTTCAAGAAGCTTTTGTGTAGTGAGGCGACAAAAAACTAATACGCCTTTGCAAGCTTTAGTAACATTAAACGACCCAACTTTTGTGGAAGCAAGTAGAGTAATGGGCGAGCAAATGGCAAGAATTCCCGATGTAAAAAAAGCAATTATTGATACTTATAGAAAGCTAACGGGAAGAATACCACAAAATAAAGAAGTAACATTATTGGTACAACTTCAACAAATATCGTTGGCAAAATTTAAGCAACATCCACAAAAAGCAAAAGGTATTTTGAAGGCAGGGCAATATCAAGTAGATAAAAAAATAGATACTTCATTGATTGCAGCCAATGCCGTGGTGGCGAATACAATTTTAAATTCTGATGCTACTTTAACCAAAAGATAGAAAATGGCACATCATCATGACGAAGAATTTAGGCTTCACACGCCCGAATTCAACCATTTACATAATAAATTAGACAGAAGAAATTTCTTGACCAAAACCTCTTTGGGTTTAGGTTCTTTGGCAGTTGGCTCATTGTTGACTGGTGTATCGGGCTTTTTTGATGCACCCAAAAAGATTGTTCAAGAAAGTACTCCTAACCTTGAAGAAGAAATTTTAAAGGCTTTGCCACATATTGCCCCCAAAGCTAAAAGAGTAGTTTATTTGTTTATGAGTGGCGGTCCTTCGCAGTTTGAAACTTTTGATTATAAGCCCAAACTCATCAGTTTAGCGGGGCAAAATTTGCCAGATTCTGTTAGAAAAGGACAAAGATTGACGGGCATGAGTGCTAACCAAAGTGCTTTGCCGATGGTGCCTTCTGCTTTTAAATTCAATCAGCACGGGCAAAGCCAAACGTGGATTAGCGAATTGTTACCACATACAGCACAAGTGGTAGATGAATTGTGTATCATTAAATCTATTCATTCAGAAGCCATTAATCATGACCCTGCCATTACTTTTTTTCAGACAGGAAATCAACTTCCCGGACGACCGTCAATCGGTTCTTGGGTGAGTTATGGTTTGGGTTCTGATAATCAGAATTTACCAACTTTTATTGTATTGGTTTCTAAAAATGGTCAGAAAGACCAGCCACTTTATGCTCGTTTGTGGGGAAATGGCTTTTTGCCTTCCAAACATCAAGGCGTTCAGTTTAGGTCGGGCAAAGACCCTGTTTTGTTTTTAAATGACCCCGAAGGATATGATGGCAAAGACCGCAAAGAAATGTTGGATTATCTTTCAAAACTCAATAAACTACAAAACGATACTTATGCCGACCCAGAAGTAGAAGCCAGAATTGCACAGTACGAAATGGCGTATCGTATGCAAACTTCTGTGCCAGAAGTAATGAGTACAGCCGATGAACCAGACGAAGTATTTGATTTGTACGGAGCCGATAGTCGTGATGCGGGAACGTATGCGGCGAATTGCCTTTTAGCCAGAAAATTGTTGGAAAAAGATGTAAAATTTGTACAATTATATCATCAAGGTTGGGACCAACATGGCGGACTTCCACAAGGAATTACCCAACAATGTAAAAGTACAGACCAAGCCACAGCAGCACTTATCAAAGACCTAAAAAGAAGAGGAATGCTAGAAGATACTTTGGTGATTTGGGGTGGTGAATTTGGCAGAACGGTTTATTCGCAAGGAAAACTCAGTGCGAATGATTATGGTCGTGACCATCACCCAAGATGCTTTACCATGTGGATGGCTGGCGCTGGTGTAAAAGCTGGCTTGAGCTATGGAGAAACGGATGATTTTAGCTATAATATTGTAAAAGACCCCGTTCATGTGCATGATTTTCAAGCTACTTTAATGCACTTGATGGGCGTTGACCACGAACGTCTGACCTATAAGTTTCAAGGAAGAAGATTCCGATTGACCGATGTGCATGGCAAAGTAGTGAAGGATATTTTAGCTTAATTTCAATCAATCAGAACCTAATAACTATGACAACCAGAAGAAATTTTATTAAAAATACAACGCTCGCTACTGCAACTACTTTATCAAGTTCAAGCTTTGGTTTTTCTATCTTGCATCAAGATAAAAAAGCGGAAGAATTAATCATTGGTCATGGAGATTTTAAATATAAAGTAGATAAAAGTTGGGCAAAAATTAGTGCGAATTCAAATCCAATTTTCAATTGCCACGAAATGGTGCAAGACAGCAAAGGGCGATTAATTATGTTGGGCGATAATGTCAGAAACAATATTTTAATTTTTGATAAATCTGGCAAACTTCTTGATTTTTGGGGAACGGCTTTTCCTGGAGGACATGGTTTGACATTGACAAAAGAAGGCGGAGAAGATTTTTTATTGATTGTAGATTGTGGTTGGTACCAAGATAAAACTGGAAAATGGAATCCTCAGGCAGGGCAAGTATTAAAAACTGATTTGAACGGGAGAGTGATTTTTACAATCGGTCACCCACGCACTATTGGTATTTATAAAGATAATGAGCCATTTATGCCAACCGAAACAGCCGTTGCACCCAACGGAGATATTTATGTAGCTGATGGTTATGGCTCAGATTATATCATTCAGTACAATAGTCGTGGTCAATATATTCGCCATTTTGGCGGGCAGCATAATGCAAATAAAGAACATAATTTGTACAATGCCCACGGCGTGGCGATTGATTTACGAGATAAAAATAATCCAGTATTGATTTGTACTTCTCGTGATGAAAATTGCTTTAAATTCTTCACTTTAGATGGAAAGTTTATCAAAAGAGTAGATTTGCCAGGAATGTACGTTTGTCGCCCCGTACTTGATGCTGAAAATATTTATGCAGGAGTATGTTGGTCGAAGGATGCGAACGGGCAAAAATTAGGAGGTGATTCTGGTTTTGTAACTATTCTGGATAAAAATAATAAAGTAGTTTCTAGTCCGGGAGGAACGGCGCCGACCTATAAAAATGGAATTTTACAAGCTACCTTACAAGCTACAAATCCTATTTTCCAACATGGACATGATGTTTGTGTAGATGAAGACAAAAACTTGTATATCTGCCAGTGGAATGCCAATCATACAGCACCCGTAAAATTAACAAGAGTATAAAATCGTACAATTTAAAATGAGAAAATATATTCTTTCAGTCGTTTTGATTGGGTTATTATTGAGCCTAAAAGCACAAAATAAATCAATAAGTGATTACAATGTAGTTTGGAATAGCCAGAGTAAAAACTCGTCTGAATCAATGCCATGTGGCGGTGGCGATATTGGGTTGAACGTTTGGGTTGAAAATGGTGATGTTCTTTTTTACCTTTCCAGAAGCGGTACTTTTGATGAAAACAATGCTTTCCTGAAGCTTGGTCGTGTGCGTCTTCAATTATCTTCCAATCCTTTTAATCGTCCTGATTTTAAACAAGAATTACATTTGGAAGAAGGTTTTGTAAGTATTTCGGCAGGGAAAACGAAATTGAAAATTTGGGTAGATGTTTTTCGTCCCGTTGTCCATCTTGATTTGCAAAGTGACAAAGCCATTACCCTAAAAACTTCCTTCGAATCTTGGCGAAATGAAGACCATCTTATCACGGATGCAAAAGAATTAAGAGCCAATTCTTATAAAGTAAAGCAGAAGTTTGAAGTAAAAACTTTTAAAGATAATATTGATTTTCAAGGAAATAACATTCTTTTTTACCACAGAAATAGGAGTGACCTAGAAAACGTTTTTGATTATACCGTGAAAATGGAAGGGATGAATTCGGTGAAAGACCAACTTTATAATCCTATCAAAAACAATACTTTTGGTGGAATCATCTCAGGAAAAAATCTAAAAGTTGTAGGTAATACTTTCGGGAAATATGCTGATACTGACTTTAAAGCTTGGTCGCTCGAAAGTATCAAGGCTAGTCGTTCACAGCAAATTGATATTGCTTTGCACGTGGCGCAAACCGAAACTTTTGAAGAATGGGAAAAAGGATTAAATAATATTTTAACCGAAGCTGAAAATCATAAAAAAGAAGCTTTTCAGCAAACAAGTACTTGGTGGAAAAATTTCTGGAACAGAAGTTATATCTACATCGAAGGCAAAGACAGTACTGTTTCTCGCAATTATCAACTCTTTCGTTATCAGTTGGCTTGTAATGCTTATGGTAAATGGCCAACAAAATTCAATGGGGGATTATTTACTTTTGATCCTACTCATGTCGATAAAATTTATCCATTTTCGGTAGATTTCAGACTTTGGGGTGGCGGAACGATGACAGCACAAAACCAGCGTTTGGTTTATTTTCCAATGTTTAAAAATGGGGATTTTGATATGCTGAAACCTCAATTTGATTTTTACTTGCACTCACTGAAAAATGCGGAATTAAGGAGTAAAGTCTATTGGAATCATGCAGGAGCTTGTTTTACTGAACAAATTGAAAATTTTGGGTTACCTAATGTTTTTGAATATGGTTTGAAACGACCAGAAGGCTATGATGCGGGTATTGAGTATAACGCTTGGCTTGAATATGAATGGGAAACGGTGTTAGAATTTTGTTTGATGATGCTAGAAACCGAGCGATACGAAGGCAGAGATATTTCGGAATATGTGCCTTTTATTGAAAGTTGCCTTACTTTTTATGATGAACATTATCAGCAATTAGCCAGAAAACGTGGGGTAAAAACCTTTGACGAGCAAGGACAATACATTTTTTACCCAAGTTCGGCCGCAGAAAGCTATAAGATGACTTATAATTCTACCACGGTGATTTCAGCGTTAAAAGTAATTTTATCAAGAGTAATTGAACTTCCTGAAAAATACCTTGACAGTACTCGCAAGGAAAAATGGACAGTGATGTTAAAACGTATTCCGCCGATTCCTTTGCAGGAAATTGAAGGACATAAAACCCTTGCGCCAGCACAAACTTGGACAAGAATTCAGAATTCAGAAGCACCACAATTGTATCCTGTGTATCCTTGGGGACTTTATGGACTTGGAAAACCAAATCTTGAAACAGCTATCAATACTTATCGTTTAGACCCACACGTGCAGAAATATAGAACACATATTGGTTGGCGACAACACAGTATTTTTGCAGCACGTTTAGGCTTGAAAGAAGAAGCGCAAGAACTGACAAGAGAGAAATTCAAAGATGCCAATCATCGTTTTCCTACTTTTTGGGGACCAGCTTTCGACTGGACACCCGACCATAATTGGGGCGGTTCGGCAATGATTGGTTTACAAGAAATGTTGATGCAAGTAGAAGATAAAAAAATCTATTTATTACCTGCTTGGCCAAAAGATTGGAATGCTCAATTCAAATTACATGCGCCTTATAACACAACGATTGAAGGCATCGTGAAAAATGGAAAGATAGAGAAACTAACAGTTTCGCCAGCATCTAGGAAAAGAGATGTGGTGGTGATGGAGTAATAAATATTACCTTTAGTTTATACTTTCAATTAAATCAATAGGGGTGGACTTAAAGTCCGCTCCTATTGATTGACAAGGGTTTATTTATCTTTTTTCCCATTTTTGTTGTTGATTTCTACTTGAATTTCTTTAAGATTTTGTTTCTGAACCTGAGAATTCTTAAAAATTCCAGCAATTAAGAATATTGGAATGGCAAGATATAGGAAACCAAAACCGTTTTTTACAACGCCAAAAACCATTACGCCAATTAAAAATCCTATTATTACAGCAGAGAAAATTTCATTTTTTTTAATCTTTTTTTCTTCAATCAATAACTCTTCAAGAGTCAATTGCGAGTAATCCTTTTTTTCAAACATGTTTTGTTTAGGTTTAATGTTAAAAATTTATGTTTTGTATAGTTGTTTCTTATGGTAGGAATATACTTATTTTAAAAACATTCGCTTCTAAACCTTGAAGTTATATATTTTCGGTCAAATTCTGGATTTTATCAATTTTGAATTTGGCGCTTTGCTTGCCAGCTATAATGGGTCTTTCCTAACTAAGCGGGTCATAATCCTAGAACGTTATTTGTATTTTTGAATGAAAAAATATTCTTAAACAATCAAAATACAGCTTTATGAAAAAGACAATCATTTCCTTACTTTCGTTTGGTTTAATCGTTACACTATTAGGTTCGTGCTCTGAAAAAAAAATTGCTAATAACGAATTAAGTGACCAAGAAAAAGAAAAAGGTTGGACTTTGCTTTTTGATGGAAAAACCACCAACGGTTGGCATTTATACAACCAAGGAAAAGCACCATCGACTTGGATGGTGAAAAACGAAGAATTATTGTGTAATCCAGATTCTGCAAACTTACTGCATGGCGATTTGGTTTCAGACAAAGTATATAAAAATTTTGATTTAAAATTTGAATGGAAAATCTCAAAAGCTGGGAATAGTGGCGTTTTTATCAATGTAATTGAACAAGATACAATTCCGACAGCTTGGGCTTCTGGGCCAGAATATCAGCTACTCGAACACGAAAATATTGGAGCAGACTATCTAAAAGACTCCACTAAATGGTCTGCTTGTTTGTATAGCTTTGCGCCTCAAAAGAATATAGCAAAACTCAAACCATTTGGCGAATGGAACGAATCTAATATCAAACAAAACAACGGGAAAATTGAATTTTATTTGAATGGAATACTCACAGCCGAACAAGATTTAACCGCTGAAACTTGGAAAAAAATGGTCAGTAATAGCTACTTTAAGAATTTTCCGATATTCGGTAAAAATACTGCTGGTCGAATTGCCCTTCAAGAATGGTCGAAAGGAGTGGCTTTTAGAAATATTAAGGTGAAGGAATTGTAGGTGATTTCGCAATGGGTGGTGTATTTACTACCCATTGCGAAATGACTTTTATTGATACATGAAATTTGGTTTTGATAATGTTTGAGTTGCCTCAGTAGTTCTAAAGATAGAAAATACATCAACCTTATTCCGTCCATAAAGTACCAATTGAGTACGTTTTAGCTTGACCACTGATGAGTACTCTATCATCCATCAATTCGCAAAATAGTTTCCCGACTCTTTTGGAAACTTGAAGGGCTGTGAATACTTTTTTGTTGAGTCTGCTTGCCCAAAATGGAATTAATGAACAATGTGCTGAACCAGTAACGGGGTCTTCAAGAATGGATGCTTGAGGTGTGAAAAACCTTGAAACAAAATCACAGTTATCACCAATTGCCGTAACAATTACGCCACCGGGGTCAAGGTTGATTTGGTCAAAAATTTGTCTGTTGATTTGGATATTTTTTACTTCTGTTTCAGTATCATATACCAAAAGATAATCTCTTGCTTTTAATACTTCTTTGGGTTTGATATTCAAAGATTGTTCAATGATAACTGGCAAGTCGGCTTTCTCAGGCATTCTTGAAGGAAAGTTCATTTGGTAGTAATCCTTATCAACCTTTACCGTCAGGTCTCCACTTAGCGTATCAAAAATGAACGTATCGTTTGGGTAATTAAGTAGCGTTTTTAAGCAATGAGCCGTTGCCAAAGTAGCGTGTCCGCATAAATCCATTTCAATTTCAGGCGTAAACCAACGCAAATGAATTTTGTCACCCATATTTACAAAAAATGCAGTTTCTGCAACTGCATTTTCTTTGGCAATTTTCATTAAAATTTCATCAGGAAGCCAAGTATCTAATGGAACAACACAAGCAGGATTTCCACCAAAAACCTTATCGGTAAAAGCATCTATTTGATATAAGTTTAATTTCATTTAGTACTCGCAGACTGAGTCTGCATTTTATTTATTGTTCAAAGTCGAAAGAAGACTTTGAACAGCAAACGTGTATTGTTGTCTGAATGTTTTTGATAGTGGTATTTTTGGAAAATTCATATTCAACTAAGTTTTGATGTGTATTTTAGTATTTTATAAGAAAATTCGGAATTTAGTATTTATGATACATAAACCAAATTACTCTCTCAACTCACTAAAGTATCACATTAACCCTCAAGAAAAAAATCATCAACCACTTTCTCTCCAAAAACTTATTACACAATAATTTCTTGCTCTAAAGTAGCAATGGCACACTCATGGCATGACTATCAGAAACTTAATGCTTCTCAAAAATCACTAGAAGTCATGCCATGAGTTTTTGTTGAAACCTTCCTGCACGTTGCAGGAGCAAAACATCGTGTGATTAAACCTTCCCGCAACTTGCAGGAGCAAAATGACAGACTGAAATTCCTTCCTCCAAGTTGGAGCAACAAAATGATAGGTTGAAATTCCTTCCCGCAGCTTGCAGGAGCAAAATGATAGGCTGAAATTCCTTCCCGCAGCTTGCAGGAGCAAAATGATAGGCTGAAATTCCTTCCCGCAACTTGCAGGAGCAAAATGATAGGTTGAAATTCCTTCCCGCAACTTGCAGGAACAAAATGATAGGTTGAAATTCCTTCCCGCAGGTTGCAGGAGCAAAATGATAGGTTGAAATTCCTTCCCGCAACTTGCAGGAGCAAAATGACAGACTGAAATTCCTTCCTCCAAGTTGGAGCAACAAAATGATAGGTTGAAATTCCTTCCTCCAAATGGGAGCGACAAAAAAATAGAGCCATGTTTCCTCAAAAACACGGCTCTAAAAAAACTCAAAGCTCATAGCTCAAGGCTCACAGCTCAATCACTGGAATATCGCCCTCGATTATTAATTTGCCTTCTGTGGCAGCTTTTACTTCGTCGATACTCACGTTGGGAGCGATTTCTAACAGTTTAAAACCGCCTTCGGATAATACTTCTAATACCGCTAATTCGGTTACGATTTTCTTGACACAATGGATGCCCGTAATGGGTAAAGTACAATTACTCAACAGTTTTGATTTACCATCTTTACTCACGTGTTGCATCGCTACGATGATATTTTTGGCAGAAGCCACCAAGTCCATCGCACCGCCCATGCCTTTTACCATTTTGTTAGGAATTTTCCAGTTGGCAATGTCGCCATTTTCTGAAACTTCCATAGCTCCCAAAATCGTCAAGTCCACGTGTTCGCCTCGTATCATGGCAAAACTTTCGGCAGAACTAAAGAGCGAAGAACCTGCTTGCATCGTAATGGTTTGCTTGCCTGCATTGATTAAATCAGGGTCGATTGCCTCTTCCGTAGGGAATGGACCAATCCCCAACAAACCATTTTCTGACTGCAACACTACGCTGATATTTTCAGGAATATAATTGGCAACCAACGTAGGAATCCCGATTCCCAAGTTTACATAATCACCATCTTTGATTTCACGAGCAATTCTTTTGGCAATTTGGTTTTTATCCAAGCCTTTTGCTGTGGAAACCGCTGTTGCTTTTTCATCTTTGGTAGCACTTGTTGGAATACTTATCGTGCGTTGTTCAATTCTTTTCTGGTAATTTTCACCTTGGAAAATTCGCTGTACATAAATGCCGGGCGTATGGATTTCGTTGGGGTTTAAAGTCCCTGCTGGTACTAATTCCTCTACTTCGGCAATGGTAATTGCCCCAGCCGCCGCCATGATCGGGTTGAAATTTCTTGCCGTTCCTTTGAAAATTAAATTCCCTGCGGTATCGCCTTTCCAAGCTTTTACGATAGCAAAATCGGCTCTGAGCCACGATTCCAACAAGTATTTTTTACCATTAAATTCTCGTACTTCTTTGCCTTCCGCTACTTCTGTGCCTACGCCAGCAGGGGTAAAAAAGGCAGGAATTCCTGCACCGCCTGCTCTTACTCTTTCGGCTAAAGTACCTTGTGGAATTAGTTCTACTTCGAGTTCTCCTGATAATAATTGACGCTCAAACTCCTTGTTTTCACCTACATAAGAAGAAATCATTTTCTTCACTTGACGACTTTTCAGCATGAAACCAATGCCAAAATCATCAACGCCAGCATTGTTTGAAATACAAGTAAGACCTGTAACTCCTTGCTGAATCAAGGCAGCAATACTATTTTCGGGAATACCGCAAAGTCCAAAACCGCCAAGCATCAGCACGGCATTGTTTGGAATATCTTTCACCGCCTCTTGGGCATTTTTTACTACTTTATTTGTCATTTTTTATAGAAATTGTTTTAAAACCTCACCCCCCAACCCCCTCTCCTGTTGAGAGGGGGCTTTTCGTTTACAGAGCTCCTCTTCTCTACAGGAGAAGGGGTTGGGGGATGAGGTTACTAAACCCTCTCAATAATTACCGCATAACCCATTCCTACACCAATACACATGGTAGCAAGGGCGTAGCGTTTATTTTGTTTCTGTAATTCTAAAGCCGCAGAATAAGTAATCCTTGTGCCTGACATACCCAACGGATGACCCAAAGCGATTGCTCCGCCATTGGGGTTTATTCTTTCGTCGTCGTCAGCAATGCCCAAAGCTCTGGTACAAGCCAAAGATTGTGCGGCAAAAGCTTCGTTGAGTTCGATAATATCAATATCATTCAAAGTTAAACCTGCCTTTTTCAAAGCTTTTTGCGTTGCCGTCACTGGTCCGATTCCCATGATACGAGGCTCAACGCCTACGATTGCCGAAGCGACAATTCTTGCTTTTGGGCTTAAACCATATAAATTGATGGCAGATTCAGAAGCTAAAAACATGGCAGCCGAACCATCATTTAAACCTGCGGCATTCCCTGCGGTAACGCTTCCACCGTCTTTTTTGAAAACAGGTTTCAAGGTCGCTAATTTCTCAAGTGTTGAATGGGGTTTTACAAATTCGTCAGTATCAAAAAGTTTGGTTTCACCTTTTTTCACGGTAATTTCTACGCCAACAATTTCTTCTGCCAATCGTCCTGATTGTTGGGCTTTATAGGCTTTTTGATGCGAACGATAAGCAAAAAGGTCTTGGTCTTCACGGCTGATTTTATAAATTTCAATCAAATTTTCCGCCGTCATACCCATTGCATCCGTACCGTACATGGCTTGCATTTTTGGATTGATAAAACGCCAACCGAAACTTGAATCGAACATTTGGGCATCGTTGCCAAAAGGTTTGGAAGTTTTAGAAATTACCCACGGGCTACGAGTCATGTGTTCCATACCACCAGCAATCATAATTTCGGCATCGCCTACTTGAATACTTCTGGAAGCATCAATCACTGCTGACATCCCCGAAGCACATAAACGATTGACGGTTTGGGCTGGCACAGCATAAGGCAAGCCTGCTAACAAAGAAGCCATTCGTGCCACATTGCGGTTATCTTCTCCTGCCTGATTATGATTTCCAAGAATCACTTCATCAATCATTTCAGTAGGAATATTGGGATTTCTTTTCACTAATTCTTTAATCGTCAAAGCTGCCAAATCATCTGCTCTGACGCTCGACAAACTGCCACCAAAATTCCCAATAGGCGTTCTGATGCCATCAATGATATAAGACTGGTTCATATATTTTATTTTAAGCTATCAGCTTTGAGTTATGAGCTTTGAGCTACGAGCTGAAAGTATTGATTGTGTTTTTATGGCTATTTGGGATTTGAGATTTCTGATTTCGGAAATTGCATAAAATTCAATAAAATACGAGACACTAATTTCATTTGATAATGCCGAAATCCGACGTCTGGAAACCGACATCAAAAATTCTGTATAACTAATTACTTAATCAGCAAAAGCTATTTTCATCATGATAAATAAAAGTGAAGGACAGAAAAGACAGCCTAAACCCGTATAAAAAGTGGCTGTTAAAGCACCATAAGGCACTAATTTCGGGTCGGTAGCCGCCAAACCTGCCGTTACTCCACTGGTTGTACCCATCAATCCACCGTAAACCATTGCCGTATGAGGGTTATTTAAGCCAATGTATTTCGCAATAAAAGGTGTACCAATGGTTACAAAAACTGCTTTTACGACACCAGCAGCAATACTGAGTGCCATCACATCCGAACTTGCTCCGATGGCCGCACCTGTTACTGGTCCAACAATATAAGTACAGGCTCCTGCACCGATAGTCGTTAAACTAATGGCATCACGATAACCCCACAATAAAGCAATGAGTACGCCACCCATAAAAGATAATACAATCCCTAAAAAAAGAGAGAGTACTCCTGCTAATCCAGTGCGTTTAATCACGATAAAACTTGCTCCCATTGCCGTTGAAACAATAGCAAAGTCACGAAACATTGAACCACCCAAGACACCAAAACCTGAAAAGATTTTAATGTCGGCAATGCCTTTTTCTCCACCAGTAGCTACACCGCCAAAATATGCCAAGAGTAAACCAATGATAATAGCAATGGCAGAGCCGGGAATTTTTTTATTCGTTGCTTTTACCGAGATAAGCTCTGAAAAGTAAATGATAAGACTGACTACCAAAAACGTAAAAACAATACCATTTTTTTCAAGGAACTTTGAAATGATTTCCATATTAGTCTATTTGAGAGCTTTTAGATATTTTAGCTAAAAAAGGAATGACAGCGATACAAATAAGTACAGGAACAATACCTGCCAGAATAGCCATAAAGCCACTGGAAACCGCCACTTTTACATTCTGTGTCGCCGACATTGCGACTACAATCGGTATGTACATCTGACTCCAGAATAAAATTCCTTTTTCCGTAGAAGTATCTAAATAGTTCTTCTTCTTGAGCCAATCGTTGATGAGAATCAGTAAAATCATGGCAAAGCCAACGCCGCCAACATTGGCATCTACGCCAATGAATTTCCCTATAAACTCCCCAAAAATCTGCCCCACAACATAGCAAAAGGCTAATATGCCTACTCCGTAAATAATCATAGTTTAATAGTAAAGTGGTTGATAATGGTTAGTTATAAATTGTGAATTATGAATTAGTGCTTTAAGAAGGAATGTTTTCGGATTTCAGATGTCGGATTTCGGCTTTATAAAAACGTTTTTTTATTCTTACTTTATCCTATTTTCCGAAATCAGAAATCCCAAATCTAAAATTGTTTTAAAACAACTTCTTCAAATCATTTTTGGTGACTTTTCCCATTGCATTTCTCGGTAGTTCATTGGCGATGACATATTTTCGAGGTGCTTTGTAGGCTGGCATTTTTTCTCTAATCCAAGTATTAAGTTCCTTTAAATCAATCTCTGGATGATTCACAATCAATACTCCTGCAACCAATTCTCCCCATTCTTCATTAGGAATACCTATTACACTACAATCATTAATGTGCGGATGCGTTCGGAGTACTTCTTCAATTTCTAAAGCTGAAATTTTATATCCGCCAGACTTAATAATGTCGATAGAATCTCTTCCTAAAATTCTGTAATAACCCTCTTCAACCACTGCAATATCGCCCGTTTTAAACCAGCCATCTTCGGTGAAAGTTTTCTGTGTCGCTTCTGGTTTGTTCCAGTACTCCAAGAATACATTTTTACCTTTGATTTGAATTTCTCCCGGTTGTCCTACTTCAACTAATACGTTTTGCTCGTCCACTAATCTTGCTTCAACGCCTGCAAGCGGTTTTCCGATATAGCCAGCTTTGCGTTCGCCATCGTAAGGATTACTGATACCCATTCCGATTTCAGTCATTCCGTATCTTTCCAATAAAGTATGTGTGCTGATATGTTTCCATTTTTCCATCACAGAAACAGGCAAAGCTGCTGAACCTGAAACCATTAATCTAAATTTCGACAAAGTTTCTGTGAGTACTTCTTGCTCTGCTGTTGGGAGACTTTCCCAATAAGCAATCAGCTTGAAATAAATCGTTGGCACAGCCATAAATACATTGATTTTACCTTGTTGGAAAGCGGCAAAAACACCTTCGGCTGAGAAAGAAGATAAAAATTCAACCGTAGCACCCGACCATAAAGCACAAGAAATAACATTGATAATGCCGTGAACATGATGCAGGGGCAAAATACAAAGGATATGGTCTTGTGATGACCATTGCCAAGATTCAACCAAAGTAGAAACTTGTGCTTCAATATTACTATGCGTTGTAACGACACCTTTAGGTAAATTGGTCGTGCCACTGGTATAAAGAATCATCGCCCGACGTTCGGAACTAAGTTCAGGTAATACTTTTTCTTCTGAAGCTTGTGCTGGAATATCTGTGAGAATAATAAATCTAAAACCTTTTTCTGCGGCAAGCGGAGCTAAAATAGCAGCGTACTCTTCGCCAGCAATTACGATTGTTGCTTCTGTGTCATCAGTAACATATTGCAATGAAGGCAAAGGATAAGTAATGCACAAAGGCACTGCAATGCCACCTGCTCGCCAAATTCCCCACTGAACTTTTACATAATCAAAGCCGGGAGCAACCATGAAAGCTACTCGTTGTTCATTCAAATCAGTGGCATCTTGCAACAAATAAGTAGCCACAGCATTTGAATTATCTAAAAGTTCTTGATAAGAAAATGATTTTCCATCTGAAATAATAGCTTGATTATTGAGGTTTTTCGTAGCGTTTTCAACAAGTTTAAGCATTGTAATATTTGATTAGTTATTTTTATTCTTTATTTCAGACAAATTTATGGGATTATTCTTAATAATTTGGTAAGTTTTAAATCTTGGGCTTTTCTATTATTTTACTGCTGTTTAGTCAGAAGTTTTATCGAAGTATCAATCATGATATTTTTCTCCAAAAAGCACGTATTGACAGAATTTAGCTAAATTCCGTCAGTACGTTGACGTTTTTTAGCTAAATTCTGTCAATAGCTAATCTAAAGCCTCAATAAAGTTGGCACTGGTTTTGGCTCTTACTTCTTCTAAACTTACGTTTGGCATTAAACCAATTAAGGTTAATTTTCCTGCTGGAAATGCAAAAACCGCTAATTCTGTAATAATCATATCCACAACACTTTTGGCCGTTAGTGGCAAAGTACAAGCAGGAACAATTTTTGATGAACCGTCAGGATTACTGTGCGTCATGGTGATGATTAATCTTTTTGCACCTTTGGCTAAATCCATCGCACCACCAACGCCCAGAAGTGGTTTGCCTGGCACAGCCCAGTTGGCTAAATTGGCTGCTTCATCTACTTCTAATCCACCCATGATTGCCACGTCGATATGTCCGCCACGAATCATCGCAAAAGAATCTGCACTATCGAAATAGCTACTTCCTTTCAAAGCCGTTACGGGAATTTTACCTGCATTTACAGGATAATCCATCGCTCCGCCACCGTCAGTTGGCACTGGACCAACGCCTAACATTCCGTTTTCGGTATGAAGAATAATGCCGTGTTCTTCAGTAATCAAATCAGCAACCAAAGTAGGAATACCGATTCCCAAGTTTACAACATCACCTTTTTTCAATTCAGCCAAAGCACGTTTTGCCATGTTCATACGGCTTTCATCTACTTTTTTAGAAGAAGAAACCGAAGCAGAACTTCCTAAATCTTCTAAAGTAATTTTGGCATCCACTAAATAATCGACATAACAACCTTGCGTATGGATAAACTCTGGTGCAATTTCTCCGACTGGCACAATTTCTTCTACTTCCGCAATGACCAAATCCGCAGCCGTTGCCATGGCTTTGTTGAAATTATTTTCAGTCATTCTGTACTGCAAATTCCCAGCAGTATCCGCACGCCAAGCACGGATAAAAGCCACATTGCCACGAATACTTTTGATAAATACTTGTTCTACGCCATCTAATATTTTGGTTTCTCTACCTTCGGCAATGATAGTTCCTGCCGAAGTGGGCGTATAAAAGCCACCGATACCGGCACCGCCAGCACGGATGGCTTCGGCTAATGTTCCTTGTGGGAGGAGTTCGTAAGCAACATCGCCATTTTGGGCAGCTTTTACAGCATCTGGATTGGAAGTAAAAAATGAACCTATCATTTTTTTGAGCTGTCCGTTTCTTAATAAACGTCCGCCTCCAAGTCCAGCTTCGCCAGTATTATTGCCAATAAAAGTCAAATTCTTTGTGCCGATTTCCGCCAAAGCGTGCATCAAATGAACGGGATTGCCCGTCATGCCAAAGCCGCCTTGCAGTAAAGTGTCTCCATCCTTTACCATCGAAGCGGCAGTGTGTAAGTCGATAATGGGTACTGTTTTCATATTTTGGTAGCTTTCAGCTATCAGCCTTGAGCTATGTATGAGCTGTCAGCGATGAGCTTTTTGTTTTTTTTAAAATCTATAATCTCAAGGCTCATAGCTCACAGCTCAAAGCTATCTGCTATCAAGCAAATGTATCTAATGGAAAACCAACGTAATTTTCTGCGATGGTTTTTTGATATGCTTCTGAAATGGTTAAATAATCAAATTTTGATTTTTGTAAAAGACTTTCAAAACTGCCTTCTGCGGCTTGTTTATGACAGAGGTATGTCATGAAGTTGGAAAAATCCTGTACACGCCAAACTCTTGCAACACATTTTTTAGAGTAATTCTCTAAACTCTCCTGACTACCCGATTCATAAAATTCAATCAAGCCTTGTGCTAAATTATGAATATCAGCCACAGCTAAATTCAAACCTTTTGCTCCCGTTGGTGGTACAATATGAGCCGAATCGCCTGCCAAAAACAAGCGTCCAAACTGCATATTATCAATCATAAAGCTTCGCATTGGCGTAATACTTTTTTCAAAAACTTCGCCTTTGTCTAGAGTAATACCTAAACGCAATTCGAGTTCGTTCCAAATTTTTTCGTCAGACCAATTCTCTACGTTATCGTTGTTATCTACTTGTAAATACAAACGACTTATTTTTTCAGAACGCAAACTTGCCAAAGCAAAACCATTTGAATGGTACGCATAAATAAGTTCGTCGTAAGTAGGCACAGAGTACGCCAAAATTCCTAACCAACTAAATGGATACTCAATTTTGTATTCGTTGTAAGAATCTTTCGGTAAAGTTTTGCGAGCTAAACCGTGGAAGCCATCACAACCGCCTACAAAGTCGCAATAAATCACCTTTTCTTCACCCAAATGTGTAAAATGAATTTCAGGATTTTCACTTTCTACGTTTCTAATTTCTTTCGCTTCTGCTTCAAAAATGATTGGAATTTCACGAGCTTCACAAGCTTGAATTAAATCTTTTACGACCTCTTGCTGACCGTAAATCGTTACTTGTTTTTGAGTATGTTTTTCAAAATCAATGCGTTGACTCACGCCATTATAATTGATATAACAGCCATGATGAACAAGTCCTTCTTTATGCAGACGCTCAGAAACCTGCAAGCCATCAAATACTTCAACGGTATTATGTTCTAATAAACCCGCACGTACTCGGTTTTCAACATACTCTCTACTTCTGTTTTCAATAATAACAGATTGAATTCCTTTTTGCTGGAGTAAAAGAGCCAAAGTAAGTCCCGATGGCCCCGCTCCGATAATTCCTACTTGTGTTTTCATTTTTTTATTTTTAAGCTGTGAGCTTTGAGCAACGAGCTATGAGCTTTGAGCGATGTGTAAAAAAGCCCAAAGCTCATAACTCATGGCTCATAGCTATAGGCTATTAAACACTTCCTCTGCCGTATGAAAAGCTTCGTTGGCGGCAGGTAAACCGCAGTATAATGCCGACTGCATCAATACTTCTTTGATTTCAGCAATGCTTACACCATTGTTGAAGGCGGCACGAATGTGCATTTTTAATTCTGCTTTTCGGTTCAAGGCAATCAACATCGCAATCGTAATTAAGCTACGACTATGCTTTGATAAATTCGGACGAGTCCAGATTTCACCCCAAGCGTAATTACTAATAAACTGTTGAAAATCAGCATTAAAATCATTGATATTGCCGTTGGCTCTGTCAACGTGAGCATTGCCCAAAACACTTCTTCTCACGTGCATTCCTTTTTCAAAAGTGCTTTCACCAACGATAAATTCGATCAATACTTGGGCATATTCTTCGGGCAATTCTGTACTGGCTAAATGACGAGCGTGCAGTACTTTTAAGCGAGCATTCGGGATATTTTTAGCAATAAATTCAGCCTGAGCAACATTTGTTACTGGGTCTTCGTCGCCCGTAATCACCAAAGTTTCTACCGATACTTGTGATAAACTTTCTCTGAAATCAGCATCACGAATGGCAGCACAACAATTTGAATAACCTAAAATATCACTCCGTAAAAACATAGCTTTGGTTTCGGCTACTCTTTGCGGACTGTTATTTCTGAAACTTTCGGTAAACCATCTTTCCATCGTATCGTCCACAATGGCTTGCATTCCCTTGGTTTTGATGGTTTCAATTCTGCCATTCCAGCGTTCATCGTTTCCGATTTTTGCACCCGTATTGCTTACAATTAGCTTTTTGATGCGATTAGGATAATGAATTCCTAACCATTGACCAATCAAACCACCCATCGAAAGTCCACAGAAATAAGCTTCGTCAATTTTTAATTCATCCAATAAATCAATAACATCTTGTCCCAACAAAGCAATGCTGTAAGGTTCGGGTGTAATTTCACTTCCTCCATGCCCACGAGTATCGTATTGCAAAACCCTAAAATATGGTAAAAGAAAAGGCACAAGTTCATCCCACATCAACATTTCAGAACCCAAAGAGTTAGAAAAAATCAACACAGGACTATTCGGCGTTCCTTGTAGTTTATAGTTAGTTTTCATTTTAGCTTTGAGCCATCAGCTATGAGCTTTCGGCTTTTATTTAAAATTTAGTCATACTTTATGATTTAGGCGATAAACCTAAAAATTTGATAATACCTAATGAAATATTGCTTAAAGCCTACTACCTAAAGCTTAGAGCTTACAGCCTTTCCCAAAATATTATCAATAATCTCCAAACTCAATCCAATCGCATTTTCGGCTTGAAAGAGTGGTTGGAGTTCAGGTTCTGTTAAATAGTTCTGATTTTCTACCAGAATCTTTTTCAAATGTTTTTGTTCAGCAACTGCTTTTTTACAGGCTTTTTCTACTAATTCGTGGGCTTCACTTTTGCCAATTTTTTCAGCCAAAGCCAGTGAAACATTTTCTGCATAAATCAATCCCTGTGTCAATTCAAGGTTTTGAAGCATTCGATTTTTATCTACTTCTAAACCGCTGAGAAGCCCAATACTTCGTTCAACAGTGCCAGCCGTGAGTTTCATTAAATCATTCAAAACCTCCCATTCCGAATGCCAGAGTCCAGCTGAACGCTCATGCTCCTGAGTCATCGCAGTCATCAATGTTGCCACCAAATGCGGTACTCTTTGGGCATTTGCCAAAATAATAGCCGATGCAACAGGGTTACGTTTATGCGGCATCGTACTTGAACCGCCTTTGCCCACTCCAGCTCCTTCAAATACTTCGCCTACTTCGGTTTGCATTAGCAGCGAAATATCTTTGGCAATTTTTCCGATACTTCCTACCAAAACGCCCAAAACAGCAGCAAAATGGACAAAAGCATCTCGGTGTGTATGCCAAGAATGAGTAGCCTTTAAGCCTAAAATATTCGCTAAACTTTCTTTTACTTTTTGATTAATCGCTTGATTCTGAGAACCTACCGCACCAGCCAATTGTAAAACCAATAATTCACCTTTCAGCGATTGAATACGTTCTGCCGAACGCTGAATACTTTCCAGACACAAAGCCATTTTTAGTCCGAAAGTAATTGGTTTGGCTTGTTGCAAAAGCGTTCTACCAATCATCAGAGTTTGGCGGTGTTCTTGCGTCTGCTTAATAAGTACCTCTTGTAAAGTATTTAATTGATTTTCAAGCCATTCGACAAATACTTTGGTTTGTAAAACCGTAGTCGTATCAACTACATCTTGACTTGTAGCTCCGAAATGCACAAATTTGGCAGCTTCTGCATCTTGGTTTTTGACCAATTGCGTCAATTGTTTTACCAAAGGAATAGCAACATTTCCGCCCAACTGTATCGCTTTTTTCAAAGCTTGTAAATCTATCAAATCAGCTTGCGAACAAGACGCAATGATACCTGCAGAAGTATTTGGAACGATACCATGTTCGACTTGGGCTTTTGCCAAACTTGATTCAAAAAGCAATAAATAGCTCAGACTCTTTTCATCAGAAAAAAGTTCGTTGATTTCATCGGAATAAAATACTTCGGAATATAGACTCATATTTCAAAAAAGACAGTTTCGTTTTCGCCTTGCATATAAATGTTGAATTCATACACAGAACCTTTTTTCTGAGCAATCAGCGTATGTCGTCTTTCACTTGGTACAGTGTTCAGTACTTCGTCTTGTTCATTCAGCGTAATTTCGTCCGAAAAATATAGACGAGTATAAGAATGAATTAACTGTCCACGCATAAAAACAATTACTGTTAAATAAGGAGCTTGCCCAGCAACCGATTCAGGTTTTAAGGTATGAAAAATAAAGCGACTTTCGGGGTCTGTACCTGTACCAAATCTTCCGAAACGTTGATTATTTTCATCAATTTGCCATAATTCAATCATGGCATCAGGAATTGGTTGATTTTCGCCATCCAAAACCTTCCCGATGATGGTAATACTATCAGGATTTTCAATCGGATTTACCATTAGGTTTCCGACCAAACTTTTAAAATTATATAAATACTGTTCGGGCGAAAGTCCATAAGCAAAATACGGCCCAACAGTTTGAGAAGGAGTCTGTAACATAATTATTAGTTTTGAATTAGCACTGTAAGAATTATTGATTTCGGATTTCAGGTATCGGATTTCGGATTTACTGAAAATAAAGTTATTTTACTCTATTTCTGAAATCCTACCACCAAAATAGCCTTTAAACTTTCGTCAGCACTAATTATTTAAAATCCTTTAATACAATATTTGAACCTACAAGTAAAGCTGATAGCTCATTGCTCAAAGCTGAAGGCTGAAGGCTAAAAAGCTTACTGCTTCTCAAATGGCGTTGCGTTATTTCCTCTTAAAACAAAATCAAAGCGGTAGCCCAAAGCAAAACTTGGTTCAGTGATACTTAAATCAAAAGATGAAATCAACAATTCACGACCTTTCGGAGGTACTCCCAAGAAAATTGGGTCATATTGCAAAAGTGGGTCACCGGGAAAATACATCTGTGTTACCAAACGGTTAGTAATATTTGCCCCAAACAAAGAAAAGTGAATATGATTGGGCCGCCAAGCATTAAAATGATTTCCCCAAGGATATGCACCCGGTTTGATGGTATAAAATTTATAATTCCCTTCGGCATCCGTCATACATCTACCAGCACCCATAAAGTTCGGGTCGAGCGGAGCGGCGTGTTGATCCACTTTATGAACATATCGCCCTGCTGCATTCGCCTGCCAAATTTCTATCAAAGTATTTGGAATGGGTTTCCCGTTTTCATTCATTACTTTACCATGCACCACAATTCTCTCTCCCAAAGGCTCGCCATTGGCGATAGCATTTTTGGTTAAATCATGGTCAAATTCACCTAAATTAAAATCACCAAAAATTGGTCCGCTCAATTCAGATAATGATTGCTTTAATGGAATCAAAGGCTTACTTGGAGCTCTTAAAATCGTTGACTTATAGTCAGGCGATAAATAAGGTGGATGTACTTCTCTGTCGAAAAGGTTATAAATAATATCGCTCATATTTTGTATTAATTATATACAAAAATAGATTATTTTAATGTGGCGAGTATTGTAAAAAATGATATATATCTTGTACAAAACAAACATTTATCACATTTTTGTCTTTAAATACTCTTGATGATAGTATTTTTTAAACATTTATGAAAAAAGACTTAGTGAATTTTAGAGGATTGTATGGAGAGAATCAAACAGATTCTTTAGCAGATTATATTCACATTGAAGAGCTTGAGGTACGAAGTAAATTGTATGACTGGGAAATCACCGAACACTTACATACAGATTTATATCAGATTTTTATATTTCCAGAAGGCGAAGGACTTTTGATTTCTGAAAATACCAAAATCGCTTTAAATACACCATCCATTTTGATGATTCCGCCTAATACTTTGCATGGCTTTGTATTTCAGTCGAATATGGTTGGCGATGTACTTACTTTTTCGCAATCATTTGTAGAAAGTATTTTTAAAAATTCACCGCATATTGTTTTAGAAATCAGTCGTTTAAAGCAATTTACATTTGAAGAATCCTTAGAAGTATTTGAGTCGTTGAAGCAATTAAAACAGCAAATAGCCACAGAGTTCATAGCCGAAAATCCTGAAAAACAGCTTTTTATGGCTTCATTATTTCAGCTACTTTTTATGCACTTATACCGTTTGAGCGTAGCCGTAGAACATCAAATTACGAAATCAGATAATAGAACATTACATTATTTTCAATCATTTCAGAAGCAAATTAAGCAATCATTTCACGAATCAAAATCCGTAACAGAATACGCCAAAGAGCTGAATATCACAGCTGTACACCTCAATCGAGTGTGCCAAACCTTAGTCCAAAAATCTGCTTTACAGATTATTCACGAGTACATGATTAACGAAGCCCAAAAATACTTGTTGAACACTTCCTACACCATTGCCGAAATTTCCTATTTCTTAGATTTCAAAGACCCAGCTTATTTTACACGTTTTTTCAAAAAACAAACAGGTTTTTCACCGAGTGAGTTTAGAGGCAGAGTTTTGCCGAATACTTTATCCGAAAAGGTTTAACTGATTAGATAGAGCCAAATACTAATCTCAATTTGGCTTAATGTCGATTTCTGATAAGTAACAGAGGAAATATTATTAAAGGATGGACTTTGTCACATCTTCGAAATTACTTCAACTAACGGTTTTCAATAAGGCTTCCAATTACGTCTGCATTGCGGACGTAATTGGAAACTGTTTATAACGTTCTTATTCTTCTCCTCCGAACAAAGCCTCCCAAATCACATCATAAACATCCGTAGCGATAATTTCACCGTCACCAATTTTCTGGTCAGAAATTAGTATTGGGTAGTATTCTTTACCGATATTGATACCTCCATGAGAGCCTTTTACTAAGGTAGCATCTAAAGGAATTACGTCCATTAAATACCTGAATCCTAATAGTTTACGAGCTAATTTATAGGCTGCCCGTAACTTGATAAATGGATTAGCTGGATTCATAAACATCTCAACTGGGTCATAACCTGGTTTTCTGTGGATGTCCACCAAGCGAGCATAATCGGGAGCTTTGGCATCGTCTAACCAATAATAATAAGTAAACCAGCTATCTGCATCCGCCATAACTACTAAATCACCAGAACGTTCGTGGTTGAGATGATGTTCTTTTTTACCTTCTTCATCCAAGACTAAAGCAATGCCTTTGGTATTTTCTAAAATACTTTTTACTCTTGCTTTTTCGCTTGGGTCGTTGATATAGATGTGGGCAATTTGATGGTCGGCAATGGCAAAAGCTTTTGAAATTCCTGCATCTAATAATTCATAATCACGTTCAACTCGTACAGCAATCAATCCATTTTCACGCAAAATTCTATTGATATGAATGGGATTATTAACCGTATTGATGCCATATTCAGATAAAATAATGATGTTGGTATCTTGTGCTTTATAATGATTCACCAAGTCTTCAACCAATTTATCTACTTCGCCTAATTCTTTATGAATTTTAGAAAAATCGACCCCAAATTTCTGTAAACAGTAATCTAAATGAGGCAAATAAATCAAAGTAAGTGTTGGGTCATGAGCCTTATCCACCCAAACAGAAGCGTCTGCAATCCATTTTGAGGATTTGATATTGGCATTAGGTCCCCAGAAACTAAACAATGGAAACGTGCCTAAATCTGCTTGAAGTTTATCACGTAAATCTGCTGGTTGCGAATAACAGTCTGGAGCTTTTACGCCATCGGCATGATATTGCGGTCTCGGAGTAAGGGTATAATCTGCCGATGAGTACATATTATACCACCAAAACATTTTAGAACAAGTAAAATTTGGGTTTTTACGTTTAGCTGCTTCCCAAATTTTTTCTGCTTTCACAATCTTGTTCGACTGCTTCCAAAATTTATGTTCGTTATCTTCACGGTCGTACCAGCCATTTCCTACAATCCCATGAGTATCAGGGAATTTTCCTGTTACATAACAACTTTGTGAAGTAGTGGTAACGGCAGGAAAAACGGGTTTGATATGGGTAAGCTGATGTTCTGAAAGGTATTTTTTGATGAATGGAGTATATTCTCCGATGACGCTCGTGCTTAAACCAACGACATCTATCACTACTGTTTTTTTCATATAGCTATTAGCTTTAAGCTCTGAGCCGTGAGCTTTGAGCTTTTTGTTTTAAATAATTTTATAGCCGAGAGCTTCGAGTAATGAGCTGTGAGTTTTATTTATTGTGTTTACTGATGGTATGACTTCAAGTCATGCCATCAGTAATTCTTCATCACAAGCAATTAAAAAAAGCTCAAAGCTAATTGCTCAAGGCTCATAGCTAAACACTAAAGCAATCCCTTCACCCAAGTAACTTCACGGGCGATTGACTCATTCAGTGGTACTTGTACTTCTGGCGGTAAAACGCCCCAAGTATAAGTTTCTATTTCTAAATGATTGGTAAATGGCTTTTGTTTATGAATCGCAATCGTATCTACAATGTCAGATTGTGTCGAAGAAAGTTCTCCGTATTGTTCTATAAACAAAGGAACGTGAAAATGTACTCGCCATTCTTCGTGTTTTCCTACTTGATAATCTTCAATGGCAAGGTTTAAATCTTGATATTTTTCAAAAGTTCCATCTGCTTTTCTGGCAATTACTTGGTGCAAATAACTGGCTTCATCATACTGAGCAATAGCTTTTAATTTAGTTGCTGCATCATTTGTAAAATCAACTTTGATAGCAGAACTAATCTGAATTTTGCCAACTGCAATATTAGCTTTTGCTAATTTCTCTACTACAACTTCTGGCTTTTCGTAGCTTACTGCAAAGTGGCAAACATCATAACATAACTGAATATGTGTATGTAAAATCGCCAATGTTTCTTCGGTTGAATTCCCTTTTTTAGCAAAGTATTCAATGGCAATTGGTCTTAAATAATCTTCGTACCAAGTAATAAATTCCGTAGAATTTTCTAAAATTCCATCTGGTTCTGGTTCGATATCCAAATGTAAAACCTTACCCGTTGCTTGTTTGATGGCGATTAATTCGTCCAACACCAAAAGCATATTTTGTGTCGCTAAAGTAGTGGCATGATGAAGAGTTTCTAAAGGATTTTCACTTTCAACTTTCCACCAAAAACGATAAGAAAGCGGCGAAGTAGAAATTCCTCCTTCTTGCATATCGGCTGGTAATAATTTCGCCAAAAGCTTGAACATTCGGATGGAATACTGTACTCTATCATCTGTCGTCCAGTCGGGTGCGTGTACTTGGTCTTTTACAACTACATCATGAAAACCGCCATAAGGAAAACCATTCATCGTAAAAACGTAGCAATCATTTGCTGACAACCAATTTTGAAAGGCTTCAAAATTAGCAGTTTCCGACAAATCTATACTTGCTTGATTCGCCAAACGCAAACCAATTCCCATCGAAGCGTCTTTACTTACTGAATTTTTAATTTCAGGAATGCTACTTTGGAGTACTGAAAAATGATGTTTCCAATCTTCTCCTGGATGAATATTACTACAATATGTTAAAAGTCCGAATGGAGTTTTCATAATTTATGAGCGTTTTTCGAGATAATCTACGGCTTGTTTTACCAATTCAAAATCTATTTCGTGTACTTCAATGCCTTTACCAAGTCCTTCTAATAAAGTAATGGTAAGGCGTCCTCCCAAGTGTTCACGGAATTCGTTTAAGCCTTTCCAAAGATTGATTTTATCATTTTCGGCTAAAGCTGGATGATACAAATCGAAACCAAGATTTTCTAAAACTAATAAAATTCTATCTAAAGCATCTTCCGAAATCATGCCTTTTAAGAAAGAATAAGCACAATCTAAAGCGATACCGATGGCAACGGCTTCGCCGTGACGAATTTCAAAATTGGTAAGATATTCTAATTTATGAGCCGCCCAGTGACCAAAATCTAAAGGACGAGCAGAGCCACTTTCAAAAGGATCTCCACTTGAAATGTGTTGAACGTGTAATTCTGCACAACGGAAAATTTGCTCATTCATCGACTCTTCGTCACGATGTGCCAACAAAACGGATTTGTTTTCAAGCCATTCAAAAAAAGATAAATCCTTGATTAAGGCTACTTTAACAGCTTCCGAAATTCCCGAACGCCAATCTCTATCGCTCAAAGTTTTCAAGAAAGTACTGTCATTAAAAACGGCTACTGGCGGAGCGAAAGTGCCAAGGAAATTCTTTTTTCCGAAGTAATTTACACCATTTTTCACCCCAACTCCTGAATCATTCTGAGAAAGTACTGTCGTAGGAATACGAATGTGTTTTACGCCACGATGAGCAATCGCAGAAGCGTAGCCAGTCATATCTAAAAAAGCTCCACCGCCAATCGCTGCCACAAAAGAGTGGCGGTCGATACCATAAGTATCAATTGCACGAAGAGTTTGAGCTAAATATATTTCGTCATTTTTTACTTGTTCTCCACCCGGTAAGACTAAAATATCGGCTACTAATTCAATTTCTTCTTGATTGGCGAAGTAATTTTTGATAGCTTCTTGTAGATATTGGTGATGTTCGGCAACGCCTTCGTCGATGACAAATAAGATTTTCTTATGAAATTGGTTCGCCCCGTAATGGGTGCCAAAATTGTTTAAAAAAGTAATTAAAGTAGTATTTTCAGGAGCGAAAAGATTTTCGATAAATAAAATATTATACGAAAACTGAACCTGAAAGCTTTGCTGAATCTGAGACATTTATTGTAAGAGTAAAAAATCGAATTTATTAAATTAAGTAACTGCGAAAATCTTCGCCAATTTCATTGAAAAAGGTAATAAAGCTAAAACACACAAAGCCAGTATCCAGTTTCCTGAAACACTTACCCAAGCGGCATCCATTACGATAAGCGAGAGCACTCCAGCCTTTACAGCTTTGCCAATATTCGGACCGATTGGATTTGAAATAGCAGTAATTAATGGTTTGAAAATCAAATAAATATGCAATAACACAAAACCAATAGCGAATAAAAAGTAGCCTAATTGATAAGCGAAAAGTAGCTGAGAAATGCTAACAAAAGCGTATAAAAATCCTGCAAAATATAAAGTTTTTTGACTACCTCCATGTACTTCTCCACGACTTACCATCGTAATAGCAGCAATGTAAATTACCGGAATTACGCCCAACCACCACAAAGAAGCTGGAGCAGTTGCCACGGCTGACATCCCCAAAATAAGGTTTCCACCCCGACAAAGTCCCATATTGATTGGTCCTAAAATATCATGATGTTTCCCGAAACGATTATAGGCTAAGGCTAAAATAGCCACAATAATGGCAATGAGTCCGCTTTGTGTACTGTTGAAAAAAGCGGCTACAATACCCATTAAAAGCCAAAAGCTACCCCATAAGGTAGCATTTGTTTTACTCACTTTTCCGCTTGGAATTGGTCGTTCGGGTCGTTCGATGGCATCTAATTCGGCATCAAAAACATCATTAAATACAATTCCACCACCATATAAACCTTTAGTGGCGATGGAAAGTAAAATGACTGTTTTGATACTGGCGATGTCAGTTGAAAAAGTAAAACCTGCGATAGAAATTCCTGCGAAAATATCCGCTACGGATGTTACAATATTGGCAGGTCTTAGCAGTTGGAAGTATGCTTTTATATTCAAAATCTAACGAATGATTAAGGCATTTTTATCGACTCTCGGCTGTTGTCCACCTCTCAAAATCGTATTGCCATTATATTTTAAAGTTTGGTCAATTTCTTGTGGATTTTCAAAATCTTCCACATTAATTTGTCCGCTTTGTGCAAAAGCATCAATCGCATTTTGATAAGTAACCAAACGAATATCATGATCTGAAATTCCTTTAATTTTCATCAAAGCGGCAGTTTTTGGTATTGCCAAAGGGTCGCTAATGCCCCAATCAGCAGCAGAATTAATCATAATTCTTTCAGAACCGTATTGTTTTACTACTTCTACCATACGCTCATTTCCCATTTTGGTAAATGGATAAATGGTAAATGCTGCATAAAAACCTTGGTCTAAAACACTTTTTACAGTTTCTTCATTATTATGGTCAATGATAACCATTTGTGGGTCGATGCCATGTTCAAGGGCAATTGCCATACTTCTTTCCGTTCCTTTTTTCTTGTCACGGTGCGGAGTGTGTACTTGTACGGGCAAACCAGCTTCTTTGGCTAACTCTAATTGTAAACGATAATACTTTTCTTCGGCAGCAGTTTGGTCGTCAAAACCAATTTCACCAACACCAACTACGCCTTCTTTGTATAAATACAATGGTAAAATTTCCATTACTTCTTCCGCAAGTGCTTCGTTATTGGCTTCACGAGAGTTCAAACCAATAGTACAGTAATGCTTAATACCAAATTGCGAAGAGCGAAAACGCTCCCAACCAATCAAACTACTGTAATAATCTTTGAAAGTTGAAAGCCCAGTACGTGGCTGACCAAGCCAAAATGCAGGTTCAATAATTGCCACAACACCAGCATCAGCCAAAGCTTGATAATCGTCTGTTGTGCGTGAAGTCATGTGAATGTGTGGATCAAAAAATTTCATATCTTTGATATAATCCATAAAATTTACTTGCACATTCGTTGCCGTTGCCAATTCTTCGGCTGTTCCTTCAAAATGAGAAGGATTTTTGGCTATTTCATTATGTTTTTGACACATTTTTTTAGTGGCTAATGGCTCAATTCAAGATTTTACTCACAAAACCATTCTTGAATTAAGTCTAAATTTCAGATAAAATGCTTATTTGTATATCCTTTATTATCGGAAAAAAAGTAAAGAAATCAACTATTTTTCTAATTTTTCCCAAGTAATATTGTCTTCTCCCAGTTCATTGATCATAGAAACATATTTGTTTAACAATGCTTTAGCTGGTTCAAAAGTACTTTCTCTACATACTAAAATGGCAGCAATTTGATTATCAGAATTATCAGTTTGCAACAATTTTTCAATATCTTTCAAGATTTCTTCATTCAAAAAATTAGTTACTAATCGCCAAACTTGTGCAGGGACAGAACGACCAGCCGCCCAACGTTCATGAGCAAAATCGGAAAGCGTATCGGCTAATTTTTGATTTGCTTTTTCTGCTAAACCTTGAATTAAATGAATCGGTTTAGCATTAAAAATACATTTTAACACCAATTGATTCCATTCTGCTTCGGTAAAATAAGTAGCAGGAAAAGTATTTCTAAACGCCAAAGCATCGAAAATTAAACCAATATTCGAGCGAACTGCTTCTGTCGCTCTATAAACCCATTTATCTTGGAAAGCCAAATAAGGTAAAGCAGAATAAAGTGCTACAGCTTCGTTGATTTCGGCAGTATCAAAAAGTGCGTTGATATTTTTGAGATACGTTTCTTCAACATCTTGCGGAATTGACAATAACAAGTAAACTCGTGTCAGTCTATCCAGTGTCCATTCGTGAAGGATATCTTCTTCATCAAAACTTACTTGTACTGTTTTTTTCGATACAAATCTTGGTGCGGCTACAAAGGCAGTTAAAATATTTTTGCTATCGCCTGAAGTTTTACTTGAAATCCAATTTTGTTCTTTTTCTGAAGTGTTTTCTTGGATAATACTCAAAAGTTTGCTGACTATACTCACAATATCTATTGTCTAAATAATAAAAAATAATAATTATCAAAGGTAAGAAGCCTTTCTTAAATTTAACTTAATAAAAGTCATTGTTTAAGCAAGATTTATCTCTTTTTGCCTTTTTATCAAATACCAAACCGTTGAACGGTTAAACAGTTTACCTTTAACGGTTCTAAAACCAAAATTATTGAGTTCTTGGGCGATACTTTCCAAAGTATATTCATCACGATTATATCTGGCAATCATCCCACTTGCCATTTTATTATTGATATTTTTAATGGCTTTTTCTCTTTGCATTTTTCCACCAAGCTCACGAGTTTCTTGCGTAAAATACTGTGGATTGCCCATTTTCTCTCCTCTTTTTTTCTTGGCTTCTAAAGCGACTTTTGTTCTGATACTGATAATTTCTCTTTCTCTTTGGGCGAAAATCGCATAAATTCCAAGCGTAACTGTATCAGTATCAGGCAAATCGCAGCTTTTAAAATTATCACCCAGTAATTTCTTCAATTTGAAAATATGTTCAATATCACGACTTAAACGATCTAATTTTGCTACGATAAATGTATATTTATTTTCATTACACAATTTTATAGCTTCCATCAATTTCGGACGATTTTCAATATCTTTTCCGCTGATGGCTTCAATAAATTCATGCTCAATTTCGGCTTCATCAATTTTTGCATAATGTTCAATGATGGCTCGCTGGGCTTCTAAACCCAAACCAGAACGCTCCTGCCCTTTTGTAGAAACTCTTAAATAACTGACATATTTTTTCATAGCATTTTATTTTTCTGAATCTAGGAATTGTTGCTTAAATATTTGATTATCAGACGAAAATTATCGAAAAATCAAAATTTCAATTTGCTGAGATTTTAATATTCACTTTCTGAATGAATATTGATATGAAATGTTGGATTCTCGTCGGCTTTGGTTTGAATTTTCACGAAGAATATTTTCTCTGAATATGTCACGTTGATAAAAACCAAAATAGCCGGATACTTTTTCAAGTTTAAGCAAAGATAATAAGTTTTGTTTAAAATCTTAGAGGGTCATATTAGATTTTAAACAAAAGTGCTAAAACCCAGATTTTATTTTTTGAGTGTTGATTTTTCACTTTTTTTTAACTAAATGAATTTTATTTTTTCAAAATGGATTATTGTATTTATAATCCTTTACTGAGAATATTATTTCTTGTTCTATGACAATGTTTAGATGTAGTACATTTCCCAAATTTGAAATGTCAAGAGTAATATTCAAATTTTAATCGTCATGAGAAAAGCTATCCAAATTTTAAGTATCATTTTTATTTTTACCAATACTTTAATTGCCCAAAAATCAGAACCAAGATTTCTGTTTAGGTTATATGAAGACAACGATTTTTTTAACATTCGTGGAATCGGAACAGACGAGGCTTATAGTAATGGAACTAGATTCGATTTATTCTATACCAAAAAACATGAATCGAAATTTTTTGTAGATAAATTATTACCGAAAGCAGGCGATAGTACAGTAAATGTTTTTGGCTGGGGATTGACTCAACTAATGGTAACTCCGAGAGACATTACAAAAACAGAGTTTCAGCCAGATGATTATCCTTTTGCAGGTTCATTATACGTTTCGCATACTTTGTATTCTTATAATCCTGTAAAGAAATATGATTTTCAGACAGAGGTGATTGCGGGAGTGAGAGGTCCAGCTGCATTGGCAAAACGAACTCAAATATTTGCACATAAACTAATTAATGATAGAACTCCAAGAGGATGGGATAATCAATTAGCCAATACTGTAATTTTCAATGTCAATTTTACTGCTGAAAAAGAGCTATTTCATTATCACAAATTTGTTGAAGTAATGGTAGGAGGAAGGGCGACTGTTGGCAATATGCTGAATTCATTGACAGTATTTCCGATGGTTAGAATCGGGAAATTTAGTCCGTATTTTCAAGGGTTTTTGAATCAATATGGAAGTAAATCTAAACGATTTAAGAAATTTCAAGCCTATTTTATCTTTAAACCAGAAGCTTCATTTATCGTAACCAATAAGTTAATGAATGGAGAGTTGAAAAACTCACAAACGGCTGTATTTGAGAATGATATAAGAAATTGGTTCGCCGAAGTTTCGTATGGAGCAGTGATTACAAAAGGGAATTTTGGGATTTCATATACCCAAAAAGTAGCAAGTGCTTATAAAAAAGGACTCTATCGCCACAGTGTTGGCAATCTTTCATTGTATTACAATTGGTAAATTAATTAGCTTTGTGATAATTATGAATTATTAACAAAGCAAGATGAAAATAGTAGTTTTAGATGGATTTACTTTGAATCCCGGAGATTTAACTTGGGATGCTTTACACGCTTTAGGCGATGTGGTGATTTATGATAGAACTTCTCTAGAAGAAATTTTGGAGCGTTCTTTGGATGCAGAAATATTACTCACGAATAAAACACCATTAAGGGCAGAGGTTATTTCTCAATTAAAATCTTTAAAATACATTGGAGTCCTTGCTACAGGCTACAACATAGTTGACATTGAAGCCGCTAAAAATCAAGGAATTTTTGTAAGTAACGTGCCAGCTTATAGTACAGATTCAGTGGTGCAATTAACCTTTGCATTGATATTAGAACTTACTTTGCACGTTCAAAAACACAGCGATGCAGTTCGTGATGGGAAATGGGCAAATTCAAAAGATTTTTGTTTTTGGGATTTCCCATTAATAGAATTAGCAGGAAAAACAATTGGAATCATAGGTTTTGGAACTATTGGGCAAAAAGTAGCTGATGTTGCTACGGCATTTGGAATGAAAGTGATTGCTAATAGTCGCCGACCAACGGACCAATCTCATCGTAAAAATTTTCATTGGGAGAGCATAAGTACTTTGTTGAATGAATCAGATTTTGTAAGTATTCATTGTCCGCTTACTGCTGAAACGCAAGGTTTGATGAATCGGGAGAATTTACAAAAAATGAAAAGTTCAGCCTTTTTAATTAATACTTCTCGTGGACCAATTATCGTTGATGAAGATTTGGCAGAGGCTCTTAACAATAATACTATAGCAGGCGCTGGTATCGACGTACTTTCTGTAGAACCACCTCAAAAAAATAATCCATTATTTATAGCACAAAATTGTATTATTACTCCACACATCGCTTGGGCTACGAAAGAAGCAAGAACTAGATTATTAGCGATAGCGCTTGAAAACATCTCGGCTTATCAATCAGGAACTCCTAAAAACGTTGTGAATTCATGAGAATATTGATTGCTCCCAATGCCTTTAAACATAGTTTGAATGCTAAGGAAGCTTCAAAAGCCATTCAAAATGGCTTTGAGCAAAGTCACTTAGATTGTATTTGCGAATGTTTTCCGATTGGAGATGGTGGAGATGGAACAGGAGAATTAATCATCAGTCATTGTGAAGGAATTGTCATTTCGGAAGAAGTGTTTGACCCGCTCATGCGAACCATTCAAGCAAATTATGGTTTGATAGATAACAAGAAAACAGCAGTGATTGAAATGGCGAGTGCTTCAGGCATTCGTTTGTTAAAAAAAGAAGAATTAAATCCTTTAGAAGCTTCAACTTTTGGTACAGGATTGTTGATTAAATCAGCTTTAAATCAAGGAGTTAATAAAATTGTATTAGCTGTAGGAGGCTCTGCTACTGTTGATGGAGGATGCGGAATTTTAGCTGCTTTAGGAGTAATATTTTTGAATCAAAAAGGTGAAAAATTGTCATGTTTACCTAAAGATTTAATCAATTTAACCAGCATTGATATTACTCATCTTGATAAACGAATACTTAATTGTGAAATCGTTATTTTATCAGATGTAAAAAATCCTTTATTGGGCGAAAATGGTTCAGCTAAAGTTTTTGGTCCACAAAAAGGAGCGACGAATACTGATGTTGAATTCCTTGAAAAAGTACTTATTAATTTTGCTGAAGTGATTTATCGACAATTTGAAAAAGGTATTGTCAATTTAGCATTTGGTGGCGCTGCGGGCGGCGTTTCGGCTGGTTTAGCTGGTTTATTGAATGCTAAATTAGTAAATGGAATTGACGCTTTTTTGTCATTAACTGGATTTGACGAAGCATTGAAAAGAAACGATATTGTTATTACTGGAGAAGGAAGCCTTGATAGACAAACACTTCAAGGGAAAGGACCTTTTGGTGTTGCTGAAAGAGCGAAAACTTTGAATATTTCAGTAATTGGTTTGTCAGGGAGAGTACCTTTAGAAGATGCAGAGGCTTTAAAACCACATTTTGATGCTGTTTTTGTGATAGGAAATGAACCAACCGAATTAAAAAATGCCATCGAAAATACTACTGAAAATCTAACTAGAACGGCTGAACAAATTGCAAATTTATTGGCAATTTCTCATAAAAAAATGGGATAATATGTTCATCAATATTATCCCATTTTTAATATTATGCTTGTTTCACTAACTGAATATTAGCGATTAATTTTACTTCTTCACTTACTAATACACCGCCTGCTTCTGTTGGTGCATTCCAAGTTAAGCCAAAATCTTTACGGTTAATTTTTGCTGTTAACTCAAAACCTGCTTTTACATTTCCCCATGGGTCTGTTGCTGTTCCACCGTACTCTACTGATAATTTTACAGATTTTGTAACATCTTTAATTGTTAAATCTCCGACTAATTCAAATTCTTCATCGTCTGTTTTTACAAATTTTGTAGAAGAAAATGAAAGCGTAGGATATTTTTCAACTTCAAAAAAATCAGCACTTTTCAAGTGACCGTCACGTTGCTCGCTGTTAGTATTGATAGAATCTACTTTTGCTTCGAATGATATTTTTGCATTTTCAAAGTCGTCTCCAGCTTCAACAGTTCCGCTGAATTCTTTGAAATTTCCTGTTACAGTTGTGATTACTAAATGTTTAACTTTAAACTGTACTTCTGAATGTGAAGGGTCGATTGCCCAAATGGTAGTTGACATGATTGTTGTTGTTTAATGTTGTGAATATGATAATTAATTTTCTTTGAAAATATATTGATTTGCTAAATTGATTTCCTCGAAAGAAATTGAATGTTGTTTCCCGTTAAATACTTCTGAATGAACATTCGAATTAAAGCTTTTTAAGATACTTATACTTTCTTGAACTCTTGTTAAAGGTACATGCGGGTCAGGATTTCCAGTAGAAATCAAGATGGGTGTTCCTTCAAAATCACCTTTATATCGTTCTGTAATCAAGGTTTCTCCAATTAATCCCCCTGTAAAAGCTACTGCTCCTCCATACTTTTTCGCATTTCTTGCAAGGTATTCTAAGGTAAGACAAGCACCTTGTGAAAAACCTAAGAAGTAGATTGAATCGGCGGGAATACCCGCCTTTTCAATATCTTGTACCAAATCATTTATTACACCCAAGGCAGAATCTAAAGCAGGCTGATTTTGTACTTCGGGTGCCATAAAACTGTATGGATACCAACTTCTTTGTGAAGCTTGTGGAGCAAAAATTGCCATTTCTTTAAGATTCAAATGCTCTTTTAAAGTAACAATATCTTGAGAAGAACCACCACGACCATGAATCATCACAATCGCTTTTTTAGCTTTCTCTACGGAAATACCTGTGGTTAAAACTTGTTTACTATGTAAATACATAATTTTAAATGGATACTTAATCCAGTTTTGGAAGTGTTTTTTCGATACTATCACGATACTTTTCGTATTGTGCTGGCAATTTTAAATTTAAGCCTAGTTCTTCTAAAGATTCATCCACAGTGAAACCAGGATTATCACTCGCAATTTCAAAAAGTACTCCACCCGGTTCACGGAAATACAGTGAATAGAAATAATTTCTATCGATTTTCTCGGTGATTTGTAAACCAGCATTCATTACTTTTTTACGGAATTCCATCAAAACATTGTCGTCACTTACTCTGAATGCTACGTGGTGAACAGAACCTTTTGACACATGTCCAACTCCTTCGCCGGGTACTTCTACTAAGTCAACAATAGCTGCTTGTTCAACCGCATCCGTTACAAAACGATAACGATTTACATGTTGTTCTAGTAAGCGATAACCGAAAATATCTGTTAAAACTTTAGCGGTAGCTTCAATGTTGTTACTTGTAATCGTTACACTGTGAAAACCTAAAGTAGCATGTTTCGCTGTTACTTCACTGGTTTCAAAAGGAGTGCGAGTATCAGCTTTTTTAGGAACAATCAATTCAAATTTTAAACCATCTGGGTCTAAGAAAGTAAGATATTGTTCTCCGAATTTTTCTGCTACTTTATTATAAGTAACGTTATTGTCTTCAAATCTTTTTTGCCAAAACTCAAGACTTCCTTCTGGAACAGCGTAACCAATTTCTGTTGCTTGGCGAGTACCACGGCGTCCTTGTGGAATTCCATCGCCCCAAGGGAAGAAAGTAAGTACAGTTCCTGGATCACCTGTTCCATTTCCATAATAGAAATGATATGTATTTGGGTCATCGAAATTGACAGTTTTTTTAATCATTTTCAATCCCATTACTCTTGTATAAAAATCAAAATTTCTCTTTGCATTTCCTGCAATAGCAGTGATATGGTGCAATCCATTTATTCTATTTTCCATAATTGTTTTCTTTTTTGTTGATACAAAGTTATCAGCTCGAATATTGATTTCTCTTGAACTAGGACAAGAAAACACAAGAATGAAAATATTTATGAGAAAGTGCTAAAAAGAAAAATAGCTTATTATTCACGTGTTTAATCTGTGAATAATAAGCTATGATTTCTGTGATTGGATTAAATTACTTCACCTTCCACTCATGAATTCCAGCGGCATTGTCTTTCGATAATTGTACTTCTAATTTCAATGCTTTTGTACTTACTGGTTCAAATTGAATGTTATTGAATTTATCTTTAGCGATAGCGTCTTGAGAAATCATTTTTACAGGAATCCATTCGCCATCTTTTTGATATAAAATTCTCCACGAAGTTGGTAAATAACAACCTCCCCAAGGACTATCGTCGAACCAATAAACATCAGAAGACGAAACAGTATAAGTTTGGTCGAAATCATACTGAATGAATTCCGTAGAATTTTTCTTCGGCCACCAGTGGAAGAAATTACCACTTCTGTCGATTGAATTTTCGGCATCATATTGGTCGTTCAATGCTTTTAACATCATCGGACTTTTAATTGAAGCTGATACTTTACTTTTACTAGCAATGGTCGGAGCTGGCTTTGGTTTTGATGCTGAAGCTTCAAAAGGAATCCAAACTTCCATTTCAGAAGAACCACGATTCGCCCAAGTATAATATGGAATGGCTGTTACTTTTTGCTGTGTTTTAATTAAATCATTACTGTTAACTTGTCTTTTTGTAGAAGAACCTTCCATTTCTAAAGTCATAATTCCATTCAATAAACTGGCTTGAAAGTTTGGAGTTATTGTAGCATTTTTATCAACTACAAGATTCAAAACAGAAGAATCTGCATTATCGATTCCTTCCAAACAATAAACAAGTGGTCCTCTTTGTAAAGCAAATCTTTTTAAATCCGCTTTTACGCTGTCTTTTGCTTCAATTTTTTTCACGTCCATTGGCAAATCTAAACTCAGTTTATCGCCTTTTGTCCAAGTACGATTTATTACAGCATAACCCTTTTCGATAGAATACTTTGCAGGTTTTCCGTTTAACAAAAGTGTAAAATCACTTGCTTTACTTTTATCTTGATATAAATCGCCCTTAATTGGTTGGTTGATTGCCCAACCCGGAATACGAATATGAATACTGAAATTTGCTTTTTTTGCAGGATTAATCGTAAACTCATCTTTACCAGACCAAGGATAATTCGTTTCTTGGTGAATGACTACTTTAGTATTAGTTAATTGAATATCGGCATCGCCACCCACAAATAAATTGATATATAAATCATTTTGATTTTGTGCATAAGCATAACCCGGAACGGAAGGTAAAAAGCGAGTCATGTTAGAAATACAGCAAGCACAGTCGTACCAAGTTCTGCGTTGATGTTGCCCCATTGAAGCAAGGGGATTTGGATAAAAGAATTTGTCACCTGTCAGAGAAATGCCTGAAAGTAAACCATTATAAAGTGTGCGTTCTAAAACGTCAATATATTTGGCATCTCCGTGAAGCAAAAACATCCTATTGTTCCAATACACGTTGGCAATAGCCGCACAAGTTTCAGCGTATGCACTCATGTTGGGTAAATCATAATCTGCGCCGAAAGCTTCGCCATTTCCAGTTGCTCCGATTCCACCTGTGATATAAATCTTTTTATCAATAACATCATTCCAAATATCATCTATGGCGCTTAAATATTGCTTATCGCCAGTCAGAGCTGCCACATCAGCCATACCTGTGTACATATAAGTAGCACGCACTGCATGACCAACCGCTGTGTGCTGATCAACTACTTTTTTGTGCGATTGACTATACTCTTGGTTTAAATGTCCTTCTTTCCCTCTTAAATCCAAAAAGAATTTTGCGAGCGACAAGTACTCTTTTTTACCTGTTACTCTGTACAATCTTGTTAAACCAGTTTCTACAATTTGATGACCTGGAAAACGTTCTTCTTTTCCCCAACCAAAAGTCTTTACTAATAAATCAGCATTTTTAATGGCAATATTCAAGAGATTCTTTTTCCCTGTGGCTTGATAATGCGCTACGGCAGCTTCATACAAATGACCAGCATTGTATAATTCATGGCTTAAATCTTCTTCTTTTTCCCAACGTTTTGAACCAATCCATTCATGCGGTTTCGCAATGTTCATGGTTCTAAAAGTATATAAATAGCCGTCAGGTTCTTGAGCTGCTCCGATATTACTGATGAGCGTATCTAAATATTTTTCAAGCGAAGCATCTTTTTTAGTCTGTAAACTATAAGATGCACCTTCAATTACTTTGTATAAATCTGTATCGTCAAAAGTATAAGTAGTACTTTTTTCAACGGGCATTTTGCCTGCCGCTTTCGCAAAGTTGTCTATCCTTCCCGTGATTTTACATTGATTTAATGTATATGGAATGGTTACTTCTGCATTAATTTTCATTTTTGGTAACCAAAAATTGTCTTTAAAATGTACTTGCGTGAAAGTAACAGGTTGAATCGGATAATCGTTTTTTTGCGCATTTATACTATTTGCCCAACATAAGGAAATAGCGACGATTGCTATGTTTTTTTTGAAAGATAGTACTGACATATTTTTGAGTGT
The DNA here is from genome assembly GCF_040543805.1 of Arcicella rosea. Lineage (NCBI taxonomy): Bacteria > Pseudomonadati > Bacteroidota > Cytophagia > Cytophagales > Flectobacillaceae > Arcicella > Arcicella rosea. The sequence goes on from NZ_JBEUMS010000002.1 coordinate 194,312, forward strand.
TTTATGGCAAAAATGAAAAGTATTACTTTTTCTTTCCGAGAAAAAGATAATATGCAGGAATACCTAATAATACAATTATCAAGCCTGGTAAAGTATATGAAGGTTTGTAAATTAATAATGAAATACAAATAATAGAGGCAGAAACGATGTAAATAAGAGGCAAAATAGGATAACCAAAAGCTTTGTAAGGACGAGGTAAATCTGGTCGAGTAATGCGTAATCTGAAAATACCGATGATGGTTAGGATATAGAAAATAAGTACGGCAAAAATTACATAGTCTAATAATTCTCCATAGCGACCACTCAAACAAAGTATTGAAGCCCAAAAACACTGAATCCAAAGGGCTTTTTCGGGAACACCATTTTTATTGAGTTGCGCTACTTGCTTGAAAAAAAGTCCATCTTTTGCCATGCTATAATACACTCTAGCACCCGATAAAATCAAGCCATTATCACAACCAAAAGTAGAAATCATCAAAAATACGGCAATAACGATCGTGCCAATTTCTCCAAAAATATGTTGTGAAGCAACCATTCCAACACGGTCATTTTCGGCAGTGGCAATTTCTTGTAAAGATAAAACACTTAAATACATTACGTTACAAAGAAAGTATGTTGCCGTAACGATAAGTGTTCCTAAAAATAAACTTAAACCAATATTGCGTTCTGGTCTTTTGATTTCTCCAGCGATAAAAGTAACATTATTCCAAGAATCACTACTGAATAAACTTCCAACCATACTGGCGGCAATCGCTCCCATAAATGCCATATTGGAGTATGGGAAGGATGAAATTCCGTCAAATTGAAAAAATGAAAAACCTGTTTTCCAGTTTGCTTCCCAAATTTCTTTTTTGGCTGCTAAGGTAAATCCAAAAATTATCAGTCCGAATAATGCGATAATTTTAATAAGCGTCAGTACTGTTTGAATGGTTTTTCCTTCTTTCACACCACGAGTATTGATATACGTCAGGAAAGAAACCATTAAAATAGAAGTAAGTTGAGCAGCAGAAATTTTAAACAATCCGACATTCAATAAGATGTTTTTTTCGCTGAGAAAAGGGAAAATATAGGCTGAAAATTTACTAAAAGCCACACCAACAGCTGCAATTGAACCCGTTTGAATGACGGCAAAGAAACTCCAACCATATAAAAAGCCTACAAGTGGGTTGAAGGCTTCTTTTAAATAAATATATTGTCCGCCAGCTTTGGGAAACATGGCGCTCAATTCGCCATAACTTACGGCAGCAGTTAGGGTTAATAATCCAGTAATCAACCAAATAACGAGTAACCAACCCGCTGAACCGACGTTACGAGTAATATCGGCACTTACAATAAAAATACCTGAGCCAATCATCGAACCCGCAACAATCATGGTGGCATCTAATAAACCGAGTGAACGTTTAAACGTACTTGAACTTTGTTCAGAAGATAATGCTACAGGGTTTTCAGGATTCATATTGTTATGGTTTGTTGATGAATTGATTGCTTACAAAACTTGAAAACCAAAAGCATAAGGGTCGTCTTCGTCGTCTATATTAATAGTATTATAGCCGTAAATTCTAGCCCACCCTTCAATACTTGGTCTGATGGCTGGCTTGCCACCCACTGTAGTTTCCTCTTCAATACGACCAATGAATTTTGAACCGATAATACTTTCGTGTACAAAATTATTGCCCATTTTCAGCTTGCCTTTGGCATACCATTGCGCCATTCTTGCGGAAGTACCAGTGCCACAAGGCGAACGGTCTATGGCTTTATCGCCATAAAATACTGCATTTCTAGCGGTTGAGCTTGGGTCAAGTACATCGCCAGTCCACAAAATATGAGAACAACCGTTAATGGTTTCGTTGTCTGGATGAACAAAAGTATATTGTTCGTTGATGCGTTTACGCATTACTCTACTCCAACTAATTAATTGGTCGGCAGTGTAGTGTTGTAAACCTTTGAAGTTTTCTTGAACATCAACAATTGCATAAAAATTACCTCCGTAAGAAACATCAACTGTTAATGTTCCTAAATCTGGACATTCAACAGTAATATTTTCAGCAGCTAAAAAAGAAGCAACGTTAGTCAGTTTTACACTTTTTACTTTTTTGCCTTCTTGTTTATATTCAATCATCACCAAACCTGCTGGCGCTTCCATTCTGATAATGCCAGGCGTTTTGGGGATAATTAATCCTTCTTCAACAGCAATTGTGATAGTACCGATGGTGCCATGTCCGCACATGGGTAAACAGCCACTTGTTTCAATAAAGAGTACTGCAACATCATTTTCAGGAGAATGAGGTGGGAACAAAATGCTCCCACTCATCATATCATGTCCACGTGGTTCAAACATTAGCCCTTGTCTGATCCAATCATATTCTTTTAAAAAGTGCTGTCTTTTTTCACTCATGTTTTCTCCAATGAGTGTTGGTCCGCCGCCTGCTACTAATCTGACAGGGTTTCCACAAGTATGCGCATCAATGCAAAAGAATGTTTTTTTCAAAATAATTGTATGGTTAAGTAATCGAAATACTAAAGATTGTGTGCCATAAGCATTAAAGTTTGTTGATGAAGGTTACGTCTTTAAATAACTTATGGAGAATTAATCGGGAAAACATTCTAGAACCCAGTGAAGGGCTCTAGCGATGTTACAATAAATTATATATATGATTTGGTTTAAGAATTCTAATTTAAAAATACTCAACGCAATATAATCTAGTCAATCACAATTGATTTATAATCTGGTAAAGTTGGTCTTGTTGCAATTCCAGTATTGATAATATTCAAAATTGCTTCTCTTTCTTCACCAATTAAAGTAAGTCTTGGCGGTCTTACAGCCTCGCTTCCTAAACCAACTTGTGCTTCTGCCAATTTGATGTATTGCACCAATTTTGGATGAATATCCAATTCCAACAAAGGGATAAACCAACGATAAATACTTCTCGCTTCAGCCAATCTACCAGCTTTTACCAATGTATAAATCGCAACCGTTTCTTCTGGGAAAGCACATACTAAACCTGCAACCCAACCATCTGCACCCATTACCAATTGTTCCATCGCAATGGTATCAACTCCACAAAGAATACTGTAACGGTCTCCAAATAAGTTTCTCATACGAGTAACGTTGGTCAAATCACGAGTAGATTCTTTTACGGCTTGAATATTCTCGCAAACAACTAATTCAGAGAACATTGCTAAAGTTACTTCAATTTTATAATCTACAGGATTGTTGTAAATCATAATTGGCAATTTCGTTGAATTCGCCACTGCTTTGAAGTACTCTACCGTTTCACGGTGGTCGGTTTTATAACGCATAGGAGGCAACATCATTAAGCCTTCTGCGCCCCATTCTTCTGCTAAACGAGCTAACTCAATAGCATCTTTAGTAGCTCCTTCTGCAATATTCAAAATTACGGGTACTTTACCAGCCACTTTTTCTACAGTGAATTTTACCAAAGCACCTTTTTCTTCCAGACTCAATACGCTGGATTCCCCTAAAGTTCCACCCAAAATAATTCCGTGAACACCCGATTCTAACTGAAATTGTAAGTTCTTATCAAAAAGCTCGAAATCAAGCTCATCTTTCTCATTAAATTTTGTAGTAACCGCAGGGAATACTCCTTTCCAATTAATAGCCATAATTATCTTTATTTTTAATCAAAATTAGCTTAAAAACAGTGTGCATAAATTACCATTTTTAATCAATTATAGATTGATATTAACCTATTAAAAAGAGAATGGTTGTAATTGAGGTTAATAGTTATTGTGTCAATAGTATAAAATTAAAATATTCTGAATAAATATTTGTTACATAGCGTAACAAGTGTTTTCTTTGTATCAAGAAACACCCTAAAAAGCATGATGTAAGATGAAAAAACAGATACTTATCCATCTTAGGATGATGAGAGCCTCTACAAAAACGATGCTGACAAATTTAAAAGATATTGCTGACGAAGAAACGATTAATGAATTGCTTGATACTTTGAACAAGCTAGATGCTGAAATTAAAGATTTAGAGGAACAACTAAAAAATGAAGGAGAATAAATGCCTTCCAAACAGATTATGAAATTAGAGACAATTATTACAGATTTTTTATCTGCTAAAGATGAAATTTCAATTGACCAAAGCTCAAAAGAATTGAAAGAATATTTTAATACGGCAAATCAATCTGAACAAGAGGTTATAAAAGGTGTTATAAAAGCTAAAGCTAAAATGATGTCTATGGAAGCCAATGAACTGATTGAACAAAGTAAAAATTACATTTCTACCCCTGAATTTATAATAGACCTTAATGAATGGATTACTATTAAGGAATATGCCAAACGTTTTCAAGTAGCCAGTACCAATGTGGTGTCAAATTGGATAAAAAGAGGGATTATTCCTTCTGAAAATGTTAGGACATTACCAATGTTAAATGGCATCAAAGTTATCAAAGCTGTTAAGTATTTGTAGAGATAAGAATTTAATAAAAACTGTACTCAGTTCTAATGTATTGAAGAAATGGGTACAGTTTTTTTATGCTAGTTTTTTAGAAAGATATAAATTTTTGTTCAAAATTCCACCAACAAACTTGTAGCAAAAATCCCTTGCAGTTGCCTTTCCTTAATTCTTTGGAATTTGGCAACCGCAAGGGATTTTCGCTACGGTTTTAATAGTATAAAAATCTTATTATTTTCTCTCAAAATTACTTCTCAACTTTGATAATTCTACAACCAAATACTCTTCCAGCAGTTCTGCCTGCATTGGCTAATATTTTTACTTCGATAGTACTTTTTCCTTGAAGAATTTCCGCTGGAATTGGATAAACTATATCAAAGAATTTCCCCGTTGTTCCGCCTTTTAATTCTTGAGTAGCAATTTTTGTTCCGTCGATTATAATGTCAAAAAGTCTTCCTTTGTCGTCGCCTAAATATGTTAATAACAAGCTGTTTTCGATACTTGGATTTACTTTCATTTGGAAAGAGAAAAATCCACCTGCCCTTACTTCTCTTCCAGTTCTGCCTAAAGCGATGTCTGTGTAAGATTGTTCGCTGGCTTTTAGTTGATGGTCACGTTCAGGTTGCATTTCTCCGATTCTGAAATTATCAATCGTCATTTCTTCAATTTTTTGCTGACGTTTTTTCTCTGCTTCATACTCCGCTTGGCGGTTTTGCCAATCTGTATTGGTGAAAAAATCCCAATAAACACTGTAATGTTGCTGATAAGTTTGGTAGAACGGAATCAATGTAGCGTCAAAAGGTTTTCCAGTTTGTTCCATTTTAAAAGTCAAAGGCTGATTAGGCACAGGTTTCAACCAATTATTAATATTTTTATCGTCAGTCAACAATACTGGAGTTTCGTCAGTCAACAATACTGGAGTTCCATAAATTGGGTCTGGTAAATCTTTCCCTAATTGTCCCGCCAAAACCAATGGACCATATAAAAAAGCAATGCGATTGGCATTATCAGGCATACTTTCTGTATAAAGGGACATCGGAAAAGTAATTGCTATTTTATCATTATTTTTCCAAGTTCTGTTGATTACTAAATAGCCTGTTTCGTCTTTTTCAATTTTTTGAAGTTTACCATTTACTGAAATTTGTACTCCTTTACTTGCCCACCAAGGTGAGCGCAAACGCAAAGCAAAAGCTTTAGCCTTTTTAGTTTGGATAGTCAACGAAGTACTTTCACTGTTTGGATACGAAGTATTTTGCATAATGGTGATGCCTTTTTCTTGCCAATTAAGTACCGAAGGGATGAATAAATTCACGAACAAACTTCCATCTGCCCCTTCATAATAAATGCTTTCTGTGTATTTAGCGTGGTTTTCCATACCACTTCCAACACAGCAAGTAAAAGTATTGAAAGGCTCACTAAATTCTTTTTTAGTCCCCATTCTTAAAGGTACAAAATAGCACATCATTCCACTTTCTGGATTCTGAGATGCCAAGATGTGATTGTACAAAGCTCTTTCGTAATAATCACCAAGCTGACTGTTGGGTTGCCAAGTAAACAAATGTCTTGTCAGTTTTAGCATATTATAAGTATTGCAAGTTTCGCAAGTATTGTCGCTGAGATGGTCGTTCAATTTGTGTGGCTCGGTACAATATTCATAATTACTGTTTCCGCCAATCACATAACTGTGGTTATGCACCATAATATCCCAAAAGAAAGAAGCGATGGTTTTATCAGATTCATTGCCTGTTAATTCAAATTGACGAGCACTCCCAATAGCTTTTGGAACGTTGGTATTTGAATGTTTTCCAGCCATCGGGTCAATTTTTTTCGAAAGCGGAACCATTACAAAATCATCGTAGAATTTGTATGACAAATCTAAATATTTCTTATTTCCAGTGATTGCATAAATATTTGCCAATACATCATTCATGCCTCCGTACTCGCATTTTAACATTTTTTGTAATAATTCTGGCGAAAGTGGATTTACTGTATTGGCTGTCCAATCTGCCATTCCAACAACGATTTTCAATGCTTCTTGATTATCGCAATATAAGTAAGCATCAACCAAACCCGCCATTACTTTATGAACAGTGTACCAAGGACTCCAGCCTCCATTCAAATCAAAACCACCAGATTTTATTTCTCCACGAGCCACTTTTGCAAACAAAGTATCTTCTTTAGGAATTGCCCCAACATAGCCAGTTTTTCTAGCTTTTTGGCATTTTCCAAGTTCAGCAACGATATAATCTGTACGATTTTTGAATTCAATATTTCCTGTAGAAACGTACATCATCGCACAAGCCGAAAGGTAATGCCCTAAAGTATGTCCCGAAAGTCCTTCACTTTCCCAACCTCCATAAACATCTCCTTTGGAGGGTAAATTTGCATTTTTATAAAAGCGATGAAGTAAACGATTAGGTTCTACCGACAATAAATAAGCAGCATCTTTATCCATCGCATTTTTAAAAGGACTACCCTCTAAAAGCTTCACATCTTTTAAATTAAAAGCAAAAGCCTTCAAATCAATCACAGGTTTTACCTGAAAACGATTATCAGCTTTTTCAGGAATGTATGATTGTGCAAATAAAGTAGCGTTGCAAAGCAAAAGAATTAGCAGCGTAAAAGCGCAAGACCTTTTCATAAAATTGGGATTTTTAAAATGATTATCGTCGATACAAAGGTGAAAATATTTCTTGAGCAAGTCTTGGCGGGAATTAGTAAGAAGTAGCTAAATATTAGCCACAATTTTAGGAGATATACTTTATATTAGGCTAATAATTTTCTATTGAAATATGCTATTTCGAACTCATTTTTACTAGAATTAATAAGGATTTGACAAATTTAAAAGTTAAGTCATGATAGCATTTTAAAACCAATGTGTTTGAAATATTTATGTAGAATAAACTCTATACGAGATGTTTTTAAATGAAGAATAGCCTTCAATGTGGATACTTCAACAGAAAAGGCTCAATTTTTACACATTGATAAAAAATATTAACAATCGAAAAACAGGACTTTTCAACATTAAAAAACATATTTTTTATTCTATCCAAAGCAAGCTTTATATTATATTTTGACAAAATGACATTTTTGGTAAAATTTTTGCTATTTTTCCAATAGATAATACAATTTAGGGATTCGCTAGTTGATGTTAGAATTTAAAACTTAAAGTTTATTTTGTTAACAATGAGATATAAACATATATTTTTATTCATTTTTATACTACTTCATCATACATTACTTTTTTCGCAAGAATTTAAGCCAGTATTCAAGCGTATTTCTACTGAAGATGGTCTTTCACAAAGTCATGTGAGTGCCATGTTAATGGGAAGAAAAGGCTTTATGTGGTTTGCAACTGACGAAGGACTAAATAAGTATGATGGCGCTAAGTTTACTATTTATAAGCACACTAGAGGAGATAAAAAAAGCCTTAGCGATAATTATATCTATGACCTTCTGGAAGATCATGCTGGAAATCTGTGGGTTGCTACAACTGTAGGCTTAGATAAATTCAATAGAGAAAAAGGTATTTTTGAACACTTCTTTAAAGAGGAATATCATATCACCGTTCGAGATATTTTTGAAGATAGTAAGAAAAGAATATGGCTAGGAACAACAACAGGCTTGTACTTAATAGATGCCGATAAAGGCTCTTTTACCATCATTAAACATCAAAAAAACAATAAAAACAGTCTTAGTAGCGATTTTATTTATTCTATTGGTGAAGACCAAACAGGAAATATTTGGATAGGTACAAAAGAAGGATTGAATAAGTATAATCCAGAGCGTAAGTTATTTACACATTATTTTCATGATGTAAATAACCCAAAAACGATTGGTGCTGATTGGATAAATACCATTTTTTTTGATAGTAAACATAATCTTTGGATAGGTACTTTAGCAGGAGGAATTTCAAAGTACAATCCACAAGATAATACGTTCAAAACTTATAGACATAACGTAAATAATCCAGAAAGTTTATCGTATGATGATATTCTCTCTTTTATGGAAGATAAAAGTGGTAATTTATGGATTGGCACTGAAAACGGAGGAATCAGTATTTATAATCCGAAAACAGACAAATTTAAAACTATCGTTTTTGATATTAATGACCCTAATAGTTTAAGCAATAATTCTGTTTATTGCATTTATCAAGACAGAACTGGAAATATTTGGATTGGTACTTATTCGGGCGGCATTAATTTCTTACCAAGATATGGTAACAAATTTGATATGTTAAAACAGACAGTCGATAAAAATGGATTGAATAATAGTAGTGTACTAAGTGTTTTAGAACATGGAGATAATAAAATTTGGTTTGGTACAGATGGTGGCGGTTTGAACGTACTTGATAAAAAGACCAATATTTTTACGGCTTATAAAAAGAATCCAACTAACAAAAATAGCATTGGTTCTAATTTTGTATTATCTGTTGTAGAAGTAGATAAAGATTGGTTGGCATTGGGTTTTTTTATTGGCGGCTTCGATTTATTCAATACCAAAACGAAAGAATTTATTCATCATTTGCCTAATCCAAAAGATAAAAACACTGTTTCTTCAAACAGTATTTTTGGCATGTTGAAAAGTCAAGATAATAATCTTTGGTTAGGTACTTGGACAGGCGGATTGGGCTATTATGATATTAAAAATAAGCAATTTACGAACTATTTGCACGACCCTCAGAATCCTAAAAGCGTATGCAGTAATTATGTAAAAGCACTGTATGAAAACGGTAGTGATGAACTTTGGGTAGGAACTGAAGACGGGCTTGATCTTTTTAACAAAAAAACTAAAACATTTACTCATTTTAGAGCTAATGCCAACAATCCTAACAGTTTGTGCAATAATAATATTCAAACAATTGTAAAAGCCAAAGAAGGTTTTTTGTGGATTGGAACAACCGATGGCTTATGTTTGATGAATTTGAAGACTAAAACCTTTCAAACATTTACTGAAAACAATGGTTTGCCTAATGATTTTGTGAATGCGATTTTGAAGGACAAAAAAGGCAATTTTTGGATAAGTACCAATAAAGGCATCGCCAGATATAATCCTGCAACGAGTACTTTCAAGAACTTTAGTACTTCAGATGGTTTGCAAGGAAATGAGTTTAAACCTAGGGCTGCTTGCCAAACGAAGGATGGTGAAATGTATTTTGGTGGACCCAATGGCGTGAACTCTTTTTATCCTGATAGTATTCAGTACAATACCATTATTCCGCCAGTGTTTGTTACTGATTTCCAGATATTTAATAAATCGATTATTCCCGGAGAAAAAGATTCTCCACTTTTAAATCATATTAATTATACTGATGAAATTGTACTGGATTACAAACAATCTTTCTTTTCATTTGAATTTACAGCCTTAAATTATATTCTGCCTCAAAAAAATGGTTATGCGTATAAACTTGAGGGTTTTGATAAAGACTGGAATTATATTGGTAATCGTCATAGAGCATCATACACTAATCTTGACCCTGGGAAATACATTTTTAGAGTAAAAGCGTCAAACAATGATGGACTTTGGAACGAAGAAGGAAGTGCAATAAGTATCGAAATTCTACCGCCTTATTGGGCTACATGGTGGTTTAGAACACTCGTTATTTTGTTGATAATTAGCTTGGCAACGTATTTTTATAAGTACAGAATAAACCTAATAAAAGCTCAGAATTTGAAGCTTGAAAGAGAAGTTGAATTACGTACAGCCCAATTGTTAGAATCTACAGAAGAAGAACATAAGGCCAGAGAAGAAGCAGAAAGAGCAAATAAAGCTAAAAGTGTTTTTCTGGCAACGATGAGCCATGAAATCAGAACGCCGCTAAACGGTATTATTGGTATGGCGTCGTTATTAGAGGAAACACCTTTGAACGAAGAACAAAAAAGTTACTCTGATACTATTCATGCTTGTGGTGAAGGTTTGCTAACGGTTATTAATGACATTTTAGATTTTTCTAAAATTGAATCAGGCAAGATGGAGCTTGATTTGCATGATTTTAACCTTAGAAATTGTATAGAAGAAGTATTGGATGTTTTTGCTGCCAAAGTAGCAAGTATGAATTTGGATTTACTTTACTTGATAGAATGGAATGTGCCTGCTCAAATTATTGGTGATAATCTTCGTTTACGTCAGGTTTTATTAAATCTTATTGGCAATGCGATAAAATTTACTCACGAAGGCGAAGTTTTTGTGAGAGTCTTTTTGGATGAAAGTAATGATAATGATGAAATTGTATTAGGTTTTGAAGTCAAAGATTCTGGGATTGGTATTCCACCAGATAAATTAGACAGACTTTTCAAACCTTTCTCACAAGTAGATTCGTCAACTACAAGAAGATACGGTGGTACAGGTTTGGGCTTAATTATTAGCGAAAAAATCGTTAATTTAATGGGTGGTGCTATTCGAGTAGAAAGTACTGTTGGGAAGGGTACAACCTTCAAATTTAAAATCAAAACAAAAGTTAGTTCAGCGAAACTCACTACTTTCCCTTTTAACCTTGAAGTATTGAAAGATAAAAAAGTATTGGTGGTAGATGATAACAATACCAATTTGTCTATCTTGAAAGGACAATTAGAGCATTGGAATATGCAGGCTACTTTATTTTCTTGTCCGAAAGAAGCCATTGCTTTGATAAAGACAAACGAAAATTTTGATTTGGTCATTACTGACATGCAAATGCCTGATATTGATGGAATTTCTTTTGCTTTGGCTGTTAAAAGACAAAGACCTAATATCCCTATTATTTTACTAAGTTCCGTTTCTGATACTTTCTATAAAGAGTATCCCGATTTATTCAGGTCTGTTTTGATGAAGCCTGTTAAACAGCATATTCTTTGTAAAAGCATTCATGATAATTTACTTAGGAGCGAGCAAACCAAAATGGTGGATAAACCAACACCGACTGCCCAAACGCAGAAATTGCAAAGCGATTTTGCCTTGCATTATCCGATGAAGATTTTAATTGCTGAAGATTATGTAATGAACCAAAAATTAGCTTTGAAAGTACTAAGCAAATTGGGTTTTGAAGCAGATTTGGCTGAAAATGGACTAGAAGTACTTGAAGCATTCGAGAAAAAGCATTACGATTTGATACTAATGGATATGCAAATGCCAGAAATGGATGGAATAGAAGCAACGATATTACTTCGTTCAAAACCTATTCAACAACCTGTGATAATAGCGATGACAGCCAATACTTTAGCTGAAAATAGAGAAGAGTGCAAAGCTGCTGGAATGGACGATTATATCAGTAAGCCTATTAATCTTGATTTTTTGGTGAGTGTGCTAGAAAAATGGGGAAAAAAAATTAAAGAAAGACATGAAGTTTCGTAAAGGATAAATTCCTAGCTTGAAAGCTTTAACTTTTTATAGCTTTCAAGCTAAGGAAAAAGATGAAATTACTTTTCTGGTAAAATTTCATTTCCCGGTTTTACATGCTTGAAGTCGCCATCATTAGGCAAATCATTCATCGGATTCATACGGAAAACTTCTTTACTCACAATTCTTTGTAGCACAATTTCTACCAAAGTGGTACTGTTGGGTTTTAGTACATAATCAAACATGGTTTGGTCGGCTTTGATTTCGCAAGGAGCATAATAGACAAAACCTTCTGATGGACGTGGGATGATTTTTAACCCTAATTTATCAATCCCTTTTTGTTTAGGACGAACATCTTTTTTGCCATCTTTTATTGCTGCTATTCCTTTTAAAATATCGTAATTGAGGTAATAAGTAATGTTTTCAGGATTGTTTTTATTTTTTTGACGGTCTTGGAAAAAGCCTTCGGGTAAATGGTTAGGGTCGTTGGCATCTCCTGCTGAAATAATTAAATCAAAATCTCTCACAGAATTCCCTTCGGTATCAATTACTCTAAAAATTACCATGCAATATTGGTCATGAATAAAATAACGTTTTGAAGTAAAAAAACTTGAAACAGTTTCTAATTGTTCTTCTTTCAAAACCTCTTTGGTTTCCCTTTCAAATTGTTTGTAAAGTTTATCATAATCAGCTTTTGTTTTTACTTTGATACAATCTAAAATAGCCTTCAATGTCTCCTGACTTTCAGTTTGGTCATTTTCTTGAACGCTATTCATAATACCCATTTCGTCACCAGAATGCGATTTACCTTTGATGATTCTTAGAGGTGTTTTGGGGGATTGTCTATAATCTACAATTTCAAAATCAGCAGTTTTAATTGCTCTTTCGCTAGTAGGATAAGGCTGTTTTAATTGCACATAACTACTCTGTAAATTAGCCGCCGCAACACGTACAACACCATCCGAACCCAATTCTCCAGTATAAGCATTAAGATTATCATAAAGTTTACGGTCAATCGACTGACCGATAAGTACGAATGGAAAAACGGTTTCAGGTTTAATTTCATTTTCGTCTGAGTAAATCCAGTTTTTATTCAAATCCCAAGCGCCTGAACTTCCTAATTCTAACCAATCTAACACTCCTTGTCCGGGTTCGACGCCACTGAACCAAGCTTTCAATCGACCAACTCTTCCTTTTCCTAATTGGGCAAGTGCCGAGCCAAAATTAGCGGGAGCAAGCATAATTAAGTGACTCATCGGGCAAGGCTTTTTCTCTTTTGTAAAATATCTTTCCCACCAATCACGTATCACAGGCCCGCCCGTAGAATGAGTAATACAAACAAACCTTTCACCAGCAGTAATTTCCGTATTCAATTTTTCAGTAACAGCTGTTTGAAAAGCCCTAGAAATATCTTTGAGTCGTACTTCATCATGAAAACTAATGTACTGACCTAAAAAGATTTCCTCTACCTGAATATCAAAGCCATTGGCTTTGGCTTCATTGTGTAAACGAATCGGTAATTCGCCATAAGTATCAAGATTTGAGACACTCCAGCCGTGTACAAAAACAACAATTAATTTAGCCATAGTAAATGATGATTTAGAAATTATTAAGAGAAATATTGGACTTAAACGGAAGAATCAAAGATAGACAGAAAGCATAAAAACATGCTTTAAAAGGCTTCAATTTTTATTAAACGGTAAACCATTTAAAAGTGACATTTACCATTAGATAAAGTATTGTTAATTAGTTGGGATATTAGCAATAATTGAAATATTTTTGTCCACATTTACTATAACTCTATCATCAATATCGTTCTATGTTACAAAAACTACAATTATCACTACTCCTGATGTTCTTCACTTTTGTTTTGAAAGGGCAAAGTATTGAAATACAAGACATCAATGGACAAACGTTCTCATACTATGCTTGTTTAGGGCAAAAAGTCATCATTTCTTATCGTTCAACGGTATCCTTTAATCAAGGGAATGTGTTTAAATTACAGGTTGGTAGAAGTGATGATACTTGGAATGATGTCAGTGCTGTGGACTCTTCAGGATATTTAGTGGCTACTTTACCTACTGAATTAAGTGTAAAATATACAGAACCAAATCCTAGCGTATCGTTAAAGATTATTTCTACAGCTCCTGTTGCAAGCAGTAGGAATTATAATTTAATGCTATATTCATTGCCATCTTTAGAAATAACTGGTGTTTCTAAAAATATTATTTATCCATTTGAAGAGGTTTCGCTCAATTTAAAAACAAAAGGTTCTAGTCCAGTTACAATTTTCTCTAGCGACAGCACCACCAATAGCTATTACTACTATTATACTGGAAATTTAGATAATGCTTTGGGAATTAAACCTTCTAAATCAGGGAATTATCGTTTTCTGAGTGTGAGTAATGTTTGTGGTATTGGTAAAACAGCAGGTAGCGTTGATTTTACAGTGCTAGAAAATAAAATTACGATTACAGGAATGCCCACAATAGATGTTTGTAGAAATGGAAATTTAGAAGTGTATGCTACTAAAACAGGGAAATGGGCATCTGATGAGAAATTTTATATCAGACTAATCAATAGTAGTGATAGGGCTTTTGATTTTGAAGCAACAGAAAATAATGGAATTTTTTCAGCCAAAGTTAATCAAGAACTCCTTTTAGGAGTATATAGCTTGCAAGTAGTAGCCAAAAAACTTGGAGTAATATCAAATAGTTTTGCTAACGGAGTTAATATTTATGACGAACCCTCGGTTGAGGTGACCGGTGTGTCATCTACAATAAATTTTGGTGATAAGAAGGGACTTTCTTTAACATTTAAAGGTTTTGGTACATTTAAAGCAACGTTGAGTGAAGGAACTGTTGTAGATAACTTAAATCTATATGGTAATGCTAGTATGAGAATAATTGAGGTATCCCCTCAAAAAACTACAGAATATTACGTAAAATCTTTCAGCTCTACTTGCGGAAATGGTTCAGGTAAAACCAAAGTGAAAATTACCGTATTAGATGGTATTAGAACAGATTCTTTAAAATCTGGACAATTTTGTGCAGGAACAACTTGTGAAGTTAAATTTTTGACAAATGTAAATTTCCCTATTGGAAGTACTGTAAAAGTAAAACTTTATAATGTCTTTGAATATGGAGATGGTGCTGATATCTACACTGGTAGATTTGTTGAGGTAATTGGAACAGTTATCAAGGACAAAACAGCGTCTTTCATTATTGACCCATACATTTTTGGGACACTTTATAAGAATAGAGTATTTGCTACTGTTTATACGGATAACATGCCAAATAATTCTCAAAGCCCAAATTTTATTACAGTTATTAGCCCGCCACAGACAGAAATATATCCTGCGATCAATGACATTACTCTAAGCAATCCTCAAACAGTTAATCTTCCCATAAATGTTTTTGGTGGAATTCCTTTCAAATTAATATTGTCAGATAGTACAAAATTTGCTCAAAATGATTTCTTGGGAACACCATCCCAATTTTTAAGTTCTCAGTTTCAAGTTCCTGTTTATGTAGATAAATCCAAAACGATTACAGTGAAATCGCTTAGCAATGTTTGTGGTATAAATTATAGCCATGTGGGTAGTTTCAATATAAAAGTAACAAACCCTAATAAAGCATTAAAGTTACTTTCAAGCTTCGCTGAAAATGAGGTGGTTTGTGCAGGAACAACTCATGAAATTAATTTACTAGCTTCAAAGGATTTCAATAGCGATCAGTTATTTACAGTAAGTTTACTCAATCAAGACCTTGGAGAATTAAGTACATTAAGCTCAGTGAAGAGTGGAAAGTCTATAGTAGAGATTCCATCAACATTAAAAAGTGGTTTTTACTACCTTAAAGTAAAATCAAATGCTTCTCAAGAATCTAGTAACTCTGTAAAACTATATGTTAGAGGTAAAGCAAAGGCTGAGATGGCTGTTTTCTATGGAGAAATTTTAGCGGGGGAAAAAGCATCGTTTGACCTGATAATTAATGATGCCTATGGATTAAATGAGGTACTTTTTACTGATGGGACTAAAGCAACATTTGAAACCCAAAATACTGTTTTTCGTACTTCTTATAATAAAACATTTACTGAATCAGCCTCTTTTGGTATTACTTCAGTAAAAAATGAATGTGGATTAGGTACTGTATTAACCAAAAGTAATGAGATAAAAGTTATCCCTTTCAATATTTACACTGGCGCTCCCTTACAAACTTTAAACAATTTCTGTGTGAATACACCATTGACTGTTCCTTTTGAAATTTATGGTAACAGCAATAATCAAAGCTTATCTCTACAAATTGCAAAAGAGAACGAAACAGCGTTTATTACCTTACAGTCAGGAGTGAAGACTAGTCCCGCAACAGCATTATTGCCAAACACATTAACTGCTGGGAGTTATAAAATTCGTATTGTTAGTGACGACAATCAAGTAAAATCAAATGAAACGAGGTTGACTGTCGCTAGTGCTCCCAATGTAACTCTTCAAATAAATCAAGGTTCAGCAAACATTACTATTGACGCAGGAGAAGGAATACTTTGTTACGTAAAGGATGAAAATCAAGATAATGAGCCTTTTTCTTATATAATTCAAGACAGTAAATATAATAAAATTGCTCAAAACCAACGAGGGAATGGGATTCAGTATTACTTATACCCAATGGAAAGTAAAGAGTATAAATTGATTTATGCTGAAAATAAATGTGGTGTTGGTCAGGTTTCGGGTGCAGTAAAAGTTACGGTAAAACCTGTTTTAAACATGGTGGTTGCAGGAAATACTGATAACCGTTATTGTTTAGGAACAACACTTAATACTACATTTGCTTCAAAAGGGACATTTGAACCAGATAATGTTTTCAGAGTATATGTTCTTGATGGGAATAACGAGAAAATTGAGTTACTGAAATCAACAACCAATGGCAATTTTAGGATACCATTTGGGAATAATCTTAAAAGAGGAAATTATAAACTTCTATTTGAAAGTACTAATCCTGCTATCGTAAAGGAAATAGCGAATATCGTTATCACTGATAAGGCCGATGTAAGTTTGTCGGGTGGAGCAATTGTTAATGCAGGAACTTTTGTACAGCTTGTTCTTAAAAATAATAACTCTCCAACAAACAATAATGAATTGCTGAATTATGAATTAAGCAATGGAACAAAAGGCACAATCTATGGATTTAGTAGTGAAGGTATCAGTGGAATATCAATGTATGTCAATGCTACTGAAACGTTTACCATTAAATCAATTTCAAATATTTGTGGAGAAGGGAAAACTACTGGTTCGGCTACAATAAGAGTGAATCCGCCATCTGACAAACAAGTAGTTTATCAAAGCTTTTTACAAAGTATTTGTAGAGGCTCTGAACCTTTAATATATTTTGTAACCAGAGGAACATTTTCTGCCAACAATACTTTCACTGTTCAATTATCAGACAAAACTGGGCAAAACTTTAAAAATCTTGTTACAGAAGGAACCCAAAGCCCACTTAAAGCAAAAATACCTGCTGATGCCTCACTAGGAGATGGTTATTTAATAAGAGTATTGGCGAGTGATAATGATGCTACAAGTACAACAAATACAACGCCTATTCCTATTTATGAAGGAATTACTGCTCGTTTTGATACAAGTACTTATTATATCAACGAAATAAAACCTGTCACTATTAATGTAAAGTTACAAGGCTTACTCCCCATTTCTTTTTACATGGGAACTGATGAAATTAACCAGAAAGAATATAGAGCGAACAGCAATAATTTCACCGTTACGATTGACCCGAATGTAGCTAAAGCTTATAAAATTTATAGCCTTAGCAATCAAGTGTGTCCTTCAGGGACAATTCTCAGTCCTTCAACCGTAAGAATTGAACTGATTACTGGAACGGATGAATTGGGTAAAATGGGTATCAATATTTTCCCGAATCCAGCTTCTGATGTATTAAATATTGAAAGTAATGATAAAGAATTAGATGTTCAATTAATAGATTTTGTTGGGAAAGTCATCCAAGAACAAACATTAAGAGGAGAACAAAAACAAATAGATTTATCAAAAGTACCATCTGGAACATACTTTTTACATATTCAAAAAGAAGGAAGGCAAGCTACTTTTAAAGTGCTTAAACAATAAGCAAAACACCATATTGTGGTCAGCTTAAATGCTGACCACAATATTTTCATATTTCTATTATTAAATCACTCAAAAAATATAAGTCTATGTTTAGAAAATTACCACTACTGCTACTCCTGATGTTCTTCACTTTTGCTGTAAAAGGACAATCTATTGGGATTTCACAAGTTTCTCCCGCATCTGGCTCAAATATTTGTTTGGGCAATAAAGTGTATCTAGCTTACACCACCATAGGTACATTTAATCAAGATAATATATTTAAAGTACAAGTAAAGTCTAATTATTCAGGCACTTGGGTAGATGTAGCTGCAAAAGATTCATCGGGTTATTTAATTGCTACGCTACCTGATGAAGTGTTTAACATTTCAAACAACTACAGCAATTATGCTAGTTTAAGAATTGTAAGTTCATCGCCTGCCATTACGAGTAGTGACTTCTCTACGTATATTTATTTGCCTGCAAATGTAGAAATTGTTGATATTCAGCGGAAGACGCTTTTCCCGAATGAAGCTGTATCAATGAGCATAAAAAACATTGGTACAACGCCCGTTAAATTATTAATGAGCGATAGTACATATTACCAAATAGATAATAGCTATGGTACGCTTCAAAATATTATGGTGGCTACCAGTAAATCGGGTACTTACAAAATTTTAAGTACAAGTAACCTTTGTGGTGTTGGTAAAAGTAAGGGGAGTGTAGATATTAAAATTGTTGACAATAGCCTGAAGATTCTTGGACTTACTCAAAACCATATTTGTAAGAATAGTAAAGTAACACTAAAGGTACAGAAAACAGGAAAATGGAGTACGAGCAACAAATTCAAAATCCGTTTAGAGGATTATTACTATAATACGAAATTTTATGATTTGGATGTTACAGAAAGTGATGACTTGATGACTGCTATACTTGGAGACAATATTCCCAATGCTACTTATAGAGTAAAAGTGACTGCTAGTGATAACAATATTGAATCGGACTTTTTTTTCAGTCAACTTTATGTGCATAATGAATCAAAAGTTGATTTAACCACTGAAAGTACTTCTATGAAATACGGAGAAGTGATGAATTTAAAAGTCTCTCTTAACGGGTACGGGAGTTATTTTGTTGAGCTAAGCGATGGTCAAGTTTATAGATATGGCAGTGTTAGTGATTATACTTCTTCATTCAATTTTGCGGTTTCGCCCAAAACGACAACACAATATTTTATTAAATCTTTTACCTCTGAATGTGGTAGTGGTTCGGGTGTAAACAAAGTTTCAATAACGGTCAATAGAGCCATAAAAACAGATTCTTTAAAAGAAGCTAAATATTGTGAAGGAGCTACTGCTGAAGTGAAGTTTTCTACAAATGCCTCATTGCCAGTTGGAAGTACCGTTAAAATTAGACTGACAAATTATAATTATTTTGGTTATAATGATACATATTTGGAGGTAATTGGAAAAGTAATTAACGACAATGTGGCCTCTTTTGTAATTCCAAGCAATCTAAGTGCAACTTTCAATAATACTTTTTTTTACGTCTCTGTTTTTACGGATGATATGCCTGCAATTACATTCAGTCCAAACTATACTAGAATCTCCGCATTTCCATCAGCGAATATTAATAATAGTTATTCTAATCCAACTATTTATCTTTCAAAACCTCAATCTACAAATATTGATGTAATCCTAAATGGTAACGGACCTTACGAAATAACAATGTTGGATGATACAAAATACAAGTACACAGATTTTTATAAAAGTTGGAAATCAGAAGTAGGTATTTCAATGTACATCCCTAAATCGAGTACAGTTGCCATAAAATCTATCACCAATGTTTGTGGAACGAATAATAGCGTTTCTTCTCAATATAAATATGTGGCTGTAGAAAATGCTGAATATGGTATCCAGATTTCATCAAAAAAAAATACAAGTATTGAGGTTTGTGCTGGTGCAAAAGTAGATTTGTCAGTTTTAACAGAAGGGAAATACGGTGATGATAATCAATTTACTGTTGAATTAATTAATAGTTATGGTTCATATAATGATAGAACTTTAGGAAAAATTACTGCAGGAGAGAAGGAAATTACAATTCCTTCTGATTTACCAACCGGAGAATATGACATAAGAGTTTCTTCGAGTAATCCATTATTATACAGTAATTTAATTAAACTTCATGTCAGAGTTTTACCCACTGCTGAATATAATACTTATTACACAAGTGTTTACAATTCAGGTGATTATGTAGGTTTTACTTTAAGCATTAAAGGTGGTGGAAACGAACAGGTTACTTATAAAGATGGGCGAACAGAAACTATCGAAAACTATAGTTATGATGGTACTTCTACACAATATTATAACTTTAATATTTACAAGACTTCCACTTTCGGGATAAAATCTATCAGTAATATTTGTGGTGTTGGAACGATAAAAAATAATGATATTACTATTAGAGTAGCTCCATATTCTATTCAAAATATGCTAAACATCAATAATAATTACAACAATAATAATATTCAATGTTTAACAGATAAGATTTTAATACCCTTTAATGTAAAAGGACAAGTGCCTGCTGGAACAACTTTTTCGGTACAAATATCCAATGCTTCAGATACTACTTATACTACTATACAAACAGGTATTACGGAAAGCCCTGTGCTTGTAAGTTTTCCGAGTAAATTTCAGCAAGCAGGCAGTTATAATATTAGAATCGTTAGTAACGATAATAGCGTTAAGTCGGATGTAAATACAGTAAACTTTAAAACTGCACCAAACAATTTAGCTTTGCAATTTAACGGAGGAGCTACTATGACAGAAATAGAAGCTGGAAATGGCGTTTATATTTACTCAAACACAAGCAGAGATAATTCTTATGGGAATATATTAAAATATATAATTAAAGATGATAAGAACTTCAAAACAATTGGCTACAATAGTTATAATTATATTGAGGTATACAAAAATCCTACAGAAACAACCACTTACACATTAACTTCTGCAATCAATGAATGTGGAGTAGGGAAAGTATCAGGAAGTGTGAAAGTGAATATAAAACCTGTTGTTTCAATGAATTTTGAAGGGATGTATAGTGGAATCAGTACTTGTGCAGGTGCAACATTAAAGGTTAATTTAGATTCAAAAGGAACATTCGAAGCTGATAATGTTTTCAAAGTCTATGCTGTTAATGAGAACAATACCAAAACAGAATTATTGAGCAGTACAAAGAATGGTGCTTACAATGTAACATTTGGCAGTGATTTAAAAAGAGGTTCTTATAAAATTCAAATGGAAAGTTCTAATCCATCCCAAACTAAAACTATTACAACCATTGCTTTAGCAAATAAACTTGATATGACTTTGATGGGTTCTTCAACAATTAACCCTGGAACTGATACCTATCTTATTTTGAGAAATAACGATAGCTATAAACCAAACACAAATTCATATTATTATGAATATATTAATTATGAACTAAGCAATGGAAAAACTGGCATATTAGAATTAAACTCTTACAATACAGTACCAACGATATATTTAGCACCACTAAAAACAGAAACCTTCACAGTTAAGACTGTTAGAAATGCTTGTGGTTTAGGAAAAGTGGATGGCTCTGCTACGATTACAGTAAATCCACCTTCAAACAAACAAGTAAACTTCCAGGAATATTTTATTTCAAGTGTAATTTGTGCGGGTTCAACAATTAATGTTCCTTTTTATACTGTTGGAACGTTTTCAGCTAATAACAAATTTACAGTTCAATTATCGGATAACACAGGAAAGAACTTTAAGAGCCTTGAAACAGTAGAAAAAGAAAAAAATATTCTAGCTGCAAAATTGCCTTCAGATTTACTTCCGAGTATGGGCTATAGTATCAGAGTAATTGCAAGTGATTCTAATGCAACAAGTACAACGAATAAATATCCATTTTCAGTTTTAGAAGGTATCACAGCACGTTTTGATAGTAGCTCGTATTATTTTAATGAAAATAAACCAGTCTCAATTGGTATTAAACTTACGGGAACACCACCGTTTACTTTTGCCATCGGTAGTGATGAAGTAAGTGCTAAATCAATCACTGTTAATACAAATGATTATACGCTAACAATCAATCCAACAGCTAATACTGTTTATCGTCTATTTTCTGTGAATAACAATGTCTGCGGAGCAGGAACAGTTTTAAGTCCTTCAACCGTAAGAATTGAATTGATTACTGGTACTGATGAATTAGGTAAAATGGGGATTAATCTATTCCCGAATCCAACTTCAGATGTGTTGAATATTGAAAGTAGTGATAAAGAATTAGATGTTCAATTAATAGATTTTGTTGGTAAAGTCGTTCAAGAACAAACATTAAGAGGAGTACAAAAACAAGTAGATTTATCGAAAATTCCATCTGGAACATACTTTTTACACATTCAAAAAGAAGGAAGACAGGCTACTTTTAAAGTGCTTAAACAATAAGCAAAACACCATAAAGTGGTCAGCTTAAATGCTGACCACTTTATTTTCATATTTCTATTATTAAATCACTCAAAAAATATAAGTCTATGTTTAGAAAATTACCACTACTGCTACTCCTGATGTTCTTCACTTTTGCTGTAAAAGGACAAATAATAAATATCTCCAGTGTTTCAGGAGAGTCAGGATTTAATATTTGTTTAGGGAGAAAAGTATATTTAGCTTATACATTAAATGGTACGTTTAATCAAGATAATACTTTTAAAGTACAAGTAAAATCTAGTTATACCAATCTATGGGTAGATGTTACCGCTAAAGATTCTTCAGGTTATTTAGTTGGTACTTTACCTACTGAGATTTATAATATTTCAACTAATTATAGTAATTATGTGGACCTCAGGATTGTAAGCTCATCTCCGAATATTACAAGTAATGTATCTACTTATCAATACATATATACTCCAGCAAATGTGGAATTGATAGAAATTCAGAAGAAGGTGTTATTCCCCTATGAACCAACTGAGTTAAAGCTTAAGTACTCAGGTTCATTTCCCATAAAACTATTGACAAGTGATAGTATTTATGTAGATGTTAGTAATGAATACCCTAATCAACCCACTGTAGTAACACCCAGTAAGTCAGGAACTTTTAGTATTTTGAGCGTAAGTAATCTTTGTGGTTATGGGAAAAGCTCTGGTAGTGTTGACATCAAAGTGGTTGATAATAGTTTGAGGGTAACAGGTTTATCAAGTATCAATATTTGTAAGAATAGTAAAATTGGGCTTAGTGTATTGAAAACTGGTAAATGGACTGCGACTAATAAATTTACTATTCGTTTGTCACCAACCATTGGCACTTTATCAAAAAGTTATGATTTGGTAGCTACTGAAAATGGAGATTTACTTACTGCAATTGTAGATAATACTGTACTAAATGGTTCTTATTATGTGAAAGTATTGGCAAGTGATAACAATGTAGAATCAAACAATTTTGTTAATTCTATTTATGTACGTAATGAGTCTAAAGTAGATTTAGTAACAGCTAGTAGTAATATTAAATATGGAGAATCAAAAGAGTTATCCGTGAGTGTTGATGGATATGGATATTATTCTGTAGAGCTTAGTGATGGACAAATTTATGATAATTTTTATGTAGGTGATTATACAGGGAATATAAGTTTTGCTGTTTTTCCAAAAGAATCGACTCAATTTTATATTAAATCTTTTTCTTCTGAATGTGGGATAGGAGTGGGTAAAAATAAAGTTTCAATTACAGTTGACAAGGCTATCAAAACAGATACTTTAAAAGCTGGTAAGTATTGTGAAGGAGCTACCGTTGAAGTTGGATTCTCAACAAATGCCGTTTTACCAGTTGGAAGTTCGGTAAAAGTGAAATTAACCAATAGTAGTTATTTAGATAATGCTCAATATAGAGAAGTAAGTGCTAAAGTAGTCAGAGAAAATGTTGCTTCATTTGTCATCCCTGTAAATCTGAGAAATAATTTTTATAGCACTTCTTACTATGCGAGTGTTTATACTGATGATATTTCAGGGGTAAACGTTAGTACTAATTTCATTACTATCAATGCAATGCCTTCTGGAGAAATCAATAACGCAAGTAATATTGTCATTAATCAGAAAAGCCCTCAAAATGTCTATATAGACATGATTTTAAAAGGTGGTGGACCTTATGAAATGATTTTGACAGATAGTTTGAAGTATAAATATGACCCTGAAGGTTCTTATGGAGATAGTTACATAAGTTTACCTGTATTTGTGCCTAAAACAGCAGTAGTAGCGATAAAATCAATTTCAAATGTCTGTGGTACTAATAATACTCCATATTCTACGTACAAATATGTAGTTATTGAAAACCCAGATTATAATATTCAGATTGTTTCAAAAAAATACCAAACAGCTGAAGTTTGTGCAGGTGAAAAAATAGACCTATCTGTTTTGACAAAAGGGAAATTTGGAGATGATAATCAGTTTTCAGTTGATTTAATGTACGAAAATAGCCAAAATGTTATTAAGACGATAGGTACAACTTCGGCAGGTAATATGCAAATTACCATACCTTCAGATATAACAACTGGGCAGTATGTTATTAGAGTTTCGTCTTCAAATCCATTATTGTATAGTAATTTATATAAAGTATTAGTTAAAACATTACCTACAGCCGAGTATTCAACATATTACTCAAGTACAGTAAGTTATGGCGAAAATGTTTATACTTACTTAAATTTAAAAGGCGGTGGAACTCAGACGGTTATTTTCAATGATGGAACGAAAGGGGAATATTGGACTTATCAATATGATGGTACAAATAATTTTTCAAACCAAAAGAAAATGACTAAAACCACCACTTTTGGTATTAAGTCAGTAACAAATGTTTGTGGTGTTGGAAAAGTACTCAGTAAAGACTTTACGATTAATGTTATTCCCTATACTATTCAAAACAAAGTGTCATACAATAATTATACACAATGCTCAGCAAATAACTTAATCGTACCATTTCTTATCATAGGTCAGAAACCAAGCAATCTAAGTTTATCAGTACAAATAAGTAATTCTACTGATACTACTTATACAACTTTAAAATCTGGTATTACCGAAAGTCCAGCTATTGTGAGTCTTCCAAGTAATTTTAAACAAGGTACTTATAATATAAGGTTAATTAGTAACGACAATAGTATTAAATCGGATGTATCAAATGTAGCTTTAGTATCCACTCCCAATATTTCTTTACAACTATACGATGGCTCAACTTCTACAGAAATACAAGCAGGGAGTACAGTAACACTTTATTCGAATTCCTCTGCAAATAGTTCTAATCCTGGAGGTATTTTGAGATATATCATTAGTGATGATAAAAACTACAAAACATTAGGGAAAAGTGGTTATAATTCATTTCAAGAAAATAGAAGTCCACTGGCAACGACCACTTATAAACTTATCGCAGCAGCTAATGACTGTGGTGTAGGGAATGCTTCGGGTAGTGTAAAAGTAACTGTAAAACCAGTATTGAATATGGACTTTACATCAGGTGGTTTAGCTAATATTTGTGCTGGAACATCAGAACAAATAACCCTCAACTCGTATGGAACTTTTGAGGCAGATAATGTTTTTAAAGTGTATTTGATTGATGAGAATAATGTAAAAAAAGAGGTGCTGAATACTAAGAAAAATGGTAATTATACACTTTCTTTTGGCAGTGATTTAAGCAAAGGAGTTTATAAAATTCAAATGGAAAGCTCTAATCCCTACCAACTTAAAGAAATGTATAATTTAAGCCTAACCACTAAAGCAGATGTTAGTATATTAGGGGGCTCAATAGTTAACCCAGGTGAATATGCGTATCTAGTTCTTAAGAATAATGATACTTTTAAACCAAAAGCAAATACCTATTTCAGAGAAACAGTAGCTTATGAATTAAGTAATGGCACAACGGGTTTCGTAGAATTTAATAATCCTTATATACAGTCTTCTATTTATATCTATCCATCAAAAACGGAGACTTATACGCTAAAATCTGTTAGAAATGCCTGTGGTTTGGGGAAAGTAAGTGGTTCTGCTACGATTACGGTAAATCCTCTTTCAAACAAGCAAATCAATATATACGATTATTATAGTAATTTTTGTGCAGGCTCAATATTCAATGTTTATTTTTTTACAGTTGGTTCTTTTTCTGCTAGTAACAAGTTCACGGTTCAGCTTTCTGATGCAACGGGCAGTAATTTCAAAAATATTGAGACAACAGGAGCAGAAAGTCCTTTGAAAGTAAAAATTCCTTTAGATTTAATACCTAGTGCAGGTTATAATTTCAGAGTAATTGCTAGTGATAGTAATGCCACAAGTACGACAAATAAATTACCTTTAACTGCTTATGCAGGTATTACCGCACGTTTTGATAGTAGCTCGTATTATTTTAATGAGAATAAAGCTGTTTCAATCGGTATTAAGTTTACAGGAACGCCACCTTTTATTTTTACATTAGGTAGTGATGAAGTAAGTGCTAAACCATTTACTTCCACTGTAAATGATTATACGCTAACAATCAATCCAACAGCTAATACTGCTTATCGTCTATTTTCTGTGAATAACAATGTCTGCGGAGCAGGAACAATTCTCAGTCCTTCAACCGTAAGGATTGAGCTGATTACTGGTACTGATGAATTAGGTAAAATGGGTATCAATATTTTCCCGAATCCAGCTTCTGATGTATTAAATATTGAAAGTAATGATAAAGAATTAGATGTTCAATTAATAGATTTTGTTGGGAAAGTCGTTCATGAACAAACATTAAGAGGACAACAAAAACAAGTAGATTTATCTAAAATACCATCTGGGACATACTTTTTACATATTCAAAAAGAAGGAAGGCAAGCTACTTTTAAGGTATTGAAACAGTAATTTCCATTTAGATACTTTATTCTTATTAATTCTGAGGTCGGTAGAAATACCGACCTCTTTTTTGTTGAAAAGGCTTCTGTCCTGATTCAACCTAACTGTAATCAGTATATATCAAGCTGTCTTCTCTTTTGTAAAAAAGACTAATAAATCATTCATTTTACTTCATAACAATGGGAAATATTACAAGAAAATCCTTTTTACAACAATGCTTTGGCTTGGGTACTTTGGCACTTTTATCGCCAATGATTAGCCATGCTCAATATATCAATACTTCGGAAGAAAATTTTTATCAACAAATCGTTCAAGCCAATAATAAAGAAGTTGCGAGATTATTAACGGTATTTTCAACAGATATTACAGAAATTAAAAGACGTTTAGGTTTTGATTTAGCCAATTTAGCCGCTGCCTATTGCGAAGCAAAATCGGATTATTATCAAAAAGAGGAGTTGGTTGGAGCAATGACAAAAATTATCCGTTTCCTCAAGAAAGCACAGCAAGAAGACGGTACGCTCAACTTGGGAAATTTAGCGTCTCCTCCTGACACAGCTTTTATTTTAGACCCTCTTTGTGTTGCAACTACGCTACTAAAACATAACGCTTCGCCTGTTTTAACAGAATTACTTTCTTTGTTGAAAGAGTTTATTTTAAAAGCAGGAGAATCTTTGAGATTGGGGGGAATTCACACACCAAACCACCGTTGGGTAGTGTCGGCTGCTTTGGCTCAGATTAATGCTTTGTATCCTAATAAAGCCTACGTGGCTCGTATTGATGAATGGCTTTCTGAAAATATTTATATCGATAGCGACGGACATTTCTTGGAAAGAAGTATGATTTATTCGGAAGTAACAGATAGATGTTTGATTACGATGGCTCGTTTACTGAAACGTCCAAAATTATTGGAACCAGTTCGTAAAAATCTTAATTTAACCTATTTTTACATGGAACCGAATGGCGATTTGGTGACGACAGATTCAAGGAGACAAGATCAATTTATGACGATTAATGCTTTGCCTTTTTATCATGACTATCGTTACTTGGCAATTCACGATAATAATGCTGAGTATGCTGCGATTACCAAGTTTATCGAAAAAGTAAAAGGCTTCGATGAAAAAATCATGGTCGATTTACTACCTTTTTTCTTGGAAGAACCGCTGTATTTAAAGCCACTTCCTACAATTCAAAATCCTTCTGTACATTTTGAGAAATTCTTTAAAACGACAAATTTGGTAAGAATTCGCCGAAATGATACGACATGTACAATTTTTGGCGGAGCAGATTTTCCGATAGTGATTGCTTCTGGGAAATCAACCAATCCGAATTTATTTACTTTTAGAAAAGGAGAAGCCATCCTAAAATATATGCGTTTTTCAACGGATTTTTTCAGTACAGGCTATTTCAGAAGTAATGGAATTACGCATAAAGATGGTAAGTATATTTTGCATC
This sequence comes from Arcicella rosea, assembly GCF_040543805.1. Lineage (NCBI taxonomy): Bacteria > Pseudomonadati > Bacteroidota > Cytophagia > Cytophagales > Flectobacillaceae > Arcicella > Arcicella rosea. Next base: position 222,473 of record NZ_JBEUMS010000002.1, read on the forward strand.
AGAGCATCGAAGCTCCTTATTATCAGCCTTTACCGAAGCAATTCAAAAAAGCGAATGGAGATTATAAACACGCACCAAGTACCGATGGTAGATTTTGGAATAAAATGGATTTTGCCCATCGCCCACAAAGTAATATTAAAACCATTGATACTGCTATCAGCATTGAAGAAAAAAATGGCGCTCATGAATTGACATTTACTTCAAAAGGAAGTGAAGGTGTATCGGTAACGATTGAATTATGTTTCAAAGAAGGCGGAAAATTGTCTGGCGTAAAAGAAATTGAAAATTCGCCCAATAATTACTTTTTTGAAGGCGAAACAGCAAGCTATGATTTCGGAAAAGATAGTATTCATTTTGACGGTGGAATCAAAAAACATTCAAAAATTAAAGGATTAGAAGGCGAAATGTACAGTTCGCATTTTGGTAGTTTAAAAATGGATGGAATGTTTGTGTATTTAACGGGCATCACGCCATTTGAACATAAAATGACGATTCGTTAAGTTGAAAATCCTACTTACTTTGAAGGGTTTTCCCTTCAAAGTAAGTATTAAAAATGACTAGAATATTGAATTAAATTTTTACTCTATCTCTTTCCTGTGCTGCTAATCTGATTTGAGCATTGATTTCTCCATATCTTTCATACATTCCTTTTCTTTGCACGACTTCAAAAAATAAACCATTCAATTCTTTAAAGTAAAAATGGAAAAATTCACCGTCGGCTTGTCGGTCGTAAAGAATATTATATTCTTCCATTTGCTTTAAAAGTTCATCGAATAATTGTGTTTTGGCTTTTAAATCTTCATAATAATTGCTTGGAATCGGAAGTATTAACGCCTTATCGCTAATTGATTGAGCCGTTTTGAAAATATCGTTACTTTCAAATGCAATTTGCTGAATTCCAGCACCTTTTTGTCGAGTGAATTGCTGTGTTGAAGTTCCTTGGCTCAGTGTAGAACTCAATGGAATTCTGATATTTCCAGTCTTATTTTTAGCGACACGACTGTAAACAATTCCACGAGGGTCAAGAATTTCGATAGATTCATCTACTTTTAAACCAAGAAATGCACGATAAAAAAGTGTATTCGATTGATAATATTCTGCTCCGACCGAATGACCTAAATGGTCAATTTTAAGAATACCGTTAGACGCTATACTTTGTTTTTTAATCTCAAATTCTTCGGATAAAAAATCATCATTCCCTTCGATGAAATCATAATTCAAATCGCCAATTCCTTTGACAGAAAGTAATGATTGATTATTTCCCCATTGCCATTTGTATCGCAATTCTTCAGCCCATTTTTGAAATAAAGTATTATTACTTGACTGAAAACCAATAGAACAAATTGAATTAGGAGAAAATTGTTGAACGCTTTCTGTTCGATTAACGATGATATTCACTTTCCCTAATTGATATAAATTGGCATCTTTACTTGTATGTTTTCCAGTTTCAACAAAGCCAATCGCTTCAAGAATATGAATCAAAGCTGTCTGTTTTTCAGCAGAAGTAGCAAATTCAATCCATTCCAGTTTTTGTAATTGTTGCTTTGTCGCACTTTCATTTTGCGTATTATTGCTGTTACTTGTCATTTTTTCTAACCAAATCAAAGACCTTTTTCCATCCAAAGCCACTGGTTCGATAAGCGAAGACCGAAATTCATCACTAAAGATTTCGTGCGATAAATAACCATCATAGCCCGTCGCTTTTACGGCATTTAGAAATTCAACAACTGGATACGAACCTTGTCCGGGAAAACAACGATAATGTCTGCCTAAGTGCATGGCACCCATATCGTATTTTGGGGCATCTGCTACTTGTACCATCGTAAATTTTTCTTTGGGAATCGTATAAATATCTTCAAAAGTTGAACCCAAAACTGAGATATGAAAATTATCTAAAATATTACCAAGGTTTGGATGATTAGCCCGACGAACAATTTCTACCGATTGATGATAAGTATTGACAAATCTGCCCCAAGAAAGTGATTCGTAACCAATTTCAAAATCGTGTTGTTTGGCTAATTCTGCAATATCAAAAAGGTCTTCGGCAGCTTTATCAAGATGATTGATAGTATGAATGGAAGTATTAGAACAAATAAATAATTTTTTAGTACCCAAGCGATGCATCAACTCAAATTTATGCTTGGCTCTCTCCAAATTTCTCGACTTAAATGGTTCTGGCATAGCTTCATAATCTCTAAAAGGTTGAAGCCCGACAAGTTCTAAGTTCAAGTCTTCCAGCATTTTTCTTAACTCTTCTGGTTTTACATTCGATGCCAAAAGGTCATTTTCAAAAAGCTCAACGCCATCGTATTGCGCTTTGGCGATGGCTTTTACTTTTTCTGTGAGTGTGCCAGAAAGAGAAACAGTTGCGATGGAATGTTTCATATAGTTATTACAATTTTACTTTCATTTCCCTGTGCAGCTCTTTCCAAAGCTGCACTAATATTTGAAAGTGGCTCATAACTTGAAATAATCATACTCGGTTGAATAATTTTTGAGGCAATCAATTGAATGACTCTTTTGAAATCAAAAGGATGATCGTAAATAATAGAAGGAACAATTGTGATGCCTTCACGAGCAATTTTTAAAGGACGAAAAGTAGCATTTTTTTCAGACAAACCGACCAACACAATCTCAGAACCACGAGGAGCCGCATCCGTTGCCAGAGATGCCGTAAAGGCAGAACCAGCACATTCAAATACAGCACAAACATCGTTTTCTAACCAAATCTTTTCTAAAACATGACTTTGTTCTTCCAGATTACCAGCGGCTACCGCAGGAATAGCACCCATTTCAACAGCTTTATTCAGTTTTTCTTGATTGATTTCTGTAACGAATACTTTATAGCCTAATCTTAATGCCAAATGTGTTAGAAGTAAACCGATAGCCCCTAAACCAAGGATGGCGATAGTATCACCGGGTTTAGCTTTTGAAGCCATCAAGGCGTGATAGGCTACCGCTGTGGGTTCAATCGTTACAGCATCAGCATCTGAAATTTCTGATGGTATTTCCCAACCAAAATTGGCTGGAATCACTACATATTCAGCAAAACAACCCGCTTCATTGATTCCCAAAATTCTTTTATTTATGCAAATATTTCCATGTCCTGACATACAGTGTTTGCATTTAAAACATGGAAAATTGGGTTCAATCACTACTTTTTCACCGATTCTTCTACCTTCAACACCTTCTCCAATTTTATCAATAATACCAACTCCTTCATGACCGATAATGGTTGCTTTGTCTAATTTTCTATGTCCTAAAAAAAGATGAACATCAGAGCCACAAATACCTATTTGATTTAACTTAATGCGTATTTCACCGTATTTTGGTTCTGGAACTTCTTGTTCTAAAAGCCTTATATCATTGGGGTTAACTAAAAAAGCACCTTTCATAGTCTGTGTTTTTAATGTTTATAAAGAATGTACAAAGCTGTAAATTTTGAAGAATACCGGTGGTAAAATGGGTGGAAAATGCCATACTATTTCAAAAAAGTACCAACGATATTGTTCGCAAAAAATGCTCAAATCAACCAATGTGATAGTTTTTGTGGTTTTTATAGTATTTTCGAAACTTTTAATGGTACATTCGAACCATTTATTATTATTTTGTCACTCCTCATTTAGCTTTGTGAAGTCCAATAAAATATTCGTAATTTACTATATTTATTTTAAGACAGTCAATAAGTTTATTCATGATTGAATACAGCGATGAAATCTGAAATCAAAAATTTTGGCATATATGGCAAAGATGCAGACTCCATTTCAGAGGATTTAATCCATTTGGTTTCGATAGATTCAAGTTGTCGAAAACATAATTGGATGATTAATCCGCATTTTCATAGCCAATTATATCAGTTTTTCTTCATAGAATCTGGCTCAGGAGTGTGTTTGTTGAATGATAAATCGAAGACTTTTGAAGGCGTTCATTTGATTATTGTTCCAGAAAATACCTTGCATGGTTTTCAATTCAAAGAAGACATCAAAGGCTATACTTTATCGGTTTCTTCTCGTATCATCGAAAAAATTACGGATAGCGATAAAGAGTTATTTTTTGAAGTGAACAAAGCTCGGATGATAAACATGAACAATCATTTTGAAGAATTCAATGATGCGATGGATTCTATCAGAAGAATGAATCAAGAGCTTTCGATGAATGCAGCGAAAACGCATCTCTTTTTAGAAACCATTCTGCTTTTACTTTTTGTGAAAATTTTTAGGTTCAGAATTGATAAAAGTAAAGACTATTTAGCCGCAACCAAAGAATTGGTGTATTACAGGAATTTTATGAAAATGATAAAATCTGAAATCCCAACCAACAAAAGTATAGAACATTATACCAAAGCCATTGGCATCAGTAAAACGCATTTGAATCGGGTTTGTCAAGCCATTACAGGAAAACCAACGAAGCAAGTAATTTGTGATTTTTTACTCTCAGAATCAATGGTTTTGATGACGCATACCGATAAAACGGTTTCGGAAATTGCTTATCAATTGGAGTTTAAAGATGTAAGTTATTTCTGCCGTTTTTTCAAAAAACAAACTGGTTATACGCCTGCTCAGTTCAGGATTGATAGCCGAAATAATATCAATCAAAAAATACTTTATAATTATTAAGTAGCCCTAAATATCTGTAAAACAATGAATGAAATTAAAAAAGCGATTAATACGAGTGAAATGACGGCCTTTCAAATATTAATGGTTGCCATTTGTTTTATCCTTAATATGAATGACGGAATTGATGTATTAGTCGTATCGTTTTCAGGTTCAGAAATTACCAAAGAATGGGATTTAAGTAAAACCCAAATGGGCTATATTTTTAGTAGCGGATTGGCTGGAATGACTTTAGGGGCATTTTTATTAGCCCCTTTTGCTGATAAAATTGGTAGAAGAAAAGTATTTATTATTTCAATGCTACTGATTACCAGCGGGATGTTATTGGTTTTTATGAGTAAAGAATATTGGCAAATTTTATCTTTAAGATTACTTACAGGAATCGGTATTGGAGGAATTTTACCAACAATGGCTGCAACGGCTTCTGAATTTTCGAATAATAAACATAGGGATTTTAATGTAGGTTTGGTACAAGCTGGTTGGCCGATTGGGGCAATTCTTACCGGTTTCTTTTGTGCTTGGGCAATTCCACAATTCGGTTGGCGATTTGCCTTTCTTTTTGCAGGAATTATTTCTTTTTTGATGTTGATTGGCGTGATTGTGTTTATGAAAGATAGTCTCGATTTTCTCTTGAATAAACAACCTAAAAATGCTTTAAAAAAAGTAAATGTTTTATTGGAAAACATGAATCAACCCACGATTGATTCATTGCCTTCAATACCAAAAGCAAGTTCAAAAGGCTCTGTAATGTCACTTTTTGAACCACAATATAAACGAGATACTTTTTTACTTTGGCTGGCTATTTCATTTGGTTTTTTAACATTATATACTTTAATGAGCTGGGTTCCGCAGATTGCGAAAGATGCTGGATTAGCTTTTCAAATGGCAACGAATGTAGGAATTGCCTTGAATGTTGGAGCAGCTTTAGGAACAGTTTCGATGGGATTTATCGCCAAGAAATTGGGTTTACAAAAAACAATTTTACTATTTATGATTACGGCTTTTGTAGTGATGGTAATCTACGGAAACTTTAAATTATCAACTTTGCTGATTTTTACCTTTATTTTTCTGATTGGAGTATTCGTACAAGGCGGTTTTAATGGAATGTATCCGACTATTTCAAGAGTGTATCCAGCAGCAGTACGCACAACAGGCGTAGGTTTTGCCATTGGTGTAGGAAGAATTGGAGCGATTTTAGGACCAACCATTTTTGGAATTTTATCGGATGCAGGTTTTTCAAAGTCATCACTCTTTATCATTTTCTCTGTACCACTTTTAGTTACGGGCTTTGCAGTTTGGAGTTTAAAATCTAAGAATTTATAAATTTTACAAGTATTTTATACCTTTTAGGGTATAATGTGAGGATTAATCGTATTTTTATACCCTAGAAGGTATAATTGCCAGAATTAAATGATAATTATACCTTTTAGGGTATAATTTTATGAAGATAGCGCCATATATTAAAGAAAAACGTAAGCGATTAGGCTTAACGCAAACTGATCTTGCAGAAAAAGCAGGTGTTGGACTTCGTTTTGTGCGAGATTTAGAACAAGGCAAAGCGACTTTGCGACTCGATAAAGTGAATCAAATCTTAGAACTTTTTGGGAGTGAAGTTGGTGTGATTAGAAAGGAGGTAGCCGATGAATAGGACTGGAAATGTTTTTTATCAAGATGATTTAGCAGGAATTATTACTGAAAATGAAGAAGGCTATTACTTTCAGTATGATGATTTGTATCTAAAAAAAGAGAATCCACATGCTATTTCTTTGACGATGCCACTTAGACAGGAAATCTATTTCAGTAAGACGCTATTCCCTTTTTTTGATGGGCTTATTCCAGAAGGTTGGCTGTTAAATATTGCCGTTGAAAACTGGAAATTGAACCAAAGAGACCGAATGGGTTTACTTTTATCTGTTTGTGGCGATTGCATTGGTGCAGTAAGTGTTAAAGCGCTAAATCTGAGAAATGATGAATAAATGTTTGTATTGTTATCAACCTTTATTGGAGGGCGAAATTGACTTTCATACAAAATGCTCAAAGAAGTTTTTTGGCGTAAATAATCCTCCAGCCTTGTCTTTTGGTAAAAATGATTTGAAAGTAATGGCACAGCAAATCATCGTTAAAAGCATTGCTGTGACAGGCGTACAAGCGAAACTTTCTTTAGACATTGAGAAAATCGACAGTAAACATAGTCGATTGACCGTCGTTGGTTTGTGGGGAAATTATATTTTAAAGCCACCAACAGAAACTTACGAACAATTGCCAGAAAATGAAGATTTAACCATGAAATTGGCACGTTTATGTGGCATCAAAACCGCAGAACATTCATTAATTCGCTTGGAATCGGGAGAATTGGCGTACTTGACCAAAAGATTTGATAGAACAAAAAATGAAAAAATACATGTAGAAGACCTTTGTCAACTTACAGAAACCCTTACAGAACATAAGTACAGGTCTTCAATGGAAAAAGTTGGTAAGACCATCAGAAAATTTAGTTCAAATGCAGGTTTTGACCTTATCTCTTTTTTTGAATTGAGTATTTTCTGTTTTTTAACAGGTAATGCAGATATGCACTTGAAGAACTTTTCATTACTTCATACTCAATCAGGAGAAATACAATTTGCCCCAGTTTATGATTTAGTTTCAACAAAATTGGTGATACCTGATGATGAAGAAATGGCTTTAACAATCAATGGAAGAAAGAATCGCTTAAAAAGAGAAGATTTTGATGTTTTAGCAAAAAAATTGAGCATCAACGAAAAAGTAAAAGACAATATTTACAAAAAGTTTTCTAATAAAATTCAAGCGATGAAAGTATTAGTTGATGAAAGTTTCTTGGGCGAAGAAATGAAAGAAACATATAAAACATTGATACAAACCAGAGGCGAACGATTGGATTTCCTAACAAAAGAATAGGGCGATAATCCAATCGTTTTACATTCAAATCACTTCTTTAAATCCTTCAAAAACTGCATCGGAGTTTTGCCAAATTCATTTTTAAAGGCTTTTGTAAAGTACGATTGCGTTTGGATTCCCACATTATACATTACTTCGGCAATCGGCATATTTTCTTGAGTCATTAATTGAACGGCTTTTTTCAAACGAATGGTTCGGATAAAATCACCGATGGCTTGTCCTGTCAATTCTTTTACTTTGGTATATAATTTCGTGCGGCTCATTCCCATTTGCGAACAGATATAATCAATATTCATTTCTGGATTACTTAAATGGGCTTCAATCATGCCAATTAATTCCATCAAAAAAGCTTTATCTTTTTGTGAATGAGCCAATTCTACCACTTCGGTCAACTGGTCATTTCCGTACTTTTCTTTCAATTTTTGCTTTTGAACGAAGATATTTTTAATCGTCAATTCCAATAATTCTATGCTAATTGGTTTTGAGAAATAAAAATCTGCGCCAGATTCCACACCCTCAATTTTCGATTCTGTCCCATCTTTCGCCGTTAGCATCAAAAATGGAATATGACTAATTTCATCGTCTTCTTTTACTTTTTGACAAAAAACGTTGCCATTTATCACGGGCATCATCACATCGCTAATAATCAAATCTGGAAAAGTTTCTTTGGCAATGTCATAACCCAATTGCCCGTTAATAGCTTCCAAGATTTTATAGTTTTTACGTAAAGTTTCTTTTAAAAATATTCTTAATTCATCATTGTCATCTACCAGTAAAATCGTTGGTTTGGTTAATTCTTCCGATACTTTTGCTTTAGCTTTTACAGGAATTTCTTCGTCAAGACTTAAAGCCACATCATATTTGGTAGAAATACTTTCAAGTTTTACTAACACTTCTTTGTTTTTAATCCATAATTCTTTTTCGGCATAATCTTCTTTTTTACAAGGAATGCCAATGATGATTTCCGTTCCTTCATCTTTTTCACTATAGACCCAAATACTGCCTTTATGAAGATTTGTAAGGCTTTTTACAAATGCCAAACCAATGCCCGAACCCAAATGTGTTTCAGTAGTTTTATAATATCGCTCAAATAAATTGCTGATTGATTCTTTAGAAATCCCGATGCCATCGTCGGCAACTCTGATGTACAAATAATTTGAGCTTTTGTATTCATTCAAAATCTTTAATTCATTGCTAAATTGGGCTTGATAGTTTTCGAGTGAATCAAGTACTTGTAAAGTGACATGTTTACCATTATCAATGTATTTGAAAGCATTGCTTAATAGATTGATGATAATTTTCTCTAAAATCTGTCGGTCGAACCAAGTTTCAGTCAATTGATTGTCTTGCAAGATTTCAAAAGTAATTTTCTTTTCTTGTGCCAAATCTGCGAATTCATCTGAAATTTCTTTCAAGAAAGTATTGATATTTCCTTGCATCACATTCAGTTTCAACACGCCCGATTCTACTTTTCTGAAATCCATTAATTCGTTGATAAGACTTATCAAACGATTAGCATTTCGGTACATCAAATCATAATAAGGGTGTGCTGGCGAATTAGGAAACTCCTTTTTGAGTTTTTCTAAAGGGCCTAAAATTAGCGATAAAGGCGTGCGGAATTCATGCGAAATGTTGGTAAAAAACTGCAATTGTTCTTGATGAATTTCTTCTTTTTTCTGCTCTTCTAATTGCTGAATTTCTAACCTTCTTTTGAAATTATAAAAAGCCACAATGCCACTTACAATAGCGATAACCGTTAAAGCCCTAAACCACCAAGTTGCCCAAAACGGTGGCGTAATATTGACTTCAACCGAATAGGCATTTTCGTTCCAAACACCATCATTATTGGTTGCTTTTACTAAAAAAGTATAATCGCCCGGACTCACATTCGTATAAGAAGCCTTTTTTTCCTTACTTACATAAACCCAATCTTTATCCCAATTTTCTAATTTATACGCATATTGATTGTTTTCAGAAGCCGTATAATTCAATGCTGCAAAGCCAAAAGAGAAAGTAGATTGCTTGTAAGAAAGGTCGATAGATTTAGAAAAACTAATGTCTTCATCCAAAGGGGAATCTTCTGCGAGATTTACTTTTTTATTGAAAATCTGAAAATCAGTAATATAAACAGGCGGAACAAAAGTATTTGTCGTGATTTTTTGCGGATAAAAAGTATTAAAACCATTTACACCGCCAAAAAATACTTGTCCATCTTTGGTCATCAAAAAGGCATTTGCCTCAAATTCAAGTCCTTGTAAACCATCAACAGTATTGTATTTTTTCACATTTTGTGTTTCAGGATTTAGTTTGGTAATGCCGTTTGAAGTAGCAATCCAGAAATTCCCTTCGGCATCTTCTACCATTCCTTTGATAAATTCGGTATCAAGATTTGCCTTTTGATTGAAAATTTTAAAAGTATTTTCTGCTTCATCAAACAAGTACAATCCTTTTTGCCCAATCCAAACCCTGCCTTTTTTGTCAATAAAAATGACTCTTAAATCGGGCTTTTTACTGTCGTTATTGAAGTAATGCGTAAAAGTTTGTGTAGCAGTATTATAACGATTCAAACCGCCGTCGTCAGTACCAATCCAGATATTCCCTTTTTTGTCTTCGTTGATAGAAATAATATTATTTCCCAACAATTGAGAACGATTATTTTTTCCGTAAACAATACGAGTAAATTGCTTTGTTTCAGCATTCAAAAGATTCAACCCACCAAAATAGGTAGCCACCCAAAGGTTTTGTTTGCTGTCTTCAAATACTTTTTGAATGTAGTTTGAGCTAACGCTATTTTTATCCGCAGGATTATTCAAGAAACGAGTAAAAGTATTGTTTGAACGATTGTACAAACTCAAGCCACCGCCCCAAGTAGCCACCCACAAATTTCCTTTTTTGTCTTCGTTGATGTCTAAAACTTCATTTGAGCCAATCGTATTTTTATGGAAAGGGCTGTATTTAAAATGTTTGAAGGAATTGTTTTTTCGGTTGAATAAATTCAAACCGCCACCATCTGTGCCAATCCAAATATTGCCAAAACTGTCTTCACAAAAGGCCTTAACGTCGTTATAGCTGAGACTATTTAAAGTCGGTTCTTGTCGAAATAAAGTAAATTTTTCCGTTTGGGGCATGTATAAATTGATTCCGCCACGGTGCGTTCCTACCCAAAGATTTCCTTGATTGTCTTCAAACAAAGCCGAAACGGTTCTTTGTGAAAGACTTTTTGGCTCTTCGGGACGATACTGATAATTGAAAAAACTCCCAGAAACTGGGTCGAAAAGATTGAGCCCGCCATTGATGCAACCTACCCAAATATTCTTTTTATTATCCACCAAAATGGCTTTTACCAAATTATTGCCAAGCGACTTTGCTACTGTTTCTTGGTGACTGTATTGTTTAATGGTGTTAAGTTGATGATTATAAATGATTAAACCATTTCCGTTTGTACCGATTAAAAGATTGCCCTGTTTGTCTTCATTAATACAATTTACGGCATAGCCTTTCAGCGAAAAAGGTAGATTTTTCAATACTTCTATTGCTCTGAAAGTACGAGTTGATACTTCAAAAAGTTGAATCCCGCTTTCTGTTCCTACCCAAAAATTATGCTCGCTATCTTCAAAAAAACAATTGACACGATTGTTGGCAAGCGTAATATCTGTATTTGATTTTTTCTGAAAAGCAGTAAAAGTATTTTCAGATGGTTCCAAAAGATTAAGTCCACCACGAGTACAAATCCAAAGCCTGTCTTTGCTATCGTTTTTAATACCATTAATATAATTATCACTGATACTTTTCGGATTTTTAGCTTCGTGTTTGAAGCGAATAAAGGAGTTTTTTCGTTCATCAAAACGATTCAATCCGTTAATCGTTCCTACCCACAAATTTTTGTTTTTGTCTTCCTGAATGTAAGTGATATAATTATCGCTGATACTCTTTTCGTCGTTGGGGTCATTCTTAAAAACTACAATTTCGTTGCCATCATAACGGTTCAATCCATCTCTTGTTCCAAACCAAATAAAGCCACGACTATCCTGATAAATATTTTCGATAGTGCTGTTAGAAAGCCCCTGTTCGTTGGTGATATGTTTAAATTTTAAGTTCGGAATTTGTGCAAAAGCACTCATACCTAAACAAAAGTATAGGAAAGTAAAACGAAGAAGAAAAGTAATTGGCTTTATTGGGAACATTAAATAAGAGTGCTGAAATGTGAATATTGAGCTTTGAAATTTAAAGAAAAAATGATTGAGTATAATTAAGGAATTGTCTTAGGATTACAAATTCACAACCTGCAATTCACAATTCACTACTAATACTTCATCTAAAATAAATCATTTTTTGTGTTGAACCGTTCATTTCCCAAAATTAGAACAATAGCACCAAAATTATGATTGCTGAGATAAAAGTATCCATAATATCCTCTCTAATTTTGATTTTTAAAATAATTAATAGCATTTTATTTATAAACAGAATTGAGATGAGAAAAAAATTACTGTACTATGTCTTGATAGTCATTAGTATTTTAACCCATGTAAATGCCATTGCACAAGACAGAATGATAACAGGAAGAGTCGTAGATTCGGCAGAATCAACCATTCCTGGGGTAAGTATCACGGTGAAAAATAAGAAGACGGCAGCGATTACAGATGCCAAAGGAGAATTCAAAATAAAGGCTGCGACGGGAGATGTTTTAGTGTTTAGTTCTATTGGTTATACTAAATTAGAAATGCCCGTAAGTACTGCTACAACAATGAATATTGTAATGGCGGTAAACAATACAGCTTTAGATGAAGTAGTGGTAGTTGGTTATGGAACGTCTCGTAAAAAAGACTTGACTGGAGCCGTTACAACGATTACAGCAAAAGATTTTCAGACTGGAGCAATCACTACGCCAGAGCAATTGATTGCTGGAAAAGTGCCGGGTGTTTCAATCATTTCAAACAGCGGTCAGCCGGGTGCGGGAAGTACGATTCGTATTCGTGGTGGTTCTTCATTAAGTGCCAGTAATAATCCATTGTTTGTAATTGATGGTGTGCCTTTGGAAGGCGAAGGCGGAATTGCTGGTGCGTCAAATCCATTGAGTTTTATCAATCCAAACGATATTGAAACTTTTACGGTGTTGAAAGATGCGTCTGCATCGGCGATTTATGGAACAAGAGCTTCCAACGGAGTAATCATCATCACGACTAAAAAAGGGAAAAGTGGAGCGATGCGAGTGAATTTTTCTTCGACAAATTCTACTTCTAGTATTACTAAACAAGTAGGTGTTTTGAGTGCTGACGAATTCCGTGCGATTGTCAACGAAAAAGGAACGGCAGCTCAAAAAATGATGCTTGGAAAAGCCAATACAAATTGGCAAGATGTAATTTATCAAACAGCATTTATGACCGACAATAACTTAAGTGTTGGCGGAGAAGTGGCTAAATTGCCTTATCGTATTTCATTAGGATTTCAGAATCAAACAGGGGTTTTGAAAACGGATAAATTGCAAAGAACGTCTTTAGCCATTGCTTTGAATCCTACTTTTTTTGAAAACCATTTAAAGGTAGATATTAGCTTGAAAGGAAGTATGCAAAAAGCAAGATTTGCTTCTTTGGGGGCAATTGGTGCAGCAATTAGTTTCGACCCAACGCAACCAGTTTATGCGACTGAAAATCCACAAAGATTTGGTGGTTACTTCGAATGGTTAGACAGAGCAAGTGCTACAGGATTGGTAAATTTAGCGGGAAGAAATCCATTAGGACAATTAGAACAACGTTTTGATGAAAGTACGCCACAAAGAAGTATCGGAAATATTCAGTTCGATTATAAATTTCATTTCTTACCTGAATTGAGAGCTAATTTGAACATTGGTTATGACGTATCGAAAGGTGCAGGAACGGTTTATGTTTCAGATAGTGCGGCGATTGGCTATGTAGCTGGTGGCGTTGGTGGAACGAACAATACATACAAACAGACAAAACAAAATACGCTTTTAGAGTTTTACCTGAATTATGCCAAAGAATTGAAAGACATTAAAAGTAAGTTTGATGTAATGGCGGGTTACTCTTTCAATAATTACAAAACCACTAATTATAATTACGCAAGCTACAATGCGGCTGGTACGAAGTATCCAAATACCGACCCCGCTTTTCCTTTCGATAAGCCCGAAAATACCTTGATTTCATTCTTTGGTCGTGCGAATTACTCTTTGAATGACCGCTACTTTTTAACAGCAACACTTCGTCGTGATGGTTCTTCTCGTTTTGCTCCTGCTAACAGATGGGGACTTTTCCCATCTATCGCTTTAGCTTGGAACATCAAAGACGAAACTTTCCTAGCGAAAAGTAAAGTAATTTCTGCCCTTAAACTTCGTACAAGTTATGGTGTTACTGGTCAACAAGATGGTATTGGGAACTATGATTATTACTCATATTTTGCATTGAGTTCAGCCAATGCTTCCTATCAATTTGGAGATACTTTCTATCAGGGTTATCGTCCGGGTGGTTTTTATAGCAATCGTAAATGGGAAGAAACAGCATCAAAAAACATTGCTTTAGACTACGGTTTCTTTGATAACAGAGTAAAAGGTAGCATTGATTTTTATGTAAAAAATACCAAAGATTTATTGAATAATATTCCTCAACCAGCGGGAGCAAACTTTACTGCATTTATCGTTGCAAACGTTGGTTCGATGGAAAATAAAGGAGTTGAATTTAATATCGGAACGCAAATTATCAGAACCAATAATTTGACTTGGAACTTAGATTTCAACGCTACTTATAATAAAAATACGATTACCAACTTAACGGTAATTCCTCAAGATAAAAATTATCCTGGCTTCCCTTCTGGCGGAATTGCTGGTGGAATTGGCGGACAATTCGCTTTTATCAATTCGGTTGGATTCAGCAGAAATACTTTCAATTTATACAAACAAGTATATAACGAAGCTGGAAAACCAGTAGAAGGCGTTTTTGTTGACCAAAATGGCGATGGCATTATCAACCAAGATGACCTTTACAAAGGCAAAAGTTCTATCCCAAAAGTATTCTTGGGTTTGAGTAGCTCAGTGAATTACAAGAAATGGAATTTAGGTTTTGTGATGCGTGCTTCTTTTGATAATTATGTGTACAACAACAACTTTAGTCAAAGTGGTGTTTTGAGCCAAATAACTGGGAATAGTGTACTTTATAATGCTTCAACCAATTATTTAGAAACGCAATTTAAAGGAAGTAGCCAACAATTATTGAGCGATTATTATATTCAAAATGCTTCGTTTGTAAGAATGGATAATGCGAACCTTAGTTATGATTTGGGTAAATTCTTGAAAAATAGTAATGCCAATTTACGTATCAACGCCAGTGTGCAGAATGTTTTCGTGATTACAAAATACAAAGGTTTAGACCCAGAAGTAGTTTCTGGAATTGATAATAATTTGTATCCACGTCCACGTACCATTGCTTTAGGATTGAATCTTGATTTTTAATAAAAATTCAACAGGAAAATGAAATTAAACTATATAAAAATAGCCGTAGCAAGTGTAATTGTCTTAATGACGAATGCTTGTACAGATAAATTAGATTTATTACCAACCAACGATATTACTGCCGAAACGGTGTATAAAACGCCACTGGGCTACAAACAAGCTTTAGCAAAAGTATATTCAGCTTTCGCTTTGACAGGTAATACAGGCGGAACGGGCAGTCCAGATATTCCCTCACAAATTATTTCAGATGAAGGAAACTCAGATTTCTTGAGATTGTACTGGAATTTACAAGAATTAACTACTGACGAAGCGTCTTGGACTTGGCAAAATGATGCTGGCGTAAAAGGCTTAAAAGAAATGAGTTGGTCGGCGATAAATCCCATTATAAACGGAATTTATTATCGTGCTTTCTTCCAAATTACACTTTGTAACGATTTTATTCGTCAGTCATCAGACGAAAATCTAAGCAAAAGAGGGATTTCAGGAACGGATGCCGAAAACATCAGAAAGTACCGAGCAGAAGCAAGGTTTATCCGTGCGTACCAATATTGGGTTTTGATGGATTTATTTGGAAACCCGCCTTTTGTTACTGAAAACGATGCGATTGGAGCGACTTTGCCAAAACAAATTCAGCGAAAAGATTTATTTACTTATATCGAAACGGAATTAAAAGCGATTGAAAACGATTTAATTGCACAGGGACAAAACGAATATCCACGTGCTGAAAAACCAGCAGCTTGGGCATTGTTGGCTCGTTTGTATCTGAACGCTGAGGTTTATACGGGAACGGCAAAATATACAGATGCCATTACCTATGTCAACAAAATAAAATCGGCTTCTTTTTCATTGCATCCAAATTATCGTGAATTGACTTTGGCAGATAATCATTTGAATAAAACTGAAAATATTTTCATGATTGCCTACGATGCTACACACACGCAAAACTGGGGCGGAACTACTTATTTAACGCATGGACCAGCGGCTGTGCCGGGAGATATTTCAGGAACAAGTGGAAACTGGGGTGGATTGCGCCACACCAATAATTTTGTGGATTTATTCAGTGATGCTTCTGGTAATACTGACCAAAGAGCGCAGTTTTATACCGTAGGTCAAAACCGATTGATGGCAGAATTATACACAGGAACAGACGGTTATTCGTCAACTAAGTACAGAAACAAAACTCGCACAGGAGCAAAAGCACCAAATGCCGACCCATCAGGCAACTGGACCGATA
Source organism: Arcicella rosea (assembly GCF_040543805.1). Classification (NCBI taxonomy): domain Bacteria; kingdom Pseudomonadati; phylum Bacteroidota; class Cytophagia; order Cytophagales; family Flectobacillaceae; genus Arcicella; species Arcicella rosea. The sequence goes on from NZ_JBEUMS010000002.1 coordinate 238,695, forward strand.
TTGATTTTCCATTATTCAGATTGGGCGAAATCAATTTGATTTATGCCGAAGCAGTATTGAGAGGTGGAACTGGTGGCGATTTAGCAACGGCTCTTACTTATATCAACCAATTGCGTACAAGAGCTTATGGTGGCAAAACCACAGGAAATATCACAGCATCGCAATTAACACTTGATTTTATCTTGGATGAAAGAGGTAGAGAATTATACTATGAAGCTCATCGCAGAACAGATTTAATTCGCTACAAAAAATTCACAACCAATGCTTATTTGTGGGTTTGGAAAGGTGGTATCGCCAACGGTAGAGCTGTTGAAGATAAGTATAATCTTTTCCCGATACCTTCAAATGATTTATCGTCGAATCCGAATTTGGTGCAAAATCAAGGGTATTAGTTTTATTAATTTGAAAATTTGAGAATTTGAAGATTTAAAAATGTTAAAGTTTGGATTTAAGAATTTGGTGAACTATCCCTCATTTTCAAATTACCAAATTCTCCCAAACATACTATCATGAAAAATATATTTAAAATACTTTTATTGTGCCTCGTAAGCATTGGTATTTTTTCTTGTGAAAACGATGAAATCAAAACTGTGATGAGTAGCAAAGGCGAAGCACCAGCATTGACTGCTTCTAAAACAAGTTATGTACTTACGGCAACCACAGCCAACGATACGACTGTCGCATTTACTTGGAATCGTTCAAATTATGGGTTTCAAGCTGCTGTAAGATATACTTTGCAAATCGCCAAAGCTGGAACTAGCTTTGCAGCACCCAAAGAAATCAGTTTGGGAAATACTGTCCAGTTTAAATATACCACTGCTGATTTTAACCAATTGGCAATTATTTTAGGATTAAAACCCAATGCTGTTGGTCAGTTAGAAGTAAGAGTAAAATCTAACATTGCTGATGCAGTGGCGGATATTTATTCTAATGTTTTATCCGTTTCAGTTACGCCATATATTGTTGTCATAAATTATCCTTCGCTTTGGGTAGCGGGCGATTTTCAAGGTTGGAATCCTGTTACAGCTCCAAAAATTTCTTCAAGAAATTCCAACGGAATTTATGAAGGCTATGTAAATATTGTAGGCGGAACACGTCAGTTTAAATACACTAGTCAGCCAGATTGGAATGGAACAAGCTATGGCTGGGCAAGTAGCACCACCACAGGAAGTGACGTAACGGGTACTTTTAGTAGTTCAGGCGGGAATTTATTTGTGCCAGAAGATGGCTATTATTTATTAAAAGGAAATACCAACAGTAATACTTGGAGTGCTACCAAAACTACTTGGGGAATCATCGGAGATGCAACTGCAAACGGTTGGAATGGAGATGTCCCAATGGTTTATGATGCCACCAAAAATGTTTGGAAAGTAACAACAACCTTGAAAGCTGGCGCATTAAAATTCAGAGCTAATGGTGCTTGGGGACTTAATTTGGGAGATACTGGTGCAGATTTATCTTTAGAATACGACGGTGATAACATTACAATTCCAGCTAATTTAGCAGGAACACATACCATTACTTTAGATTTAAAAGCAGGGAATTATACTTACACAATTGAATAAATATGAACAAAATCATCAATTTTATTGCCTTTTCGCTTTTGTTATTGTCTTGTAGCAATACTCCAGAAGTAGTTAAACCAGTGATTGAACCACCAGTTTCTAAATTTGCCAAGGGTGCAGACATCAGTTGGATAACTGAAATGGAAGCTGCTGGACGAAAATTCTATGATAAATCGGGCAAAGAAACAGAATGTTTTGCCTTAATGAAAGCTTTAGGCATGAACTCAATTCGTTTAAGAGTTTGGGTAAATCCTTCGCCTGCTTATAATAATACTGCCGACGTAGTCGTGAAAGCCTTGCGTGCTAAAAGCTTAGGGTTCAGAATCATGATTGATTTTCATTATAGCGATAATTGGGCTGATCCGGGCAAGCAAACTAAGCCTGCTGCTTGGAATAGCTTGGATTTAGCAGGATTAAAATCAGCGATTGGAACGCATACAAGCGAAGTTTTAGCTGAACTCAAGAAAAATGGTGTCACGCCTGAATGGGTTCAAGTTGGCAACGAAACCAACGATGGAATGCTTTGGCCAACAGGAAGAGCGTCAACAAATATGAGCAATTTTGCCCAAATGATTAACGCTGGCTATGATGCCGTAAAATCTGTTTTCCCAACAGCAAAAGTAATTGTTCATATTTCTAATGGCTATGATAATCAGTTGTTTAGATGGATGTTCGATGGACTAAAAGCTAACGGAGCAAAGTATGATGTAATCGGAATGTCGTTATATCCAACTTACGCTCCAGACTTTGCCACTGGCGGTTGGGCGAAAGTAAATCAGCAATGTCTAACGAATATGAATGACATGGTGACTCGCTACAACAAAGAAGTAATGATTGTAGAAGTAGGTATGCCGTGGGACAGTGCCGCAGATTGTAAATTGTTTATCAGTGACATTATCACTAAAACCAAATCAATCAGCAATGAAAAAGGCTTGGGAGTATTGTATTGGGAACCTCAAGCTTATAATTGGGTTGGCTATACTTTGGGAGCATTCGATAATTCAGGGAAACCGACTGTGGCGATGGATGCTTTCTTGCCCTAATTGAAAATGTTTTTTTGGTTGAAAATCATTTTTGAAAATCGTGAATGAGTATGCTGAATACTTGTTCGCTTAAATTTCCTCTGAGTATTCAGAGGAAATTTTTTTAACGATTTCTTACTTTTAAATAATTATGCAAAAACATAAATGTACTTTTTTAACAGGATTCTTCCTGTTATGCTTGTCCTCCTTTTTATCGTTTTCACAAGTAACACAAAGGCAAAGAATTAATTTTGATAACGATTGGAAATTTCATTTTGGACATACTTCAAATCCTGAAAAAGACTTTAATTACAGCATTACAAAGGCTTTTGTAAAATCAGGTATTGCTGAAAATTCTGCGATTGAGCCTCGTTTTAAAGATGAGAAATGGGAAAAAGTAAATCTTCCACATGATTGGTTGGTTGATTTACCTTTTGTAAAATCAGAAGATTTGAATGTTGAGGCACATGGGTTTAAACCTGTGGGCGGTTTATTTCCCGAAACTTCGGTGGGTTGGTACAGAAAGCATTTCAATGTAGCTCCTGCTGATTCTGGTAGTCGTTTCCAAATTCAATTTGATGGTATTTTCAGAGATGCCAACATTTGGATAAATGGTTTTTATTTAGGAAATAACAAAAGTGGATACTTGGGTGTCGCTTATGATATTACTGATTTTATCAATTTCAAAGATGAAAATGTCATTGTTGTTCGGGCGGATGCTTCGCAGTATGAAGGTTGGTTTTATGAAGGTGCAGGCATTTATCGCCATGTATGGTTGAATAAATATTCAAATTTGCACATCAATACAGATGGAATTTTTGCTCATGCGAAAATTCAAGACAATAAAGCGACAATCAATATTGAAACTTCTGTCAGCAATGAAAATTTTGCCTCTGCCAATTATACACTTACTTCGTATTTGCTTGATAGAACGGGTAAAATCGTAGGAAAATCTGCTGAACAGGCTCTCAGTCAAAATGCTTTAGAAGAAAAAACGACCAAACAGAGTTTCATTGTCAATAATCCAAGACTTTGGAATTTGGAAGACCCGTACTTGTATAAAGTCTTGGTTGAATTGAAATCAAACGGTCAAATCATTGATAAACAGAGTTTTAAATTTGGTATCAGAGCGATTGAAATAAAAAATAATGGTGTTTTCTTGAATGGAAAATATGTGAAAATTTTGGGAACAAATAATCACCAAGACCATGCGGGCTTGGGAAGTGCTTTGCCTGATTATTTACAATATTACCGAATCAGTTTATTGAAAAACATGGGTTCAAATGCTTACCGAACCAGTCACCACGCCCCAACGCCTGAATTATTGTCGGCTTGCGACAGTCTGGGAATGTTGGTGATGGACGAACAGCGTTTACTCAACAGCGGAACGGAATACATCAATCAATTTGAACGCCTTATTAAACGTGACCGAAACCATGCTTCCATTTTTATGTGGAGTATCGGAAACGAAGAAGGAGGCATTCAAACCAATACTTTTGGTAAAAGAATCGCTCTGACGCTTATCGAAAAACAAAAGCAATTAGACCCTACTCGTACTTGTACTTATGCCGCCGATTTAGCCAATGTATTTCATGGCGTAAATGAAGTAATTCCTGTAAGAGGTTTCAATTATCGTCAATTTGGCGTAGCCGATTATCATAAAGAACATCCGAATCAACCCATTATCGGAACAGAAATGGGAAGTACTTTAACGACCAGAGGAATTTATGAAAAAGATACCATCAGAGCTTACGTGCCAGACCAAGATATTACTGCTCCGTGGTGGGCAAGTACGGCAGAAGAATGGTGGAAATTGGCAGCTACGAATGATTTTTGGTTAGGCGGTTTTATCTGGACAGGCTTCGATTATCGTGGTGAACCAACGCCTTATCGTTGGCCCAATATCAATTCACATTTTGGCGTAATGGACGTTTGTGGTTTTCCTAAAAACATTTATTATTATTATCAAAGTTGGTGGACTGACAAAGATATACTTCACATCAGTCCGCACTGGAATTGGCAAGGAAAAGAAGGTCAGCCGATTGATGTTTGGGTAAACAGCAATGCCGATGACGTAGAATTATTCTTGAATGGCAAAAGTTTAGGCAAAAAAGAAATGCCAAGAAACGGACATTTGCAATGGGCTGTAAATTACCAAGCAGGAAAATTAGAAGCCATAGCTTATAAAAAAGGAAGAACATTGACGGCAAAAGTTGAGACAACTTCAAACCCCGTAGAAGTAGTCGTTACGCCCTATAAAACCACTACTTTGGCGGATGGAAATGATGTAAGTATTATCAATATCAGTGTGATAGATAAAGATGGGAGGGAAGTACCCAATGCGGATAATTTGATTAAATTTTCAATCAAAGGAGATGCAAAAATTATCGGCGTTGGCAATGGCGACCCAAGTAGCCATGAACCCGATAAATGTGTGGACGGTGCTTGGCAAAGAGCTTTATTCAATGGAAAATGCCAAGTAATTGTGCAGGCAGGCACAAAACCAGATTTGATAAAATTTGAAGCTACCGCCGCAGGACTTTATGCAGGTTCGACGGATATTATGACGATTGCTCCAGAAAATACGACTAAAATTACGATTGATAAAAGCTATGAATTGAAAGGAGAAGCCGCAAAAGCTCGTCCTGTCGATAAAATGATGGGAGCAGACATTTCATTTTTGCCAGAATTAGAAGCAAAAAACATTAAATTTTCTGATAAAGGAATTGAGAAAGATGCCATTCAGATTTTGAAAGAACATGGTTTCAATTACGTTCGTTTACGTATTTTTCATAATCCTGCCGATGTAGAGGGATACTCACCACAAAAAGGTTTTTGTGATTTGGAGCAAACCAAAAAAATGGCAAAAAGGGTAAAAGAAGCAGGCTTGAAACTCTTGCTCGATTTCCATTACAGCGATACTTGGGCAGACCCCGGCAAGCAGTATAAGCCCAAAGCTTGGTCAGGTTTAGCCTTCACAGATTTGAAAAAATCTTTGTTTGAATATACTCAACAAGTAATGCAAGCCTTGAAAAACCAAGGCACTACGCCAGATATGGTGCAGATTGGTAACGAAATCAATCATGGTATCGTTTGGCCAGATGGCAATGTGAAAAATATGGATGAATTAGCACAATTATTAAATGCAGGAACTGCCGCCGTAAAATCTGTTGACCCAACAGTAAGCATGATGTTGCACTTAGCTTTAGGCGGACAAAATCATGAATCCGTGAATTTTATTGATGCGATGTTGGCAAGAGGCGTACATTTTGACGTAATTGGTGAATCTTATTATCCAAAATGGCACGGAACAACGGACGATTTAAGAGATAATCTCAGTAATCTTATTCAGCGTTATAACAAAGATGTAATCGTAGTAGAATACTCTCAGCTAAAAGAAGACGTGAATACCATTGCTTTCAATTTACCCAATGGCAAAGGAAAAGGCACTTGTATTTGGGAACCGCTCAGTACTTGGGAAGCTTTCTTTGAAAAAGATGGGAAATCGAACAAATTTCTCGGCATTTACGATGAACCTTCTAAGCAGTTTTTAGTGAAATAAACTTAAAACCTAACCACCAATTATAATTTGAAATTAAAAGCTCTTGAATGTTTTGGGAATAAATCCTAAAATATTCAAAGAGCTTTTTGTATTTACTCTGAATAATTTCCTCGCTTTTTCTTTTTCCAAGGTTTTAGCGTGAATTCTAAATCTAGTCCAGCGACATGATTGGTTCTTAGCTGTTTATGAGAATAATCGGGTTGCCACAAATAGTATAAATTTACTTTAAAACCTTTTCTTACTTCATATTTAAAGCCCGCTGAATTTCTAAATCTATCAAAAGCCAAACTATTATCAAGCTCAACAAAAGGTTCTGTAAAAGCATAAACATCAAATCTTCGAGTAAGTTTATACTTTCCATAAAACCTTGTTCTTAAAAAGGCATCCGTATCCGATTGCTCGTCGTCGTCAACAAAATATTGTTGCTGATATTGCACCATTGGTCTTATCGCAAACTTAAATCTGCCTATTTCTTTTTGCGCTTCGATGCCTAAAGCATAACGATGATAAGTGCCTTTATCGACCATAGCAAGGCGATAACTACTTTGAATTTCGAAACTATTGCTAATGCGTTTGTCAATTTCGCCAAACAAATACGAACCTTGAAAATTACTGGCATCTTGATTATAACGAAGACGATACTTTCCTGTAATTGACCAATTATGAGTTAAATCAAGCTTAAGTGAAGCACTGTACCAAGCTTGAAAATCATTATAATCTTTTGTGCTTTGTGCCTTTGTTATTGAAGTTATCAAGAAAAAGCAAAGGATATAAATATGTATTTTTTTCATGGTTTGTTTAGTCAAAATAGTAAATAATCATACGTGTAGCATCTCTTAAAAAATCAATAGATTCAATCTCTACTCTTTGTACTTTCAAGCCTGTACGATTTTGTAAATCTTCCAAAAGTTCTTGACGTTTGTCAATATGAATCAGTTCGATGCGCTCATAAATGATAGCCTTTGAATGCTCTTTTTTAACTAGCCATTTACTTTCTAAAATACTGGTCATGATTAACAGAATGGCGTTCAAAGCCGTCAATTCATCCCAACCGCCTTTGCTCACCGCCGAAAGTAAACCAATGGCAATTACCAAAAAAAGGTAAGTCATATCACGAGTAGAAATGCTTTCTGTTCGGTAACGGAGCATCGAAAATACTGCAAACAAACCAAAGGCTGCACCCATCGACATTTCTACATTATTCAACAAATTGGTAATGAGAAAAATGGTGATATTAAAGGTGAAAAAAGTAAAAAATTGCTCTGTTTTATGATAGGTTCTGTAATAAATAAAACGGACTAAAATAGTAGTAGCTATCAAATCAATGCACAATCGTAGAAAAAATTTAGGTGATAATTTATCTAATAACTCAAATCCTGCTCCTTGAATATTCTGTAAAGTATCGGTACTAGATATGTCTTGCAAAAGCATCATGTTGTCTTATTAATTTAGTGATTTTTAGTAAATGTGGTTTGAAATGGTTGTACTTTACGCCTTCGAATAAACTGATAATTCCGAAGCAATATTTGCTAATTGAGCCTTTCCGAATATGGTATTTTTTCATAATATCAATGAAATTGGAAGCGCCCATTTCTTCTTGTTTTACTTCAGCAATAACAATTTGCGGATAGCCTTTTTCATTATCAGAACTCTTAAAATTGAGTTCCAAATCTATCGTGAGGCGTTCTAAATTATGTTTGCTTACCAAAGTAATTCGCTTGTAAAAAACCCAAAGTACTCCTTTCAAATCGTCAGGATGGAAAGGACTGTGTTGTTCCAGAAAATCTCTTTCGTCGGCTTTGATAAATGGCTTATCGAACTCGTGTGTTTTAATTCTTTTCTTGAGTGTTCTGCCTTTATTGTTCTTAAATTTCACTTCAAAAAACTGCAAATCCGATCCAACGTAGTTTCGAGTACGTACTTTGTAGCGATTTAAAAATCCAGCCTGATGTTGATGATAGAGGCTAAGTTGGGTATCTTCATCAAAATACTGAGTTTCATAAGGACAAATCCGCTCCTTATTAATTTCAACTACTTTGTAGTGTTCACGAGCTTCATTTAGAACGATTGGAAATAGCCAAAGAGGAATCAGAAATTTAACATCTACTCTGTCCATGAGTTTTACTTTGTCCATTTCAGCCAAAGAAATGGCGTCGAACGTCTGTATTTCCTTCGAGATAGTTTCCAGAAAACGACTAATTTCCATAGATGTATTTCTTGATTTGGATGGTTTTTCCTTGTGCGTCTAGGGTTTTTCTTTCAGTTCTGAAACCTTTACCATCAATGGTGTAGATGTACTTACTTTCTAATACATTCAAATCATTGTATTTCCATTCTTCTTTTTTCTCGCCATTTACATCGTACTTATAAACTTCTCGGCTAAGTTGTTTGCTGTTGGCATCTTGCAGAATTTCTTCTACTTTATCTTTTTCTGAATTGTACTTACTGAAGATTTTGTTCTGAATATTCCCCTTTTTATCAAAATTTACTTCTTCAATTACATTGCCATTATCGTCTAATTTCTTTTGAACATCATAACGTTTAGTTTCTTTACCTCCGTTGAAGTCGGTAATAATTTCGGTGATAGATTTTACTCTGTATTTTTTTAAGTCTTTTTTGTTTTGTCCTAATAGCTGAAAACTAAAAAAAATACATAAAAATGCCATTGTGTTTTTCATATTGGTATAATTATTTAGTGGGTAAAAAAATTAATGTAATGGAAATTCTTTAACATAGACCTTGTATTTGGCATAATAGGTTGCATCAGTTGCGAAATATCTCATTGAATAATCTGTGTTGTGGGGAGGAATTGGATATGATTTGAGGTTCTGTTTAACATAAGTATAATTATACCATAAAAAAGCAGTTAAACTTTTGCGTATAGATTTTATCAAAAAAAATCCTGCCACCGAATATTTTGAATTCAGCGACAGGATAAAAAATTAGTGTATTTAAAAGTTAAAACCTCTTCATCACTTTTACCAATTGCTTAGTAATTACTTCATAACCTTTGTCGGATGGATGCAAGCCATCATAAGTCATATTGATAGATTCTAATGGATATGGATATTCATCAGTGGCTGCATTGAAAGGAACATCAACGAAAGCTGGATAAGTATAATTTTTGTATTCGCCAGTGAGGGTGTCTTTTAAACGTTTAAAATAGACAAGTTTTTCAACTTTCAGTTTTTTCTGATTGTATAAATCAACCACTTTGATTTTTTCGTACTTACCGATGGCTTTAATCGCTTCTGCAAACTGTGATAAAAGTTGACCCTTTTTCTCTCTGTAAGAACCATAAGCATTGTTTTTAGGATTGGCGATATAAACAAAATCAGCTCTTTGCATCGGCGTAATCAAAACAATTTTTGCTTCCGGATTCAACGCCCTAATTTTATTAATAATGATGCGAAAAGCACCATGAGCTGTCGTGCTTCCTGTATTATTTTGATAGTCAGCAAAAGTGCCTAGCGGTTTTCCGCCCCACCAATCATTCGTTCCCAAAAAAATAGAATACACATCTGCTTTCACAAGTCCGAGATTTTCAATTTGCTCCGCAATGCGTACAGAAGTCCAACCATTATGTCCTTGATTAATGTATTCAAATTGAGGTAATTTTTCAACAACACCTGTCATATAACCTTTTGTAATTCTATTGCCAGTTTCTTTAGGATGGTCGTTCAGATAAGTAATAGAGTCCCCTATTGCTACCCAAGTGATTTTCTTTGGAGCAAAAGAAGTTAATAGTCTAATCAAGACTAAGAGTAATATTTTTTGTTTCATCGTAAATAGTGTTTTTGTGCTACAGATGGTAAAAGAATCTTTGCTTGAAATTATACTTGGCATAATAATTTTCCAAATAGAAACATTTTTCAATGATTTTTATCGTTGGCGATTTAGTGATTTTTAATTACTATTACATTTTAAATATTCTTTAAAAAACATTACCATTATAAACTTAATTAACATGAAAAATAAAATCTTATTAGGAATTGTCATTGTATTGGGCTTAATCCAATTTATTCGCCCAGAAAGAAATCTTTCAGACGATCAAACCTACGATATTTCCACTAAATATGTGGTAACGGGCGAAGTAAAAGAAATTCTGAAAGTAGCTTGTAACGATTGCCACAGTAACAAAACCGAATATCCTTGGTACGCCAATGTTCAGCCTGTGGCTTCGTGGTTGGCACATCATGTAGAAGAAGGAAAAGATGAATTGAATTTATCTACTTTTACGAAATTACCGATTGCCGTTCAAAACCATAAATTAGAAGAGACCATCGAAATGGTAAAAGAAGGCGAAATGCCTTTAGCTTCTTACACCTATTTGGGTTTACACAAAGAAGCAAACTTGACCGAAAATCAAAAGAAAGTATTAATAGATTGGGCAAAAGCTCAAATGGATACTTTAAAAGCCAATTATCCTGCAGATAGTTTGATTTTGAAAAGAAGAAAAAAACCTGAATGAACAGTAACACGAGTTTTCAACTCGTAAAAATTCGTTTTCGTTGATATTACAAAGCTTTACATTGAAATTAATAAATCTACTTACACATTCCCTCAAATATTCTATGCAACACATCACCGTTTCTGAATCATTCAAAAAAATGACTGTTAAGGCAATTTTGTCCATTTGCCTATTTATTGTTACTTATCTAGCCTTGATGATTTTGGCTCTAATCTTTACTTTTATTAGTGCTTATGCAGGGATTGCTATAATCGTTTATAAACCTACCTTTTTTACGCTTTTGGTAGGAGTCGGTTTGGTTGCGATGGGAATTTTGATTCTCTTCTTCTTGGCAAAATTTATTTTTAAAAAGAACGTTGTTGACCGCTCTCATCTTATTGAAATCACAGCTGAACAAGAGCCTAAACTTTTTGCTTTTATTCATAAAATAGTGGATGAAGTAAAGACAGATTTCCCTAAAAAGATTTATTTATCTTCTGATGTCAATGCTTCAGTATTCTATGATTCAAGTTTCTTGAGCATGTTCTTACCAATTAAGAAAAACTTGCAAATTGGAGTTGGTCTGGTTAACTCAGTTTCTGTAAGTGAATTTGAGGCGATTTTAGCACATGAGTTTGGGCATTTTTCGCAAAGGTCTATGAAAGTTGGAAGCTATGTGTATAATGTAAATCAAATTATTTATAATCTACTTTACGAGAACGATTCTTTTGAATCTAAAGCGAGCAGTATCGCAAATGTGCATAGTTACTTGGCTTTTTTTGTAGCCATTGCTTTAAGAATTATCAAAGGAATTCAATGGATACTTCAAAAGATTTATGAAATTGTGAATTTGAGTTACATGAGCTTATCAAGAGAAATGGAATTTCATGCAGATGAAGTAGCTGCAAATGTGGCAGGTTCTGAGCCTTTAATTACTTCGTTGTTACGATTAGATTTAGCAGACCAATCCTATAATGCTGTTATCAATTATTATAGTGAAAAAATTGGAGAAGCAGTAAAACCTTCAAATATTTATCCTCAGCATCAATTTGTCATGAATTTTCTGGCGAATGAAAATAAATTACCTAATGTAAATCACCTTCCTCAAGTAAATCTTTCAAATTATAATCGCTACAACAAAACCAAATTGGTGATTACCAATCAATGGGCTTCGCACCCAAATACAGAAGACAGAGTAGCGGCTCTACAAAAATTGAATATTGGTGTTAAGAATAATAAATCCGACAAAGCGATAGTATTATTCAACAATATTGATGTTGTACAAGAGAAAGTAACTGATAATTTATTTTCAAGGGTTGATTACACGACAGAAATAAAAGATGAAAAGACGGAAGAATTTATCGAAGCTTATACTAAAGATTATCGTGCCAATACGTTTGATACCATTTTCAATTGTTATTACGATAATAAAAATCCAGTCTATTTCGAGAAAGATTCATTAGAAAGAGATAAAATTTTAATTTTCAATGACTTATATAGTGATAATGCAATTGACACCGTTTATACTTCCATTGCCGTAGAAAGAGATATTCAAACCATTTCACAGATAAAAAATGGAGATTTGGTGATAAAATCTTTTGACTACGACGGCGTAAAATACTCTCCAAAACAATGTGATGAATTAATTCCTGTTTTAGAAACGGAATTGACTCGTTTGAAGGAAGAAGTCACAGTAAATGATAAAGCAATTTTTCAATATTTTTTACAATTAGCACAAACGCAAAGTTTGGAAACTGAGTACCTCAATCAATACCAAGCTTATGATGAAATAGATAAAAGCTACGATGAGCAATTTGAAATTTATGCAAAAATGATGAATGCTACGGCATTTATTAATTACAATACGCCTTTTGAGGTCATCGAACAAAATATCAATACGATTTATGAATTGGAAAAACCATTTAAGGAACAAATAAGTAAACTCTTAAGCGATGAGAAGTATCAGTCAGTCTTTACAGATGAAATCAGAGAAAATTTGAACAAATATTTATCAGAAGTATTAGTCTATTTTTCAAGACCAACCTATGACGATAATGCACTCAATATTATGATGATGAGTATTCAACAGTATCAATACCTTATCGGACGAAAATTCTTTGAAAGCAAAAAAGAACTTTTAAATTTTATGGTGAAACTTACAAAACAGTAGAACGAATTTCCAACTTGTCAAATAAAAGTGAAGCTTCAATTTTGTGAATGAAGCTTCGCTTTCCCAAATTATATAAAATTCTCCAACAATTATATAAGTCCTTAGCCAATCCTTCACGCTAATTTTGTGTTATCAAAATATGACACAAAAGATGGAAAGTAAAGTAGAAAATCAAACTCAAATCAAAACACTGATTGTTCCCGTTACTGGAATGACTTGTGCCGCTTGTGCGAGTAGTGTTCAAACCATTCTTGATAAACAAAATGGTGTATTGGAATGTGCTGTCAATTTTGCGAATGAATCTGCCAAAATTCAATTTGATACCAGCCTTACTTCTCCAGAGTTTTTGCAAGAAAAATTACAGCAAATCGGCTATGGACTTATTTTAGGAACACCCGAAAAAGCCAAAGAACAGCAGGCAATTCTAAAAGAAAATCAATATCAAAAACTCAAACAAAACCTGATTTGGGCCACCATTCTAACAATTCCTGTGGTAATTATTGGCATGTTTTTCATGGAAATGCCCTACGCCAACTGGATAGAATTGGCACTAACCACGCCAGTTTTACTTTGGTTCGGACGACAATTCTTTGTGAATGCTCTCAAACAAACTCGTGCGGGCACTGCCAATATGGATACTTTGGTGGCTTTGAGTACTGGAATTGCCTTTTTATTTAGTTTATACAATACTCTTTTCCCAGAGTTTTGGCATCATCGAGGTTTGCACGCTCATGTGTATTATGAAGCTGCCGCCGTGGTAATTGTTTTTATCATGTTGGGAAAACTGTTAGAAGAAAACGCCAAATCGAATACTTCTACCGCCATTAAAAAACTGATGGGCTTGCAGCCAAAAACCGTTTGGGTAATTGAAAATGGCGAAGAAAAGCAAATCCCCATTGCCGAAGTACAAGTAAGCGACAGAATTCTGATTCGTCCTGGTGATAGAATACCCGTTGATGGTAAAGTTTTATCAGGAAATTCTTTTGTAGATGAAAGCATGATGAGTGGCGAACCGCTTCCTGTTGAAAAAAGTAAAGGTTCTAAAGTATTTTCTGGCACAGTCAACCAGCAAGGAAGTTTTAAATTTATTGCTGAAAAAGTAGGCGATGAAACTTTTCTGGCTCAGATTATTCAGTTAGTGCAAGAGGCACAAGGAAGTAAAGCACCCGTACAAAAATTAGTCGATAAAATTGCCAGTATTTTTGTGCCAATCGTCATCATTATTGCTGTACTTACATTTATTATTTGGATGATTTTCGGGGGTGAAAATGCTTTGACTCATGCTTTATTAACTTCTGTTTCAGTTTTGGTGATTGCTTGTCCTTGTGCTTTGGGTTTGGCTACGCCTACGGCAATTATGGTTGGTGTTGGCAAAGGAGCTGAAAATGGAATTTTGATAAAAGACGCTGAAAGCTTGGAAATTGCCCATAACGTAAACGCCATTATTTTAGACAAAACGGGTACGATTACGGAAGGGAAACCTTCTGTGAGTGATTTAATTTGGCTGAACAAACCCGAAAACGAGACCTACAAAAGTATTTTATTGTCTTTAGAAAACCTTTCAAGTCATCCTTTGGCAGAAGCTGTTACCCAACATTTAAAAGCCGAAGGCGTAAAATCTTTGACCATCAATACTTTTGAAAATGTGGTTGGAAAAGGTATTCGAGCAAATTTTGATGGAGTAAAATATTTTGTTGGTAGTCCGAAATGGATTGAGAGTTTTGTTTTGGGGATAGATAAACAGACGATTATTTCTTTAGAAAAACAAGGAAAAACGGTTGTGGTTTTTGCCAATGAAAAAGAAATATTAGCGATAATAGCCATCACTGATAAAATTAAAAGTACTTCTAACATTGCCATTCAAGAGTTGCAAGAAGCAGGAATTGAAGTATTTATGCTAACAGGCGATAATATTTTGACGGCTCAAAAAGTAGCAGATGAAGTCGGTATCAAGAATGTGAAAGCGAGTTTGATGCCCAACGAAAAAGCTGAATTTATCAAGCAATTACAAAAAGAAGGAAAAGTAGTAGCGATGGTGGGCGACGGCATCAACGATTCGCAGGCTTTGGCACAAGCCGACATCAGTATTGCGATGGGAAAAGGTTCAGATATTGCGATGGACGTAGCCAAAATGACTTTAATTTCGTCTGATTTATTAAAAATTCCTCAAGCCTTGAAGCTTTCTCGCCAGACGGTTTCAACCATACGTCAGAATTTGTTTTGGGCATTTATCTATAATCTCATCGGAATTCCTTTGGCGGCAGGTTTGTTGTATCCTTTCAATGGCTTTTTGTTAAATCCAATGATTGCAGGAGCTGCGATGGCACTCAGCTCAGTTTCAGTAGTAAGTAATAGTATTCGTTTAAAATATAGACATTAATCAATTGCGAATTAGTGAGTTGTGAATGAGTGTTTTTATTCCCTCATTCACAACTCACTAATTCACACAATCACAATTAAAAATGGAAACATTATCATTCAAAACCAATATCAATTGCAACAATTGCGTAGCAAAAGTAAAACCTTTCTTGAATCAACTTGAAAACATAGAGAATTGGCAAGTGGACATTAATAATGCTGATAAAATTCTCAGCGTTTCTGGAGAAGAAGAACTTAATGCAGAAGAAGTAATCGAAGCCGTACAGAAGGCTGGATTTAGCATTGAGAAACAGTAGTAGATTTTTTCATCTCATCAGAATAAAGTTTTATCCTTAATATTCAACTATTGAGGATAAAGCTTCTTTGTAAACTCGATTTCAGAGAATATTTAAAAACATAAAATAGACTTTTCAGAGAGTCTATTTTTACTTGATAAATATTCTAAAATTCACTTTTTTTAGAAATCTAGTTTAAAAATCAGCACATTTTGACAAAAAAATAAGTATATTTAAAAATTGAGTTTCTTTATTTATAGAAAATATACTTTTTTGACTAAATGATTACAAAGCTTTTATATGATGAAAATGAACTGCTAGAACTTGCTTCGTCTGGAAACGAACAGGCTTTTGCTACCTTATTTCATGCGTACAAAAAGAAATTATATGGGTATTTGTTTCGTCTGACTGAGTCAAATGAGATTACAGAAGATATTATCCAAGAGATTTTTTTGAAGCTTTGGAAAGATAAAAGTGAACTGGTGAATATTGTTCAATTTGATGCTTACTTGTTTAGAATGGCAAAAAATCAAGCGATTAATGCGTTTAAAAATGTTGCTAGACAAACAATGTTGTATGCTGAATATTTTGACACACAAAATATTGAAGTAAATTCCACCGATAATATGATTCAATTTGATGAAACACAAAAACTGTTGAAGCAAATTATCGAAAACCTCCCTCCCCAACAAAAACTTATCTTTAAGCTTAGTCGTGAACAATACTTAAAACACGATGAAATTGCTGAAATGTTAAACCTCTCCCCTTCTACGGTTAAAAATCACATCATTCAAGCCCTCAATACCATCAAACACAAACTGAAATATCAGGCAGCCATGTATATTTTTTACATGTTTTGGATTATGCTCAAAAAATAATTTAAAAATAATTTCTTCTTAACTAGTCCTATCCTTTCCGAGAAATGTCTTCTATTTAGTTAAGCACAAAAAACGATACTTTTCGATTGTTTTGCTTACATAAATTTTATAGTCTTAAAGGTTTAAAAGCCATTGATTAATATGCCTTCAGAAAGAATCAACTTTTTGGTTGGAAAATATTTCAGTAATGATTGTACTGAAGAGGAAAAGTATGAGTTGATGAAATGGGCGAATTCTGCATCGGAAAGCGAGTTAGAAGTAATTTTACATAGTTCGTGGAAAAAGCATGAATCTACACTTGAGATGCCAGAAGAAATGTCGCAAAGAATTTTGTCTTCAATTTTTTCTCAAGAACAAGAAGTAACCGAAGAAGAAAACTTTGAAGAAGAAGTAAAACCTATTTTTGGTAAAATAAGCTATAGCATAGCTGCCTCTGTTGCTTTAATTATATCGCTTGGATTATTCGCTTGGTTTCAATACAATACTGTTGACAAAAGAACAGAAAATAGAATTGTACAAGTAAAAGAATTTGAGAAAAATGATATTTTACCGGGAAGCGATAAAGCGATTTTAACATTTGATGATGGCTCAGAAGTAATATTGGATAATTCCAAAAATGGTACACTCAGCAAACAAGGTGAAACCAGTATTCTAAAGCCAGAAAATGGACAATTGGTTTATGAATCTAAACAATCGGCTATTGCCCAACCTAGGTATAATACCATTACTACGCCCAAAGGTGGGCAATATCAAGTGGTATTATCGGATGGTACGAAAGTATGGTTGAATGCCGCTTCAAGTTTAAGATTCCCACTGGTTTTTTCTGGCAATGAACGTAAAGTGGAAATGACTGGGGAAATATATTTTGAAGTTGCCAAAAATGCTAAGAAGCCATTTAAGGTAATTAGCGATGGACAGGTAATCGAAGTATTGGGAACACATTTCAACGTAATGGCTTATCCAAATGAAAAAGCAACGAAAACTACTTTGTTGGAAGGTTCTGTAAAAGTGAGCAAAAACGAACGTTCTACGATTCTTCAACCCGGTCAGCAAGCGAAAGTTGGCTTTAATAATGGTATTTTTAGAACCATTAACGATGTGAGTTTGGAGGAAGAATTAGCTTGGAAAAATGGATATTTTCAATTTAATAATGCCAGTTTAGAACTGATTATGCGACAAATTGAAAGATGGTATGATGTTGATATTCAGTATATTGGAAAAATACCAGATGAACATTTTACGGGAAAACTTCAAAGAAATACAAATCTTTCAAATGTATTGAAAATTCTGTCAATGAGTGAAGTGCAATTTAAAATAGAAGGTAAAAAAATTATTATAACGCCTTGATAAATTGTGAGTTAGTGAATTGTGATTGAGTGATTTTAATCCTAAAATCTCAAATCCACTGCCTGGAATTGAATTAGTGATTCACAAATCCAACATCTGAAATCCCAAATCCGAAATCAAAAATTGCTGAGTATAAAAATATTTAACATTTTTCAGTGAAAGTGGCACTCATTCCACTAGAAGACATTGAATAACGAAAAAAGCGAAAACGCAGCCACGTTTTCGCTCAAAGTCGGAGTTCGATTAAAATAAATTTTCCAAGTATCTTATTTAAAACCCCAAAACAAAAGTATGAATCGCAATCCTATTTTCCAAATTAGGCTGGGCTTGCCGTGTATTTCGGCTTCCTGTCGTGGACAAAAACTATCCACTAAATTTTTCAGGGTCATGAAACTAACCTTTATTTTATCATTGACGATATATTTACAGGTAAGCGCTGTAGGGTTTTCGCAGAGGTTTAATTTAAACCTTAGAAATACCGCTATCAATAAAGTATTCAAAGAGATTGAAAAACAAAGCGATTATACTTTTTGGTATAAAACAGATTTGTTATTGAATGCCGACAAGGTATCTATCAATCTGAAAAATGCTAACATTGAAAAAGTACTTGAAGAATGTTTTGCCAATCAACCACTAGATTATTTAATTGTTGATAAAACAATTGTTGTAAAACCTAAAAAAGTAATCCCTAAACTAGAAGCTCCTGTTGAAATAATTGTACAAACTGTTAAAGGAAAAGTAATTTCTTCTACCGATACCAAACCATTGGTGGGTGTAAATATTGCCATTAAAGGCACAAGCAAAGGAACAACAACCGATGCTAATGGTGAATTCTCTTTGAATGCTTCAAAAGATGAAACACTTGTTTTTTCATACATTGGCTATAAATCCAAAGAAGTATTGGTTGGTAGCCAAACATTTATTGCGGTTAGCTTGCAAGAAGTAGCAACTTCTTTGGCAGAAATTGCGGTAGTAGGTTATGGAAAACAATCACGTAAAAATCTTTCGAGTGCTGTAAGTACTGTAAAAACAGAAGAACTTAACAGAGGTGCGATTACAGATGTTGGTCAGCTTTTGCAAGGAAAAGTACCGGGCTTGAATATCACAGCCAGTGGTGACCCGAACAAACCTGCAGCCGTAATTATGCGTGGTGCTTCAACGATTAATAGCGCTCAGAATCCATTTTATGTAATTGATGGCGTGCCTGGTGCTGATATTTCAACGATTGCTCCTGATGATATTGCCTCTATTGATGTGTTGAAAGATGCCGCAGCCACGGCAATCTATGGAAACCGTGCCGCAAATGGCGTAATTATGGTAACAACCAAAAAAGGAAAGCAAGGACAAATGCAAGTTTCTTACAGTTCTTTTGTTGGGATGGAAAAAGTATCTAACAAATTAGATATGATGACGGCTGACCAATTGAGAGCATTCTTAACAAAAATCAATGTTGGTTTTTCTCCAAAAGATGATAAAGGAGCGAACACTGATTGGCAGTCTGCTATCCAAAAAAGTTCGGCTATTTCTACGAATCATAACTTATCTTTCAACGGCGGTGGCGAACACACTACTTATAGTGCTAGTTTGAACTACGTAAAAAAAGAAGGTATATTATTGAATAGTTCATTAGAAAGAGTAATTGCTCGTTTATCAATTGAACAATTGGCTTTGAAAGACAAATTGAAATTTGGTTTTTCAATCACCAATTCAAGCAGTGATGCTCAGGATATTCCTTACAGAAATACGGTTTTATTACAATCTACGTCGTATTTACCTGTTTCGCCTATCACGAATGAAAATGGTACGTATTTTGAAAATCCAGAAAATTCTGGCTATTACAATCCAGTAGCCATGATTAATAATAGCCAGATGAATACTAAATATAGTAACCTCATCGGAAGTTTTAAAACACAATTAGAATTACCTTTTGGTTTGACGTATAATTTAGATTTATCGTATATGAACTCAAATTCATTGCAAGGTTCATACTATAACAAATATTATACAACTACTTATAATAATATGTATGATAATCCAGATCCAGGTTTGGGTTTTCACTACCAACAAGCATTTGGAAAGAATGGACAAGCAACAAGAAGCTCTTACCAAAACACCAATAAAATTTTAGAAACGTATTTAACTTGGAACAAGGAATTTGGTGATCATTCTATCAATGCAGTAATTGGATATTCTTGGCAAAACAATAAAATTGGCGAAGGTTTCCAAGTAACAACAAGTAATTTACCTGTAGATAATATTGGTTACAATAACTTAGCCTTGAGTAATCCTTATGGTACTTCTGGTTTTCAAATTAGTTTCGGACCAGACGGCGTGTATCAAGAAACACAATTGATTTCTGATTTTGCTAGATTTAACTATAACTTCAAAAGTAAATACTTGTTGCAAGGTTCAATCAGAAGGGATGGTAGTTCGGTATTTGGTGCTAATAATCAATGGGGTTACTTCCCTTCAATTGGCGGAGCT
Organism: Arcicella rosea; assembly: GCF_040543805.1. Lineage (NCBI taxonomy): Bacteria > Pseudomonadati > Bacteroidota > Cytophagia > Cytophagales > Flectobacillaceae > Arcicella > Arcicella rosea. Next base: position 258,827 of record NZ_JBEUMS010000002.1, read on the forward strand.
TGGAGAATCAGCCAAGAAGATTTCATGGAAAACCAAACAATATTGAGCGATTTGAAACTAAGAGCAAGTTATGGTGTAACAGGTAATGCTTCGGGTTTCAATGCTTATACTGCACAGTTTATTTCTGGAAGTCTTGGAACATATTATTATAATGGCTCATTAACAGGAGCTTATGGCCCAACAAAAGCTGCCAATCCAAATTTACAATGGGAAAAAACATCGACAACGAACATTGGTTTAGATTTTACTACGGCAAATAACAAAGTAAGTGGTTCATTAGAATTGTATGATAAAACAACTACTGGAATGATTTACTCTTACAGCGTTGACCCGATTCTAGTACCAAATGGAAGCATTGTTGCCAATGGTGGAAGTATTAATAACAAAGGGATTGAATTGAGCTTAAGTGCTAAATTAATTACAAAAAGTAATTTTACTTGGACAAGTAATTTGAACCTTGCTCATAATACCAACTTGATTACAAGTTTATCGAATCCATTATTTGCGGGTGGAGACTCTGTATTATTATCTCGTCCAGAAGGTGGTGGACAGTCGGGTAGATCTTTACAAATCTTGAAAGCTGGACGACCACTTGGACAATTCTTTGCGTTAGAGTATGCTGGGAAAAATGCAAATGGAGTTTCTCAATTTGTTGGAGCTGACGGTAAATTAACAACAGCGCCACGAGAAGGAACTGATTATCATTACTTGGGTAGCGCACAACCTAAATTATTGTTAGGTTGGAGTAATACATTTAAGTATCAAAATTTTGATTTCAATCTTTTCATCAGAGGAGTATTTGGCAACAAAATTTTCAATGCTACTCGTGCTGATTTATTCAGACCAAACACAGCGCAATATTCCAATATTTTAGCAGATGCAGCTAATGAATCTGCTTCTGATATCAACGCTTACTTCTATTCTTCACGCTTTATTGAAGATGGAAGCTTTATTAGATTCGATAATGCTACTTTGGGCTATAACTTCAAAAAGTTAGGTTCAGTGATTAAAAACCTAAGAATTTATACTTCTGTCAACAACCTTTTTGTCATAACAAAATACACAGGTGTTGACCCAGAAGTGAATCAGGGCGGTATTGCTCCGGGTGTAGATTATAATAACTTCTACCCTAAAACTCGTACTTTCTTGTTAGGTGTTAATGTATCATTCTAATTTTTAAAATTTTGAAATCATGAAAAAATCATATTTAAATATATTATTTTCAGTGTTACTTTCAAGCATGCTGGTTTCCTGCCACGATTTGTATGTTCCTGTAACAACTGAATTAACAACGGATGTTTTTCCGACTAATACAGAGCAATTTATTTCAGCTTCTGGTCCTGTTTATGTAGCACTAAGAGGAAATTATGCTGTTGAGCATTTCTTCCAACAATCATTTAGTACGGACGAAGGAATTATGCCCGCAAGAGGTGGTAACTGGTTTGATGGCGGACAAAACCAAACGATGCACTATCATACTTGGACTCCCGATAATAGTTATATCAACGGTAACTGGACTTGGTTATCAACTACCATTGGTGTTGCCAATCAATCATTGTCGATTTTGTCAACGACAATGCCCGAAGGAGCAATCAAGAAAACCAATTTGGCTGAAATCAAAATGGTAAGAGCATTCGCTTATTTTATGATGATGGATAACTTCGGAAATGTACCAATTGATACATTATACGGTGATTTTAATCCAAAAACGAATGTTCCAAGAGCAGAAGTTTTCAATTTTATTGAAAAAGAAATTAACGCTGCTTTGCCTTATCTTAGCGATGTATCTGGCGTAAGTACTTATGGAAGAGCTAATAAATGGACTGCTTATGCTTTATTAGCCAAAATGTATTTGAATGCTGAACAATACACAGGCACAAAAAGATATGATGATTGTATTGCGGCTTGTGATAAAATAATGAATTCAGGATTATATGCACTTGAGCCAAAGAATTCATATCTGAACATGTTTTATCCAGCGAATGGACCACAAATGAAGGAATTTATTTTCGCTGTTCCTTACGACCCAGCTGCTGCAAACAGTTTCCCGTTTAGATCTGTAAATATTCATGCTCGTTTTGATGTGCCAAGAAGCGAACGTCAAAAGTTTAGCCTGCCATTTACGCCAGCGGGTGCGGCAAGTACTTTACCTGAATACTATGCTTATTTCAACGATGCGAACGATATTCGTAATAAACAATGGCTTACAGGTTTACAATATATGAACGATGGCGTAACACCTGTAACGGTTACCACAACCAATATTGGTTATGATCAGTACTATAAAGGAAGTAACCCATCGGCTTCGGTAACTTATCATGTAAACTTAACGCCAGAAGTTACTTTGCGTCAAGATGTTGCTTCATTTGATGTGGGTAACGACGAAATCGCTTGGAATATGGGCTATCGCAATATCAAATTTTATCCTGATGCTACTTCTTTAAACAGAAATCAAAATAACGACAAACCTGTTTTCCGTTATTCAGACATCGTTTTAATGAAAGCAGAGGCTATTTTAAGAGGTGGTGCAGCCACTTTAGGACATACTCCACTTGCTTTGGTAAATCAATTAAGAGCATTAAGAACTACTTCTGCTGCTTTAACAAGTGTTGATTTAGAATTTATTTATGCAGAAAGAACTCGTGAATTTGCTTGGGAAGGCTGGCGTAGAAATGACATGATTCGCTTTGGAAAATACGAAAACAAATGGGGCTATAAAACAAATGCTGAAGCCTATCGTAGAATTTTCCCAATTCCAAGAGTGGCTTTACAGTTGAATCCTGCTTTGAAACAGAATCCTGGCTATTAAAATCTAGTGTTAACCACAGGTTTTGGTAAAATCTTTACCTGTGGTTAATGTACACGTATATTGATTGTCGTTCGTATTTTAATCAGTTTTTTTATCAAAAATTTAGAGTAATCATACCCAATTTTTTTTAAAGTTATAAGCTAAACCTTCCGCTAAAGGTTTAGCTTTATAACCCAAACTATACTCCACATGACTAAACTATCTCAGCCCATTGGCTTTCTCGTGGTCATCTTTGTGCTTTTGAGTTGTCATCTGACAAATGCACAGCTTAATAAACAAGAAGCCCAAGCACTCATTGGCAGGGTGATTCCTCAGAAAGCACAATTTTTTGTGGTCGAAGCCTTAGAAAGTACTGCACCCAAAGACCTTTTTGAAATAGAAAGCAAGAACCAAAAAATCATTTTAAGAGGAAACAATGGCGTGGCTGTTGCTTCTGCTTTATATTATTACTTAACAGAATATTGCCATTGCCAAATTACTTGGAATGGCGTAAATCTTGATTTACCAGTAAAACTGCCACAAATTCCGACAAAAATTGCTAAAAAAACACCCTATCAATATCGCTATTATTTGAATTACTGTACATTCAATTACAGTATGTCGTGGTGGAATTGGGAAAGATGGCAAAAAGAAATCGACTGGATGGCGATGCACGGAATCAATATGCCTTTGGCGATTACGGGGGAAGAATATACTTGGCGAGAAGTATATAATGAAATGGGTTTTTCGGATAATGATTTGAAAGATTTTTTCAGTGGACCAGCATATTTTTCTTGGTTTTGGATGGGAAATCTTGATGGTTGGGGCGGTCCACTTCCTATCAGTTGGATGAAATCACATAAAGATTTACAAGTGAAAATTGTGCAAAGAGAACGTGCTTTAGGCATGAAACCTGTTTTGCCAGCTTTTACGGGACACGTGCCTGCGGCGTTCAAAAAGAAATATCCAAATGCAAAATTAAAAGCAACCAACTGGACAAACGGCTTTGGCGATACTTATATTTTGGATTCAGAAGACCCGCTTTTTGCAGAATTAGGCAAAAAGTTTATCAATAAACAAACAAAACTTTTCGGTTCAGACCATTTGTATTCGGCTGATACTTTCAATGAAAATGAACCGCCAACCGACGAACCAGCTTATTTATCGAAACTGAGTGCCAGAATTTATGAAGGAATGCGCCAAGCAGACCCTGACGCAGTTTGGGTGATGCAAGGTTGGTTATTTTACAGTGATAGAAAATTCTGGAAAGCACCACAAATCGAAGCTTTATTAAGTGCTGTTCCTAATGATAAAATGTTATTATTAGATTTAGCAACTGAAATCGAACCCGTTTGGAAACGTACTGATGCTTTTTATGGCAAACCGTGGATTTGGAATATGTTGAATAATTTTGGCGGAAATGTGAATCTTTTTGGTAGAATGGATGGCGTAGCCAGCGGTCCAGCTTTAGCATTGAACGACCCAAATTCTAAAAATTTACAAGGAATAGGTTTAACGATGGAAGCCATCGAACAAAATCCAGTGATTTACGAATTGATGATGCAACATACTTGGCAAACTACACCAGTCGACTTGAACGAATGGTTGGTAAAATATGCTAAGAATCGTTACAAAACGGATGATAAATCTTTAGTGGAAGCTTGGCAAGTACTTCGTCAAACAGTTTATAATGGCAAAGATATTCGTGATGGTGCGGAATCAATTATTACTGGTCGCCCAACTTTCGATTCTACGACGGTTTGGACAAAAACTAAGCTGAATTATAAACCCAAAGACTTAATCCCGGCTTGGGATTTGTTTATAGAAGCTTCAAAAAAAGGTATTGATTCTGATGGTTTTCAGTACGATTTGGTAGATATTACTCGACAAGTATTGGCAAATCATGCCCTTATTTTACAGAAAAAATGGAAGAATGCTTACAAAGCAAAAGATGAAGTACAATTCAAAAAAGACGCTCAAGCTTTTATTGATTTGATTGCGGATATGGATGAATTATTAACAACTCGCAAAGATTTTATGCTTGGCCCGTGGATTAGTTCAGCAAGAAGTTGGGGAAGGACTCCTACTGAAAAAGCACTTTATGAACAAAATGCTCGTGACCTGATTACGCTTTGGGGCGATGCCAACAATCCTTTGCACGAATATTCAAATCGTCAGTGGAGTGGTTTGTTAAATGATTTTTATAAGCCAAGATGGCAACAGTTTTTTGTAGAACTCAACAAATCTTTGGCAGAAAACCGTGAACCAAATTTAAAAACCTTTGATGCCAACATCCGCACTTGGGAATGGAATTGGGTGAAAACACAAAAGAATTTCCCGATTACAACTAAAGGCAACAGCCACCAAGTAGCCTTGAAGATGTACAAGAAATACAGAAATGAGTTGTGATTGAGCGAATTGTGAATGAGTGAGTTAGTGATTGTTAAATAAGTTGTGTTTTATTATAAATGTATAATAGCTCATTAATAAACTCTTATATAAGTATTAATAAGTAACTGAAAAATAATCACTAATTCACAACTCACTAACTCACAATTCACTCAATAAAGAACTCAATAAACAAACACTCTATGAAAGATACAAGACTTATTTCTTTAGATGCTCTGCGTGGCTTCGATATGTTTTGGATAATGAGTGGCGAACACATTATTCATGCTTTGGCAGAAACAACCCATATTCCTTTACTTGAATGGATGTCTGAACAATTGCATCATACCGCTTGGAATGGAATTACTTTTTATGACATGATTTTTCCACTTTTTCTTTTTATTGCGGGAATGTCAATGCCTTTTTCAATGCAAAAAAAAGTAGCAGAGGCATCCGTTGATAGTCCCAATCAACTGCCAAATGTCATTAAAAAGCCATTGTACTTGGCGATGATAAGACGAACAGTAATTTTAATTTTCCTTGGAGTAGTAGTAAACGGACTTTTCAAATGGAATGGTTATGAACAAACACGTATCGCCAGTGTTTTGGGCAGAATTGGTTTAGCTTGGTTTTTTGCAGGAATCATTTATTTGAATTTCAATACTCAAAAACAGATTTTCTGTTTTGCGTTTATTCTTATAGGCTACTGGCTCATTATGAAATATGTTCCAGTTCCGGGTTTTGGTGCAGGCGTATTGACCAAGGAAGGTTCACTTGAATCTTACATCGACCGTATTTTATTACCAGGAAGATTACACAGCATCGTTCATGACCCCGAAGGAATCTTATCAACCATTCCCGCCATCGGTACGGCAATGTTGGGTGTATTTACAGCTACTTTTTTGAAAACTGAGTCTGCATTTTCAGCCTATAAAAAAGTACTCTTGATGACAATCGCAGCTTTTGTACTGATTGGTTTAGGTTTACTTTGGGATATTTCATTTCCCATCAACAAACGCCTTTGGTCAAGTTCATTTGTTTGCTTTGTCGGGGGATGTTGTATCTTGTTTTTTGCTTTATTTCATTTAGTGATAGACTTGTGGAAATTTCAGAAATGGGCATTGCCATTTGTTTGGATTGGTGCAAATTCTATTTTGATTTACATGGCTTCCGAAGGAATTGTCAATTTTGGATATACCGCTAATTTTTTCTTTGGCGGACTTATTTCGCATACTCCTGTACTTTGGCAACCTGTTTTTACTGCTTGTTCAGTTACGCTTACGCAAATTATTTTATTGTATATATTTTACAAGAAAAAAGTCTTTTTGAAGATATAAGCATTAGGGCAGAATTAAGAGTAAAAAATATTAATATATCTAAATGTAAGTTTTAAAATAATTTTTTTAGATGATTGAAATTCCTTTTAAAGGAAATTTGTAGTGGCAATCCCTTGCGGTTGCCTTATCCGAAATGGCAACCGCATGGGATTGCCACTACAAAAAATTGGTTTAAGTAACATTTTGAGTACCTGTTGAATCTTTCGTACGCAAATTAGGAATCTAAAATACCAATCACCAACCACTACTCAGATTTTAAAAACGAAAAATAGACTCTATAAATAGTTCTATACTTATATTTCTTATTAAAAACCTCAAGGCACAAAACTCATCAAGACTCAAATACTTCTTCTAAATTTGAGGTTTTAATACTCAATACTTCTTTTTAAAACATCCTCCAGTCCTAAAGTATTGAATCTAACGTCTTGCTTCTTGAATCTAACCTCTAGCTTCTAATATCCTCAAAAAGTTTTTCAAAAAAAATCCTCTAACTACTAAGGGGCTTTTTGATAGATTGTGTCTTACCTTTATATACTATAGAATAATTCAAAGAATTTATTGTTAAAATCATAGCTTATGAATACGCTGAAAACGCATGAATCCATTGACGAGTTGAGTGATTCCGCCATTCCTGAAATTAAGGCATTGGCAGAAGAGCAAGAAACGTTGCTCGAAGAAAAAACTGCCTTCAGTGATTCTGAGCTTTTTATTCGTAAAGCTTTTGAGGAATCGCCACAAAAGGGCTGTGAAATGTTGTTTAGGCGTTATCATAAAATTCTGTGTAGTCATGCAGTGCGTTTTGTGTATTCAAAAGAACTTGCCGAAGATATTGTGAGTGAAGTATTTTGTAGGTTTTGGAAAACGAAAGCTTATCTGACCGTCACTTCCTCCTATCGTTTTTACTTGTTTAGATGTGTTCGGAATGAAGCTTATAATCATATTCGGTCAGAATTTAAACAATTAGATGAATTGGATTCAGCCATCAATTTTGAATCTTCTTCTGGACAAAGACCCGACAGTATCACACAATTTGAAGAAGTATTTCATCAGGTAGAAGAATTGGTAGAATCGCTTTCACCACAATGTAGAAAGGCATTTTTATTGAATCGTTTTGAAGGAAAAAAATATCAGGAAGTCGCCAACGAATTGAATATTTCTATCAAAACAGTTGAAGTACATATCGGAAAAGCATTGTCAATTATAAGAAAAGGTTTGAAGGAACATTGGTTGATTGGGGTTATTTATTTGTTGATTAAAAATTAAGAATCAACAAAACCAGTAAATATTAAGATTATCAGTGAAATCAACGATTTTGAAACCACAACGGTTGACACAATTCAAAATTCAAAACTCACAATTTATATTTACTAAGGGGTTTTTCAAAAAAATGTGTCTTAATTATATAGACCAAAACCTTTTCCTCAACTATTATCCGATTCTATTAAAAGACTTTAGACACAATGAAATTAGCAATAACATACGAATTAATATTTGACCATTTCGCTCGGAAGACTTCACCTTTGCAACGCAATCTCATTGAAGAATGGTTGAAAGATGAAGCCAATGAAGAATTATATTACCAATGGCTGGAAGAATGGGAGAAAAAACATCCTCAGTATTTAGCAGAAAGCCATGAGGCTTTAGATAATTTCAATGCCTTTATCAAAGGAAATCCTCATGACGAATTACCAGAAGAAGAAGTAATTGAACCATTATCTGAAAATAATAATCGCCGTAAAATGAATTGGCTAATTGCCGCCTCAATTGTATTGCTAATGGGTTTAACGGCATTTATTTTTCAGGATAAAATCATTTACCAAAATTACCAAACTACTTTTGGCGAAACACAATCCTTGGTGTTGCCCGATGGAAGTAAAGTAACGCTTAATTCAAATTCATCGCTTCGTTTACTTCGTTGGGGTTTTGGCCAAACTAACAGAGAAGTATTTTTAAGTGGAGAAGCCAATTTTTCTGTAAAACATACTGTTGATAATCAGCAATTTATCGTAAAATCTGCGAACAATTTTGAAGTAGTGGTTTTAGGAACAGAATTTACAGTTTATGCCAGAAAGAGAGGCTCAAAAGTAATTTTGAATAAAGGAAAAGTACAACTACGTTATCAAGAAGGAAAACAAAGTAAAAATGTAATGATGAAACCGGGTGAATTGCTAACACTCGACCGCCACAATCATGTACAAATCAAAGAAACTGCCGAACCGCAAGCTTATTCGGCATGGGAAGATCAACGCTTTGTTTTTGAAGAAACAACTTTGGAAGAAGTCGCCTATTTATTAGAAGAAAATTATGGATTGCAAGTAGAAATCAAAGGTTCAGAACTTTCAAAAAGAGTACTGATGGGCTCGTTCAGGGCAGAAAATGTGGATGAACTTTTAAAATCAATCTCAGAATTATTAAACATTAATGTAGTCCGCCAAGGTACGCATGTGCAATTGTCGGAATATTAAAAACATTTCCTAAAAACATCTCCTCCATTTATTATGAAAAAACGGTTACAAAAAGCCTCACAATTGGGGCTTATGGTCACTCTCATGCTTCTTGGTAAGCAAATTGGGCTTTCGCAAGCTCTTGCGATGGTGCAACAAATGCCTCAAAATACTCAGGCAGAAAGAACGCCTTCATCAAGTAAAAAATTGAAAGATGCTTTATCGGAACTAAAAAACCAGTATAAAGTAGAAATCATGTTTGAACTCAAAACTGTAGAACGTTACATGGTTCAAAGCAATATGATTCAGGCTAATACAAGTATCGAAAAAAATCTTGACCGCTTACTTTCTCCTTTTGGACTTACTTATAAAAAGGTAAACAAAACTTCTTATTTGGTGATGGAAGGAAAAAAAGAAAAAGGAAGAGGTGATTTGGGGACGCTCTCTTCCGAAAATAATCAAAATCAGAAAAATATAGAGAGTAATACTGCCAATACCTCCCAATCGGAAATACAATCAAACCTTGTTTCAGAGAACTTAACGGTTTTAGAACAAACTGTTTCTGGGAAAGTAATTGACGAAAAAGGACAAGGTTTGCCAGGAGTAAATATTGTACTAAAAGGAACAAACAGAGGCGTAAATTCTGATGCAAATGGAAACTTTAAAATTGCAGTACCAGATGAAAAAGCCATTTTGGTTTTCAGTTTTGTAGGTTATAGCAACAAAGAAGTATTGGTTGGCAATCAAAAAACAATCAATATTTCATTACAAATTGATGACAAAACCTTGAATGAAGTAGTTGTAGTAGGTTATGGAACGGTACAAAAGAAAGATTTAACGGGTTCTGTTTCTGTATTAAAATCTGCTGATATTGTCGCTACTCCAACGAGTAATGCTTTAGAATCTTTACAAGGTAAAATTGCAGGGTTGGATTTGACGAGAAACGACGGACAAGCGGGTTCAAGTTTAAGCTTTACTCTACGTGGGAATCGTTCGTTGAGTGCTTCAAACTCTCCCTTGATTTTGGTGGATGGCGTGCCTTATAGTGCTTCGGCTTTGGAAATAAATCCTTCTGATATTAAAACGATGGTAGTTTTAAAAGATGCTTCTTCCACTGCAATTTATGGTACTCGTGGTGCAAATGGTGTTATTTTGATTACAACCAATAGCGGAGCATCTGGCAAAACCAGAATTTCATTCAGTTCATATTATGGCGTGCAAGATAATGCTGGTTTAGGAGCGATTCAAAATGGTGAAGAATATGCAGCTTTTAAAAGAGAAGCTTTCCGTACAAGGGGCATCACAAACGAAGCATCGATTTTTAATCCTGAAGAATTAGATGCTATCAAAAACCGCAAGTTTGTAGATTGGAGAGGAGAAATTCTGAAAAAAGGCTCAATCCAAAATCATGAAATTTCATTAAGTGGCGGTTCTGATAAAACTACTTTTAATATTTCCTTCGGTGCTTATGGCGAAAAAGGTCTGTTTAAAAATGACCAGTTGACACGTTACAACGGAAGTGTTGGCGTAAATCATCAATTATTCCAAAATGTAAAAATTGGTTCGAAAATTTTCTATACTTATCGTGACAACGACGTTCGTCAAGACCCTTTGAATCAGGCTAATAAAATCAATCCTTACGGTACGCCTTACGATGCCAACGGAAATATTATCATTTATCCAGTTGCAGGTCAAAGCTTTAATATTACACCTTTGGCGGACGAAGTACCGGGTGTTTATACCAATAATTTATTGGAAAAAAGGATTTTCAATACTTCATATTTAGATTGGGAAATCATCAAAAATCTGACTTTCAAAACTGCTTTTGGTTTAGATATTCAGAACAGTCGCCGAGGATATTATTATGGTGCGCAAACCATTACCAGAGCTGGAAATATCTCTCAATCAGGCATCGAAAGTGCGAATACTTTAAATTACACTTGGGAAAATACGCTTACTTATCTAAAAACATTGGGCAAGCATGATTTCAATTTCTTGTTAGGAAATAGCTTTTTGAGTCGTTCGACGGAATCTTTTTCAGGAACAGGTTTTAATCAAGTTTCAGAAACGACTACTTTCTATGATTTAGGTGCAAACTCAGCCCAAGTAGCGATTAAAAGCGGTTTGGTAGAAAGTACTTTAGAGTCTTTCTTTGGAAGAGTTAACTATCAATACAACAGTAAATATTTGTTAAGTGCTAGTTTAAGAGCAGATGGTTCTTCGGTTTTAGCAGCAGGAAATAAATGGGGATACTTCCCTTCGGTAGCTTTGGGTTGGAGAATTTCAGAAGAATCATTCATGAAAAATACTTCTTTGTTTACGGACTTGAAATTGAGAGCGAGTTATGGTATTTCAGGAAACTCAGCGATTTCGCCTTACCAAACTTTGGGTGGTTTAGGCAAAGTAACGTATTCATTCGGAGAAGTTGCGGCTTATGGATACTATCCTAAAGCGATTTCAAACCCAAATCTTTCTTGGGAAACGACGGCAACGACTAACGTTGGGCTTGATTTTGGAATCTTGAATAATAGAATTAACGGTGCTATTAATTATTACCAAAGTAATACCAGCGATTTGTTGATGCAACGTGTTTTGCCAAATACTTCTGGTTATACAAGTGTTTACGAAAACGTTGGAAAAACAGCTAACAAAGGTTTAGAAATCGAAATTTCTACCTTGAATCTTGTCAGTAAATCTCCTCAAGGGTTAAAATGGTCAACAGATTTCACGTTCTCTACCAACAAAGAAGAAATCGTAGCATTGACTGGCGGCGCTGAAAGAGATTTAGGAAATGGTTGGATTGTTGGTCAGCCGACACAAGTATTTTACGATTATAAAAAGATTGGTATTTGGCAATTGGGACAAGAATCTGAAGCGGCAAAATACGGACAAGTACCGGGCGACATCAGAGTACAAGATGTAAATAATGACGGAAAAATTACGCCAGATGCAGATAGAATGGTGGTAGGAACGCCTCGTCCAAACTTTAATCTTGGCGTAAATAATAATTTTAGCTACAAGAATTTCGACCTTTCAGTTTTCTTCTTTGCTCGTGAAGGACAAATGATTAGAAGCGAAGCCAGCGGAAATTATAAAATTGATGGTAGAGAAAATGGACCAAAAGTAGATTATTGGACACCAGAAAATCCAACGAACGATCATCCTCGTCCAGACATGAACAAAAATCAAAATAGTAGCTACATGAGTACGCTTTATTATGTAGATGGTTCATTCTTGAAAATCAAAAACATTTCTTTAGGCTATGAAATTCCTTCAAAAATCAGTAGCAAATGGGGCGTTTCGAAAATTAGAGTTTACACAACTATGAGAAACTACTTTACATTCAGCAAGTTAGCTCCTTACGACCCAGAACGTGGCGGAAGTTTAGCTTTTCCAATGACGAAGCAGTTGATTTTTGGTTTAAATGTTAATTTTTAATTTCTCGATTTTTAAAAGATATAATTATGAAAAAGATATTCACATTCATGATAGGCGCATTTGCTTTCGGGCTGTCGTCATGTTCAGATTTTTTAGATGAAACAAACAAAAGTGGATTAACAGGCGATACTTTTTACGCTACCACTACTGGCATAGAATCTTTAGTAAACAGTACTTATACGCCACTTCGTTTTTGGTACGGAAAAGAAGGCGGAGCTACAATGACGGAATTAGCCACCGACCTTTTCTTGAAAGGGGGTGACTGTCACCATCCAGAAATTGCGGATATGAGTGCGAATTTCAATAGTCAAAGCCCAATTATACAAGTATATTGGAGCAGATTGTATGCCGCAATCAATTACTGTAATACGGCTATCGAAAAAATTCCAGCTTCACCTTTGCCAGAAGCAACTAAAAAATTACGTTTGGGCGAAGTATATTATCTTAGAGCGATGTACAATTGGCTCATTGTAGAAACTTGGGGTGGCGTACATTTATCGACAAAACCAACAATTGGTGTACAAACTACTTCTACAAAAAGCTCGGTTGATGAGTTTTACAAAGTAATTTTTGCTGATTTAGATTTAGCGATTGCTAACCTTGGCGGAAGAATTAACCACGAAGGCGGAAGAGTAACCAAACCAGCAGCTGAGGCATTTAAAGCAAGAATGTTGTTGACTCGTGGACAAAATGCTGAAGCAGCTGCTTTGGCGAAAAAAGTAATTAGTGATTATAATTTCAAATTATACAGCGATTATAAAGCACTTTGGGACATCAATAATAGCGAAGGTTCGACGAATTCAGAAGTAATTTTTTATGTGAATTATTCAGCTGATAATTTGTTGAATCCTGCGGATTTAGAATTTGATGGAAACTCTACTGCCAACGCTTTCCGTCCTGAAGGTGGGAATCAATTGCACTTGATGTTTACGCCACGCTATGATTTTCATGCAGGAATGATTTTGGATATTCCAAACAGTATTGGTTTCCAACGTTATGCTTGTACTAGAAGATACTTAGAACTTTTCAATAGTGATATTGACCAACGTTATGAAGGTACTTTCAAAGAAGTTTGGAAAGCAAATGGTGGTAAAGCTGGCGTTTATACCAATATGATTCAGGGCGATACTGCTGTTTATTGGAGTCATAAAGCATTATCTTCAGCCTTTAAAGCAAGTAAATCCTTGAAATATGAAGTAAAAGACATTAACGATTTGTATAACCCTGACCAATCTTTAGTTGATTTCCGTAATTTCATCGAAATGCACAAACACAACAGTACGACAGATAGAACGGCAATTTTTGAATTTAGAAGTAAAAGAGATGCCTTTGTACAAAGAATTGCCGAAATGTATTTGATTGCTGCTGAGGGAGAAATGAAAGCGGGCAATGCTGCTGAAGCGGTAAAATACATGAATTTGTTGAGAACAAATCGTGCAAAAGCTGGTCGTGCGGCTGACATGCAAGTAACAGCAAGCCAGATGAATATTGATTTTGTTTTGGAAGAACGTGCTAGAGAATTAGGAGGAGAATTATTACGTTGGTTTGATTTGAAAAGAACAGGTAAATTGGTGGAATATGTAAAAGCGTATAATCCAAATGCTAAAAGTAATATCAAGGATTTTCAAGTATTAAGACCAATTCCTCAATCTCATCTTGATGTAATTACCAATAAATCTGAATTCCCACAAAATCCGGGTTGGTAAGATAATGGTGATTTAGTGAATTGTGATTTAGTGATTTTTTATTAAAAAGAATCTAATGCTTTGTTTACGGTTTGTAAAATTCCGCAGACAAGGCATTAGATTTTATAGTGTATTTGCCTTTAGAATATGATTACTCTCAATGATAACAATTTAAAATTCTATGAAAACAAAACAAAAGTATTTTTTCTTCATTGCTTTACTCCTGACTTCTTTCATAAGTAATAGTCAAGCCCTAAAAATTCAGCATGATTTAGTGGTAGCAAAAGATGGTTCTGGAGATTTTAGATATATTCAAGATGCTATTGATGCTGTTAGGGTTTACTTGCCCAATCAAATTACGATTCGTATCAAAAAAGGGATTTATAAAGAAAAAGTGACGATTCCGAGTACACTGAGTAATATCGCCATCATTGGCGAAGACAGTACTGTTATTTCTTATGATGATTTTTCTGGCAAAGGAAAAATGGAAACCTTTGATTCTTACACGCTAAGAGTATTAGGAAATGATATTACTTTAGAAAATCTAATCGTCGAAAATACGGCTGGAAGAGTTGGGCAAGCCGTTGCACTTCACATTGAAGGCGACCGTTGTATAATTCGTAAATGTCGTTTCTTGGGGAATCAAGATACCATTTTTGCGGCGGGAGATAATGCTCGTCAGCATTTTGTAGATTGTTATATTGAAGGAACGGTCGATTTTATTTTTGGTCCGGCAACAATACTTTTTGAAAACTGTATCATCCACAGCAAAGCCAACGGTTATGTAACGGCGGCTTCAACGCCAAAATGGGTGAATTATGGTTATGTGTTCAAAAACTGTAAACTGACTGCTTCTACGGATGTCAACAAAGTTTATTTGGGTCGCCCGTGGAGAAGTTATGCCAAAACGGTGTTCATCAATTGTGAATTAGGAAAGCATATTTTACCCGAAGGTTGGGATCCTTGGGGAAAAGCAGAAAACGAAAAAACTACTTTTTATGCTGAGTACCAAAATACAGGAGAAGGAGCAAAAACTTCATCAAGAGTAAAATGGTCACATCAGCTTTCGGAAGCAGAGGCAAGTAATTATACTTTAGAAAATATCTTTTCAGGAAAACCTAATCCCGCTTTCAATACTTTCTGGAATCAAGTCTCACATTTGGGCATTACAGGAAAAGTAGATACTTCTTATAATAACTATACAGCTTATTTAAATAGTAAAAAGTCGCATCCAGTAACGACGATTGTTCCTGAAAAAACCTTAGCGACAGTTTCAGAAAAGTATGCCATTACTTATGGAAAAATTGGAAATAGAGCGTTGCTATTAGATGTTTTTAGTCCGACAAAAACTTACCCAAAACCTTTACCTGCGGTCATGATTATTCATGGCGGTGGCTGGCGAACAGGCAATAGAACACAACATTATCAATTAGCCAGAAGATTGGCGGAATTAGGTTTTGTTTGTTTTACGCCAGAGTATCGTTTATCGACAGAAGCCTTGTATCCAGCTGCTGTTCATGATTTAAAATCTGCATTGCGTTGGATGCGAGCTAACGCAAAAACCTATAATATTGACCCTGATAAAATTGCTACTTTAGGTTTTTCTGCAGGCGGAGAATTATCAGCTTTTATGGGTGTAACGGCTGAAAATCCAGCATTTGAAGGGGCAAATGGTAATTTGAATTTCTCTTCAAAAGTTCAAGCCGTTGTGGATATTGATGGAACACTTTCTTTTGTTCATCCAGAATCTGGCGAAGGAAACGATAGCAAAGGTACTTCGGCGGCTACTTATTGGTTTGGAATTCCTAAAAAAGATAATCCACAACTTTGGGATGAAGCTTCGCCATTGTATCATGTTGGTGCAAAAACGCCACCAATTTTATTTTTAAATAGTTCGGTGGATAGAATGCACGCTGGAAGAGACGATTTCAGAAAAGTATTAGACCAATATAAAATTTATTCAGAAGTACATACATTTGCCGACGCACCACATTCTTTCTGTTTATTTAATCCGTGGTTTGAACCAACAGTTAAATATGTTGCAGATTTTTTGAAGAAGACTTTGGTGAAATAAATAGATACGCAAAATAATCAGAGGATAATCTGTTTAATGAATAATACAAACAGATTGTCCTCTTAAGCTTTAAAAGCTTTTTTTAAAAGTCTTTGTCGTTTATATTTGTGTAAGATAAAATTAAAAATATGGCTGGTTCAATTCATTTTAACGCAAATATGACTTTCAATCAATTGATTGAATTGGTTAGACAATTGCCTCAAAACCAAAAGAAGCAATTAGTCTCAATTCTTGTAGAAGAAACAGATTCAATCTCTAAAGAAGAAGTAATTTCTACCATCAAAGAAGGTTTGAAAGAAGTCAAACTTCACAAGGAAGGTAAAATTAAACTTAACACCTTAGATGATTTTTTAGCAGATGTATAAAATTATAATTGCCAGAAGCTTTGAGAAAGAAGCAAAACAATTACTAAAAAAATATCTATCGTTAAAGGTCGAATTAGCTGAACTTGGAAAAGAATTGGCTCAAAACCCTATAATTGGTACTCCTTTGGGCAAGAATTGCTACAAAATAAGATTAGCTATTAAAAGTAAAGGCAAGGATAAAAGTGGTGGTGCAAGAGTAATTACCTATGTAATTACAGAAAATAAAGAAGTTGTTTTGTTAAGTATTTATGACAAACAAGTAAAACCTGATTTACACGCCAACGAATTAGAACAACTTCTTGATGATTTTGAATAAACAACTTACATCACCTTCTTATTCTTCTTACTCATAGCCTTCGCACTCACCCAGAAAAGTATAAATCCTGAAAGGATGGTGAGTAATCCAAAAATCGAAAAAGCACGCAATAAGTAATTGGAAATATTATCTCTGCTTTCAAAATCCATCGTGTGCATCATCCATAGAAAATCAAAAATTCTCCATTTTTCATTCCTAAATTTCTGAATCGTTCCTAATTCTGTGGCAACATACACTGTCGTTTTACTCGGATGTTCAAAAGTAACAGCATAAGCGGGTAAAGCTTGTTCACGGTACTCATGGTGTCCGTTTGTGGATGTTAAGTATTCCACATTTCTGATTTCTGCTTCTTCCGAAAAACCTTTTTTTGCTACTTCGATGGCTTCTTCTTTCGATAAAGCTGGTCTGATTTTGCCAGTTTCAGCATCTGCTAATTGGATTTTCTTGCCTCTATCATGTTCTTGAGAATAGGTAATTTGATAAGTAGCTTTCCCTAAAAGCTGAATCAGTTTTATATCAAAAATAAAATTAACGGAATCCTTTTGCTTTATTTGTTGAATAACTGTCTGTGGATTAGCCAATTGAATATTGACACTGAGCGGATGAATATGGGCTTTTTGATGGTCGCCATGTATTTCGTCCATATCCGACCAACTGAAATACAAACCTCCAATCGTCCAAAATAAAAATTGAATGCCAAGTACTAAACCTAAGTAACGGTGAATTTTACGAATGCGAAAATGGAAAGATTTTTTCAAAGGATTATATTTTTTATGATATCTAAAATAAAGATAAAACAATGTTTTTTATCCGATACTGCTAATAAATTAAAGCCCTAAGCTCAAATATAAATTGAGAGCATAGGGCTTTCGAATTATTGGTTGATTAATGTCTCTTTCACAGAACCACATGTCATCATTTTTTTACCAAAATATGGATTAGCAATAGCTTTTTGTTCACTTAACCAAAAGCCTCCTTTGTTATCAAATGCCATCGGACAATAGTCGTAATATACAACTGTATCTGTAATTTTAAAAGATTTAACCATTGCAAAAATGTTTTTTGATAAATCTCCAAAATGGTCTCTTTGATGTTCTACACTTTCTGTTTCTGTAATGTGTTCTGCATCAAAAAGAAGATGCTTTGCGAGTTTTTTGAATACTTCATTTTGCACACTGGTTAATTTCTGACTGTCAACGGCTTTCAATGCGCTTAGTAATGTTTTTGCTTTTTCATTAGCCGTTTTTCCATCTGTCGCTACAAGGGCATTTTTTACTCCATAATAAGCTAATAATACATTATTCATTTGCTTTTTTACGGTTTCGTCTGTTTTCCCAATGTCTGTAACACTCATATCTTGTGCTGAAACAGCTTCTTTTTTATGATGGTCGTGCTGACTAAAAGTGGCATTACTGATGCCTATTAATAATGCTAATAAGCTGATTTTAAAAGTCTTCATGTTTTTTAGAGTTAAATATTAATAAGAATTTTAATTTACTTGAATACTGTTCAAAAAATCATAAATTTTTAAAATTATAATTTTAAGGTAATGCCATTTGGTTTTTGTCCGACGGAAAGATCTTTTGTTTTTGTATGCGTCTTTACATCAATAATAGAAAGTGAGGCCGATTCTTGGTTAGTAATATAGGCTGTCATATTATTAAAAGCGATTGCATGTGCTCCAGCAGCCGTTGAGAAACTTCCTCCTTTCATGAACATTTTCATAGCTGTATCATAAGTCCACCAATGAACTTTACCATTCATTGGGTCAGTTACCCATAATTCTTTTGTATCGTTATGAAAAGCAGCAAAGCCTGGCATAAAACCCAAAGTAATTGTTTCAACAACTTTCAATGTTTTTACCTCTATAATACTAATACTTTGTCCATCTTCATTGTCCACATACATTCTATTATCAGAACCAATCCAAGCGCCTACTGGATTTTTTCCAACGGGAATCGTCGCTAAAATTGTTTTTGTATTTGGGTCGATAGCCATTACTGTATTATCCATGCCATTTGCTACAAAAGCTACTGTTCCATCTGCTGAAAATGTTACTTCGGCAGGTTCTTTACCGACAGTAATCGTATTTTTAAGGTTTAAAGTTTGAGCGTCATAGACCAAAATTTTACCCATTTCACTCATTTGAGAAGTCCAAATTTCCTTTCCATCCAAAGTATAAATGACATTATGATTGGACATAGGCAAAGCAATTACTTTTTTTACTAAACCTGTTTTTGCATCTAATAAAGCTACTTTGCCTTCCATCGTCATGGTTGTATTATGCGATTCACTTAAATCCATTCCGGGAGCAGCAATTGCTAATGTACTTTTATCAGGGCTTAAATAAACATGATGAGGATATTGTAAGAATTTCCCCATGTTCATTCCATCACTTGACTTTTCGGTCAATTGTACCAAACCCGCTAATTCATTGATATTAAGATTGATAATAGACATCGTGCTACTTTCCCCGTTAATGACATAAGCTACAGGATAATTAATGTTCAATACAGGACTTGCCGTATTTTCAGAAGAATTACAACTCGTTAGCACTCCGCTAATCAATGCGATTGCAGAAAGCGTTATTATTTTATTCATGATTTCTAATAATTGAAAATTCAAAGACTCTCTTGTGGATTAAATAGCTTTTCCTTCTACTTCAGAAGAAGCGACAAAGGTTATTTTGCAGCATAGATTGATTAATCAGCTTTTTACACTGTGTCTGTAAAAATCAAATAAGGAAAGACTGAATAAAAATTAGGAGATTGATGCCAGCAAGTGGCGGGGATGATTTGAAGAAAGAAAACGTTTCAAAAAAATGTATATAGGAAGCATTAAAACTCCAAGTAAAGGGTGTGCTAATCCATACAAGTGGATTAATCTTAAAATCAATAGAAGTTCCGTGCGAGGAACTTGTTGAAATTTTAATCTTAGAAATATGGTCTTCGCAACATTTCTTAGGCTTTATAATTCCACAACTTACTTTTTGGGTAGGTACTATTTTTTTGGCACAACAAGTTTTAGGGCTTGAAAAAAGGAAAATCTGTCTTCCTTTAAATTTACATAAATGTTCCGTTACTGTCAATCCTGTACTGGCAAACAATACTTGGAAAGACATCATGAAACAAAATATGCGAATTAGCCAGTTTTTCATCTTACTACAAAGATAACCATCATTCAAGCTTTATTTCTTTACATCAATCTTCAATAATGTTACATAATTTTCAGAATTGGGCATTTTCAATTTTTTTCTGTTTTATATTCTATTTTTGTCTCCCTGTTGCACTACATTTTTCCCTAATTTACCGTCCAAATCCTTATACTTCATCTAAAATTATGTGCGACCAACATTCAACCATACATTCTCATGAACATTCAGACCATGAAGAACATAATCATACCGAACATAACCACAGTGAAAATAATGACTGGCAAGAGTATTTTCCAGCGATTGTTTCTGGGCTTTTACTTTTGATAGGTATTTTACTCGATAATTATCATGCTCAGTTTTTTACCCAAAAAATTCGTTTAATTGGGTACTTAATTGCCTATTTTCCAGTAGGATTTCCTGTTCTTAAAAGTGCGTTTAATAGCATTAAAAGAGGCGATATTTTTAATGAATTTTTCTTGATGGGCTTAGCAACGATTGGAGCATTTGGCATTGGCGAATATCCAGAAGGCGTTGCTGTGATGCTGTTTTATACCATTGGCGAACTGTTTCAAGGAGCAGCCGTAAAACGTGCTAAAGGTTCAATCAAGGCTTTGTTGGATGTTCGTCCTGATAAAGTTTCAGTAAAAAGAGATGGGAAAATTGTCATTGTCAACCCAGCAAAAGTAATGATTGGAGAAATTATACAAGTGAAATCAGGAGAAAAAGTAGCTTTGGATGGAATTCAAATGACTGAATTGGCTACTTATAACACAGCAGCTTTGACGGGCGAAAGTATGCCAGAAACTAAACAAAAAGGCGAGATGATTTTGGCAGGGATGATTAATTTGGATACACTTACTGAAATCCAAGTTAATACTGCTTTTAAAGATACAAAGCTTTTTAAAATTTTGGAAATGGTGCAAAATGCCACTGCCCGAAAATCACAAACGCAATTGTTTATTTCAAAATTTGCCAAAATTTATACCCCAATTGTATTTGCTTTAGCTGTTTTGATTACTTTACTCCCTTACTTTTTTGTAGAAAATTACCTATTTCAAGATTGGCTTTATCGTGCATTGGTATTTTTGGTAATTTCTTGTCCTTGTGCTTTGGTGGTTTCTATTCCGCTTGGATATTTCGGAGGAATCGGGGCGGCTTCGCAACATGGAATTTTGTTCAAAGGAGCTAATTTTCTGGATGTGATGACTAAAGTAAATGCTGTGGTGATGGACAAAACAGGAACACTCACCAAAGGGAATTTTAAGGTCCAACAAATTGAAATTGCAGGAAATGAAGAGAAAAAGATATTAGAAAAAGTAGCTTTATTAGAAAGTAAATCAAGCCATCCTGTTGCCAAAGCGATTGTTGATTATGTAAAACATACTCTTTCTGAAAATGCTTTAAGTGAGTTTAAGGAGATTTCTGGGCATGGTTTAATCGGGAAAATATTAGGTGATGAAGTAATGGCAGGAAATTTAAAGCTTTTGAAAAAGTATCAAATTCCATATCCGACAGCATTAGAAGAAATCGAAGAAACCATTGTTGTAATAGCCATTAATAAAGTATTTATAGGTTATATTTTAATTGGAGATGAAATAAAAATGGATGCCAAACAGGCAATTGCAAATTTGCAAAAACTCAATATCAAAACTGTAATGCTTTCGGGAGATAAAAATGCTGTTGTAGCAAAAGTTGCAAAAACTTTAAACATGAGTAATGCCTTTGCTGAATTATTACCTGAAGACAAAGTACAACATTTACAGACTTTAAAAGACCAACATTTTACGGTTGCTTTTGTAGGCGATGGCATTAATGATGCACCTGTCATAGCGCTGTCGGATGTGGGGATTGCGATGGGTGGAATGGGTGCTGACGCAAGTATTGAAACGGCAGATGTGGTTATTCAAAACGACCAACCTTCTAAAATTGTTACGGCAATTCATATTGCTAAAGCGACGAAAATGATTGTCTGGCAAAATATTTCTTTGGCTTTTGGCGTAAAAGTATTGGTGTTAATTCTTGGTGCTGGCGGACTGGCAAATATGTGGGAGGCTGTTTTTGCCGACGTTGGTGTGGCTCTTTTAGCGATACTGAATGCAGTCAGAATTCAGAGAATGAAGTTTTAGATAATAAAATGAATTACAGGCTAGTTTCAATTTTGTGAACGGAAAGACACAATTTTGAAACTAGCTTAAAGTTTTCTGGGGTTTATATATCTCAAATGTTTTACCTTACCAAAATCTGAATCATTATCTGATAAAAGAATCAAATCATGACAAAGAGCTGTGGCTGCGATAATTGCATCTGGCAATTTTATCTTGATTGATTTTCTAATATCAATTGTCATTTGCACTATTTCTTCTGAAAGTGGATATTCTGTAGAATACTCTATGAATTGACTAATATATTGAACTAACTCTTGGCGATTAGGAGAAAAACCTAATAATTCTATACGACTAATAACCGATATGTAAGCGTTAGCTTCTTCTAAAGTAGTATCAACCAATTCAAGTCCAGCTTCGGATAAATCCTCATCTAAATATTTTCTTACGATATTGGTATCAATTAAATATCTCTTTCCCATTCGTTTCGAATATTATCAAAATAAGTTTTAATCTCTTCTTTATCGGCTAAACTGGCGTTTTTCCAAGCACCACGCAATTTTTCTTTGATATTTTTTTTTGCAATTGTTGCGTAGTTTTCTTTGTCATTTACCTCTTCATCCGTAAACATTACAAAAACTTTAACACGTTGATTGATAGTGGGATTTTCCTTTAGAATAATCTGACCATCTTCATAAATTCCTTCTATTGTCGTTAACATATCTCCTAAGGTTTTATGAATCAAATATACACATTTTAGCTAAAACTTAGGTTCAAGCCATAAAGCTGTTAAGAGTAAAACAATCAACACATACCAAAACCATTCAGGCATGGTTGTTGAAAAAAAATCAGCAGTATTTTCAGCATTGCTGATTTCACTTTCGTTCAAATAAGGTTTAATTACTTTTGCCTTTGCTAAATTACCATTCCTGTCTTCCACATAGATTGACAAGCTATCTTGAAAAGTATTCCAGCCAGCTTTCCTAAAAGTATATTTTGCCACAGCAGACAATGGATTTATGCCTGACTGTGTTGTAGCAACAGTATCTTTTTCCACCAAAATCAATTCATCTGTATTTTGTTTTGTTTTGATATTGCTTTTAACATCTGCAAAAATCGGAGCGTCAACCTTAATATTATCGTTTGAGGATGGATAAAGTGCTTGAAGCGTACTTTGCCAAATTCTTGAATAAGTGATGCTATCACCGCTCAACATCAAAGGAAAACTCTCGTTTAAGAGGCTCACACCTACTTTACCAAATCGTTTTTGAATTGCAATTGGATATTCAAAAATACTCTTCTGGAAAGAACTAACTTCAAATTGATATGGATGCGCCGTTAAATCTTGAGAAATTACTCGATTTTCTTGGTTAGAAATTCTCTTTACTTTCCACTTCATTCCCAAATTTTGATTGATAGCACGAACATCAATATCTGGATTTTCTACATTGATAAATAACACACTTTTACCATCCGAAAAAGCCTTTTTTACCAAAGTATTTCCAGCATTCGAAGGGTCAGTAATGATTATATCTGGAACAAATTTCTTAGCAGTATTAATGGAAAAAGTACTTTGAGTATTCTTCGCAACGGTGGTAATTGTCTCAACTTTATTGCCATTTTTTCCTAACCAATCTGCCAACGTTTTACTTTCAAAGTCGGGATTACTAAGGATAAATAAGAAATTATGAGGCTGATTTTTCAAACTGAAAAAATTGATTTCTTTCACCGACTTCTCTCCTAGTTCTAAATTAATCGCTGTTTTTCCGATAGAAAAATTGGTAAAACCTAATCTGAAAGTATTAAAACCTTTCTCTAATTTGATACTATCCAATACTTGATTCGCATATTTTAGACGAAGTATTTGTGACGTTGAGGAGAAAACTTTTCCATCAATTTGCTGAATTTCACCTTGATAAGTAATACCATTCCAGTGAATTTCTTGTAATTCATCTTCTTGAAAAGATGGAATCCATTGAATAGAATGTTGCTTTATTTTACTCAGTAATTCAGGAGAAGCATCTTCACCCAATAGATAAATTTTGCCAAGCTGATTAATCAATTTTGGATTATCAATTACTTGTCTGTTGAATGATTTTTGCGAAAATACTTCTGTGATTTTCAGGCTATCCTTAACCTTTTGAATGGTTGATTGAGGAACATTTTCGCTTACCAACAATACTTTATTGCTATCTAATGATTTTTCAATACTTGGGTTAATAAACAGTAAGAGTACTACTGCCCAAAGTAAAATATTTAAAGAAATTTTCAGCCAAAATCTCAACGTAGAACTAGGTTTGTTCCGTTTTAAAGCAAAAATTTGTACCAACAATAATATCAACAAGGCTAAAACAATAAGCCAGTCGAAAGTACTGAAAGTATTAACGTTTATAAGATTTAATATCATTGATGAATTTTATTTTATTGGAATAAAATTCAGCGTAAATCAGCGAATTTTATCTCCATAATCAGCGAGTAAAAATTATTCCTTTTATAAAGACGAACTCATATTCTTCCAAAAAGCTTTCTCTAATTTCTTTTCGCCCGTATAATTCAACCCTTTTGGATTGTTTTTATTTGGTAGAGTTTTGCCGATTAATTGGTAAAGTTTGTTTTGCAAGCTAATGGTTTCTGCTTCGGACAAATTTTTATCATTCATCATTTTCTGCAAAGCAGTCAAAATCGACCAACTATTCAAATTCGTATTCATGATTTTTGAACTCATCAAAGTGCCCAATAAAAGTACTTTTTGTTTGTTCGTCGCTGACAGTTTTTGGCTTTCTGCTTTGGTACTTACAATACCAATTACTTCCGAAATCAAACTTTCAATTTGTTGTTGAGAATAGCTTTTTTCGAAAGTAAATTTCTCGTTAAATTTTGTCAATTCTCCCGTTAAACGTTTTTCTTTTTCTTTAATCGGTGGTGGGTCAAAACTGGTCTTTTTCACAAAAGTACGAGCTTTATGTTGTGCCGATTTTAAATACTCTAACGCCTTCTTTTCAAATGGAATCGCCTTTTCTGGTTCGTACATTCGCAAATGCAATTCCGATTGCCACATTTGTTCCAAAGCCATTTTTAGTAAACTTCTGGTCGATTGCTCGTAAAAAGTATTGGCTTCACCATCATCGTGCGAGTGTACATAATCTGCCAACAAACTTGCCAAAGGGTCTTTGTTATCTGCTTCAGATTTATTTCCTCCATGCTCGTGTTCCTCATGTTTTTCGCCTGCTTCATGGTCATGTTCACCTTCGTCATGCGCATGGCGAAAGCCTTTTAACAAATCTCCTCCAGCTTCATTTTCATTAGGTAAAGCGTTGGCTGAACCGATAGAATTTTCAAATTCTTCGCCTAAATATTGTCCGTAGCGCAATCTAAGGGCTTTTTGGTCGAAACCAATTTCATTTGAAGTACTGTTAAATTCTTTGGCTGGTAGCTTTTTCCTTTTGGCAATTAACTTTTCAGTATCAATGATAATTTGTCGTTGACTTCTAAAATACTCTGGCATAATATTCATTGCCATCGTTGCTAAATCACTTTCTTCTACTTGTGTGGTGTCTTTGTAAACGATAAAATAAGTATCCGATTTAGTATAATTTGGAGTCGGACGTTTATTGTCGAAAGCTGCCCAATAGTAATATAACTCATCGCCTGGGGCAAAATTTAAAGCTTTTAAATCAATGTTTTTTATCACATTACTTTGCTTAAAATTGCTATTTGTAATCGGTATTTTCACTTCTCTAAACTTTACATTTTCGCCAGAACCTCTTGCCAAAGTAGCAACAATAAATGCCTGATTTACCAAAAAATCATCTGATATTTTTGCCGAAATCTGTACATTTTTAGCATCTTTCAAAAAGTGTAATTTGTATAATTCTTTAGAACTTGGTTCAATTTTGGGTGCTAAATCAGGAATGGCTTCTAAACGATAATAGTCTGATTGATAAATCAATGAATCTTTCCAATAAGCCTTAAAAGCGTATAAACCCGAACTCAAAAGTTCATCAGAATATTCAAAAATCTCTTTATTCTTCTTGAAAGTAATTTCTCCACCTTGATTATTGGTCAATTTTACGGTTACATTTTCACTATTTGAAAAAGACAATTGCCATTTCAAGAGCGAACCTGCAATGGCTGAAGCATTCATGTTTTGACTTTCAATAATTTTTAAACCTGTATAAGTTGGTGGCTGAATTATTAAGCTTGCTTTTGTGAATATTGGAACATTAATTTTCTTACTATCAGCACTTTGTGGTTTATTTTCTTGTAGAAAACTATCTTCTTTCTTACTTGAAAAATTTGGAAAGAAAGCATACAAAAGCCAAGAAGCAGTGAAAATAGCAACATATAAAATGAGCTTTTTATTAAAAACCCAAGGCATTTGAAAATGCTCATTTGAAAAAATTCGCTCTAATTGTAATTGTTCTGCCAAATTGGGATTTTCAACCGTTAATAATTCAAGGCTATATTCAGTATTTGTAATTTTTTGGTGAATCAAGTGAATGGTTTCTATGCTTTTGTCTTGAAAAAATTTTGTAAAATAAGCCATTAACAACAAGGAAATTACAAAAGCAATTATAGCAAATGAACTTGATTGAAGTAAAAGTAATACCGCAAAATATGCCGAACCAGCCACCAATAAACACCTCAAACCAGCCATAAAATACAGCTGAAATTTGACTTTCATGATGATTTGTTTAAGTTGATTCATGAGTTTTTATAAATGGCAATCCATCTTTCTAAGGCTAAGAGTAATACAAAAAATAATAATAAAGACTTTGAAACCCAGTCGTTTGATATTGCTTTGAAATACTTATGCGCTTTAAATAATGAATTGAGTTGTTGATGACTTAATGATTTGTATTCATTTTGTAAACCAAAATGTTGAATGATTTTTTCGCCTAAAAATTCTGGAAAAAGTCCTTCAAATACCATTTCAGAGCCTTGTGAATTTAATAAACTAGGAATGAGTACTTGATTAGATTTTTCTTCCAAAAGTTTCCACTTAACAGTATTTGAAAAAATATAAAGCGTGTTATCAGACAATGTTTTTTCTGGGAAATGACTACTAAAAACGATGTCGTAAGCAATATTAGGCTTACTTTTTTCAGACAAATCAAACTCTAATTGATACGTTTGAGCCAAAGCTTCTAATGTAGCTTTGATACTTTGCTTTTCGCCATTATCTTGATTTTCAATTAATACTTTTATTAAACCTGAATGTTTTGATGAACCTTTTTCGATACTTTCAGGCGCTAAAGTCAAGAGTTTGTTTGAACCGATAAGTATTCTTTTATTATTGATGAATCCTAAATATGGTCTGACTTGTTGGCTGGTATCAATTAAGCTATGCAGCACAAAAGTATTTGGCACAAAAATATGCGGTAGCGTTTGTAGTGATTCTGAATTGATGAAGTATAAATTAATCTGCTCTTTGTCAATTACTTCTGCTAATTGATTCAAGCTTTTTTGAAGCAATCCTCCATCTAGATTTTCATTTTGTGGAGTTTGCTGTAAGTCAGTAATTGGCAATAATTTCTCAGAAATCCAATAACATTTTTCTCCTTTTTTTAAAGCTTCTTGCAGTTCAAATTTATAATTTTCAGTAATAAAAGCTTTGGCTTGTACCAAATGTACTTTCTTATCTGCTTGATGACTCCCGAAAGTGTTTAGAAAAGGTTTGCTCAGTAAAAAACAAAGTAGCAGTAATAATAAGCATCTGAGCAAAAGCAACAAAATATTGTCTAATCGAATGCCTCTGGATTGTTGAAGATTTTTTTCGATTAGCCAGTTTGTGGCTGCCCAATATATTACTTTTCCTTTTTTTTGATGCCAAAAATGGATAATAATTGGCACAGCAATCGCCAATGTTCCCCAAAGCATCAAAGGATTTAATAATTCCATTTTATTTGCTTTATGCAATAAGCTTTAGGCTGTATGCAAATCAAAGTATAGTATAATTTTAAAAATTTCCATTTCAGAACAAGGTGTTTTAGCCTAAAGCCTATAGCTTACAGCCTAAAGCACAGTATTACCCTTTCCTTTTTTTCAAAGATTCGCTGATGATATTGGCGATGGGTTCTCCCAGATTTGCCCTAAGTAAATAGACAAAAGGTATCTGCAAAGCTGTTTCTAAATTTTTCAGGTAAGTCTGCGCATTTTTAATTACTTCTGCTTTGATACTTTCAGCTTGTAACTCAACTTCTTTACCTGTTTCTAAATCTTTGAAACGATAAAAGCCTTTTAAATCAAAATCCGTTTCTTGCTTGCCAAGTACCTGAAAAGCCATTATTTCTCGATGAGGGTTGGCTAAATTTTTTATCAAATTCAACCACTCTTCATTGATTTGTAGAAAGTCAGAAACGAAAATGACAACTTCTTTCTGCTTTTGTTGAAAAACAGGAAATTTTGGATTCTGATTTTGCCAATCGCCTTTGGCTTCAGCTTTTTCAAGTTCATACAAAATTCTTTGAAAAGACTGTTTCCCAGAACTTACTAAAGTTTGTACTTCTCCATTTTGCAAAGTGTACAAACTCATCATATCACCTTGACGATAGCCCAAATAAGCCAAAGAAGCCAGAAGAATTTTAGCATATTGTAAACGACTGACACCATCTTCAACATAATTCATCGAGCCAGATAAATCTATAATTAGCCTAAGATGATAATTACTTTCTGTGGAAGATTCACGGACTAAATGTTTTTGTGTTCTAGCATAAAGTTTCCAGTCGATTCTTTTAGGGTCATCGCCAGCTTGATAATGCTTGTATTGTTCAAATTCTATTCCGTAGCCAAAGCGTTTACTGTGGTGAATGCCCAACATTAGCTCTTCACTGACTAATCTACCAGCCAATTGTAGGTTGTTGAGTTTTACTAATTCGTTTGATAATAATGCCATAATTATTTCAAATTTTTCAATAATTCAGCAATCACATCATCCGTAGTAATTCCTTCGGCGTCTGCCCTAAAATTCAGTGAAACTCTATGTCTTAGAATCGGAAAAGCAAGTGTTTCGATGTCTTCTGGTAACACAGAAAAACGTTCGTTCAAAACGGCTCTGGCTTTGGCACAGAGTACTAAGGCTTGTCCTGCACGTGGTCCAGCGCCCCAATCGCACCATTGTTTTACAAAAGTTGAAGATGTACTTGCTGGACGAGTAGAGCGTACAATTTGATTAATTTTTACAATCAATTCTTCACTAATATGTACCTGACGAGTCAATTGCTGTAAAGTAATAATGTCTTCATCAGACATCACGGTTTGAAGGTTTTGTTTGCCTACTCCAGTAGTACTTTTTAATACTTGTAATTCCTCTGTTTCTGAAGGATAGCCCAGTTTGATGTATAATAAAAAGCGGTCTAATTGCGCTTCAGGAAGCGGATAAGTACCCGCTTGTTCGATTGGGTTTTGCGTGGCAATAATCAAGAAAGGCTTGGGCAAATCATAATTTGTACCTGCATAAGTTACTTTATATTCTTGCATCGCTTCTAGCAAAGCTGCTTGTGTTTTGGGAGGTGTACGGTTAATTTCATCCGCCAAAACAATATTTGCAAAGATTGGGCCTTTATTGAATTTGAAGAATTTCTTGCCTGTTTCGTGGTCTTCCTCCAAAATTTCAGTTCCTACAATATCACCAGGCATTAAATCTGGCGTAAATTGTACTCTCTTGAATTTCATTTCCAACGCTTCTGAAATGGTTTTTACCATCAGCGTTTTTGCCAAGCCGGGAACGCCTTCCAATAAACAATGTCCACCTGCTAAAAGTGAAATCAAAATTTCATCAATTGCTTCTTCTTGTCCGACAATAACTTTGGCAATTTCTTTTTTGAGTAATGGCAATTTAGCCACCAATGTTTTATAATAAGTAAGGTCTTTATTTTCCAATGTCTATACTGTTAGTGCGTATTGAATGATATTTACTCCAAATTTTGTATTGTCTTCTGCGAGCCATCGCTTATTTCGGAAGTCATAATCCCATTCACAGCCGTAATCTTTATTACTGTACAAAACGCCAATTCTACCATTGATGGTGATGGCTTTTAAATAATCATGAACAAGGTCATCTCCCCAACCGTTTAGCTCAAAACTGGTTGTTGGCGGGCCTTCAAAATGGAAAAAGCAATTGTAAATTGGATGAGTATTCGGGATTTTCTGTAAGGCTTTTTCTCCAAATGTTCTTCCCATTTCTTGTTCGAAAGATTTGGCAAAAAGTCCGTCAATATCGTGATTACAATCATCTACAAATACAAAACCTCCGTTTTCTACATATTTGCGAAAATTGTCTCTTTCTTTACTGGAGAATTCTACCAATTTATGACCACTCAAATAGCAGAAAGGACTTTTAAAAAGCTCATTACTGCTCAGTAAAACTACTTTCTCTTTTTCATCAATGGGAATGGTTGTATATTCTACCAAAGAATTAAGGATATTTGAAGGCATTCGTTGGTCAGTATCCCAATCTCCAGAAGTATATTGAATTCTTGTAAAAATAAATGGTTTCATAATTTTTTATTGCTTTGAGCGATGAGCTTTGAGAATTGAGCCTTAAATTTTAACTTATAATTATGGCTCAATTCTCATGACTTAAAGCTGAAAAAAAGCTCAAAGCTCCTAGCTCAATGCTTACGGCTTTTATACCGCATCCGAAAGTGATGAGAAGGTAAATTCTCTGATTTTCATTGGCGGTACCATGTAATTTTGATTCGATTCTGTACTGACTACACGCTCTGTTTTTCCTAACATTTCAAGGTTGTTAAGCATAATAATCGGACTTTCGTTGAATCTGAAATTTTTGATTGGATACTTAATCTTTCCATCTTCAATGTAAAAAGTACCGTCACGAGTAAGACCAGTTTGTAATAATGTTTGTGGATCTACAGAACGGATGTACCAAAGTTTTGTAACCAAAATACCTCTTTGAGTACTTTTAATCATTTCTTCTAAAGTGGCTGTTCCACCCGTCATAATCATGTTATTTGGAAAAGGAACAGGTTTTACACCTTTTTCTTTTGCCCAATATCTTGAATAAGAAAGATTTTTAACCACACCTTTGTCAATCCACATCAATTTTTCTTGTGGTAAACCATCTCCTGACCAAGATGATGCGGGTAATTCTGGATGAGTTGGGTCTGAGAAAAAAGTCACTCTTTCATCAACAATTTTTTCACCAAGTTTTGTTTTGCCACCCGGTTTACTGAAAAATGAACGACCTTCGTCTGCACTACGGGCATCCATATCGAAGTAGATATTTTCTAATAAAACCACTGCCGCAGTTGGTTCTAAAATCACGGTATATTTACCTGGTTCTAAAGCTCTTGCTCCTTTTGAACCCAATGATTTTTGCATTGCAATTTTAGTCGCTGCCGCAGTGTCTAATTTATTGACGTCGCTATAACCTTTGGCAACATAGCCAGAACCTGTACCATCTTCTGTACGAACTGTCAATGAAAAATTCACATTGGTACTTTTGTAATAAGCAAAAAGTCCTTTAGAATTCATCATGGCTGTATAGCCTTTTTGGTCTTCTAAAAAGCCAGCAGCAACCAATTTTTGTTCTCTGGATAATTTCAAACTTTTACTAACTGCCTCAGCACGAGTATCAGGTGAAACGCTAGCGGTTGAATCGAAATACCCATTCGATTTAATATAAGTTTGCGGTCCTAACAAACCTACATATTCAGGATTTTCAGGAGCTAATTGTGCTAATTCTTCTGAACGACGCACTACTTTTTCCAAAGAAGCATCATCAAATTCATCAATTGTTGCAACGCCTACTTTTTTCCCAAAGGCTGATTGCACAGATAAATTTTGATTAGTTAAAGCACCACTCGTGGATACTTCGTTGCGAGCATAGCGGATGTTTCCACGTATTTCGCCCGACAGATTTACTTCACATTCATCTGCCTTTGAATACTTTAAAACCTTTTCTAACAAGGTTTTAGCTTCACTTTCGGTTAATATGACTGACATTTTGTTTCGAGATTAAAGAGTTTTATAAGCTTTAAGTTATGAGCTTTAAGCTTTTTTATTACTCAGATGCTTTATAAAGAACTCAAAGCTAATGGCTCGTAGCTCATTGCTTCCTATATCTTACGTGCTGTATTAATTACATTTACGCCATTAAAACGAGCTGTTGAACTGCCATGTGAAACAGCACTTGATTGCGAAGGCTGACCTTTTCCATCAAAGAAAGAACCACCCAAACGGTAATCACGCTCATCGCAAACTTGTACGCAAGAATTCCAGAACTCCTGAGTATTTGATTGATAAGCCACATCTTTTAGCATTCCTACAATTTTTCCATCTTTAATCTCATAATACAATTGTCCGCCAAATTGGAAGTTATAACGCTGTTGGTCAATTGAGAATGAACCATCGCCAACAATATAAATTCCTTTTTTAACATCTTTAATCATTTCTTCAACCGACAAAGGTGTTTTGCCTGGAGCCAGCGAAACATTTGCCATACGTTGAAACTGTACCGACGACCAGCTATCTGCATAGCAACAACCATGAGATTCTTTTTCACCGATAATATGGGCTTGGTCACGAATGGCTTGATAATTAACCAAAGTACCGTCTTTTACTAAATCCCATTGTTTAGTTTTTACTCCTTCGTCGTCCCAACCTACAGCACCTAGCGAACCTACTTGTGTTTTATCAGCAAATAGATTTACTTGTTTACTTCCATAGTTGAAGTTTTTACTTTGCCATTTATCTAAAGTCGCAAATGAAGTACCTGCAAAATTGGCTTCATAACCCAAAACACGGTCAAGTTCCAATGGGTGACCAACTGATTCGTGAATTGTTAACCAAAGGTGAGATGGGTCTAGTACTAAATCATACTTGCCAGCTTCCACAGATTTTGCGGTTAATTTTTCTTTGGCTTGTTTTGAGGCAGCGATAACGTCTTCCAACATATCGTAACCTTTGTTGTAGCGAGTAGTTATTCCTGTAATTTTATCGCTTGGATTGGTTTGAAGATATTCGTAACCCATTCCCATTGGAGCGCTCAATGTACGGCGAGTTTCAAATTTTCCAGATTTAGGGTCGATAGTCGTTACATTAAAAATCGGCCAAATTCTGTGAATGTCTTGGTCGATATACGAACCATCCGAAGAAGCAAAATACTTTTGTTCGTTCACTAAAAACATCACTGAGTTTACGTAATTAGCCCCATTCTTCATAGCGGCATCATTTACACCCAATAGTAAATCAACTTTTTCTTTAATCGGTACTTCAAAAGCATTTTTTTGGATGGGCGCTTTCCAGCTTACTTCTCCAAAACCTTTTTGTGGAGCTAATTGAACAGGTTGGGTCATCAATTTAGCATTTGCTTTGGCAATCGCAACAGCCTCTTCAGCTGCACGAGCGGTATCAGCTTCAGATTTAGCATCTACCACGGCAGCAAAACCCCAACAACCATTGGCAATTACTCTTACGCCTACACCATAAGATTCGGTGTTGACAATGTTTTGAACTTTGTCTTCACGAGTAACTACGAATTGATTGAGATAACGCCCAATTCTTACATCTGTGTAAGTTGCGCCTTTGGCTTTGGCAGCATTAAGAGCAGCATCAGCTAATCTTTTTTTGATGGCTACATCTACAGTACCATCCAAAAGAGCTTCTGCGGAAACAGGCCTTCCGACTATTGGGATATTTGGTAGCATCATTGCTCCCATTCCCAAGCCTGACATTTGAATAAAATCTCTTCTTTTCAAAGTTTTTTTAGTTTTTAGTTGAAATAGATATAAGAAAAAACACTTATAAAAAAGCTAAGAAATTATACTTATTAAATCTTTTAAAATGATGCTAAAAGCTAATAATACATCCCTAAAACTCCTTTGGCGAGTTTTTCCAAATACCTAAATATATTGTTTCTGATGAAGTAATAAGTACTTTGAAATGATGATTTTGATGAATGGTTAAATAAAGAAGGTGAATGGTCTGAGTTTTCAGCCATTCACCTTCATCAACTAAACTGCATCAGATAAACTACTGAAGGTAAAGTCTCTTATTTTTAAGGGAGGAACCAAACTACCTCCAATACGCATTGGTGCACCCATTGCTTCTAAATTATTAAGCATAATTACTGGGCTTTCGTTGAAACGGAAATTCTTGATTGGATATTTAATTTGTCCTTTTTCGATATAAAAAGTACCGTCACGAGTAAGTCCTGTGTAAAGTAACGTTTGTGGATCAACCGCACGAATGTACCAGAAACGAGTAACCAAAATACCTTTTTCAGTTCCTTTAATCAAGTCTGCCAACGATTCCGAACCTCCAGCCATGATAAATCCTGATGGTGGTGGTGTAGCTTTTACACCTTTTTTCTCTGCCCAAAATCTTGAATAAGTAAGATTTTTAACGACTCCATTTTCTATCCAATAGATTTTTTCTTGTGGACGACCATCACCCGAAAAACCAGCTTTGGGAATCTCAGGATTACTTGGGTCTGAATAAATATTGACTCTTTCGTCAAATAATTTTTCTCCTAAACGAATACCGCCACCTTTTTTGCTCAAGAAACTTCTGCCTTCGTCAGCATTTCTTGCGTCCATGCTTCTCATCATATTTTGCAATAAATCAATCGAAGCAGCAGGTTCAAGAATTACAGTATATTTTCCCGGTTCCAAAGCCTTTGCTGAACTTGAAGCCAATGCCTTTTGCATCGCAATTTCAGTTGCAGATTTAGTATTAAGTTTTGAAGCATCGTTGAAATCACGAATGGCATAACCAGAACCTAAACCGTCTGCTGTACGCACCGTAATTGAAAAATCAATCGAAGTAGATTTATTATAGGCAAAAAGGCCTTTGCTATTTCCCATAGCATTAAATCCTGAAGAATCTTCTAAATAACCCGCTGCTGTTAAACCTTTTTTAGAACAAGGGTCGATACTTTCAAATGCGGCTTTTGCACGATAATCTGGGTCGATTTTAGCCGTACTTTCAGAAAAAGTACTTGTTTCTAAATATGTTTGAGGTCCAAGCATCGGTACATATTCAGGATTTTCTGGGGCTAATTTGGCAATTTCTTCGGCTCTTCTAACGGTTTTTTCTAATGATTTATCATCAAATTCGTTGATAGTTGCTGTACCTGAACGTTTGCCAAATACTGCAGTTACTGCCAAAGAAAGGTCAAGTGATTCCCCACTTGTTGAAACAGAGTTTCTAGCATAACGAATATTTCCTGTGCGACTACCACTCAGCGACACACTCATTTCGTCTGCTTTTGAAAAGGCTAAAACCTTGTCTATGATTTTTTTAGCTTCTTCTTTTGTTAATATAATTGACATGTTTTTTTGCGGGATTAAGTTGAAAGCTGTGAGCTATAAGCTATGAGCTTTTTTTAAACTTTAAGCTTTCGAGTCATGAGCTACGAGCAAAGCTCATGGCTCAAAACTCACAGCTAATAGCTATATTTTACGTCCTGTGTTAATCACATTTACACCGTTGAAACGTGTTGTCGAACTTCCATGAGAAACAGCACTTACTTGTGAAGGCTGACCTTTTCCATCGAAGAAAGAACCAAAAGTACGGTAGTCGTCTTTATCACAAATTTGCGCACATGAATTCCAGAATTCTTGTGTATTTGATTGATAAGCGACGTCGTCTAACATTCCAACGATTTCTCCGTTCTTGATTTCATAGAACAACTGACCGCCAAATTGGAAGTTATAACGCTGTTGGTCAATTGAATACGAACCACGACCGATGATGTAAATCCCTTTTTCAACACCCTTAATCATGTCAAAAACACTCAATTTTTCTTTACCAGGACGCAAAGAAACATTTGGCATTCTTTGGAATTGAACTGAATTCCAGTTGTCAGCATAGCAACAGCCATGTGAAGCATTTTCACCTAAAATATTTACTTGGTCACGAGTAGCTTGGTAATTCACCAAAATACCATCTTTGATTAAATCCCATTCTTTACATGGCACACCTTCGTCGTCGTAACCAACTGTTCCTAAAGTATGTGGTTGAGTTTTATCAGCAACAATATTTACTTGCTTACTTCCGTAGTTGAAAGCTTTCGTTTTCCATTTATCCAAAGTAGCGAAACTTGTTCCTGCATAGTTGGCTTCATAACCCAACACACGGTCAAGTTCAGTCGGGTGACCAACCGATTCGTGAATTGTTAAACCTAAGTGATTTGGATCCAGAATTAAATCATATTTCCCAGCCATTACCGACTTCGCAGTCATTTTTTCTTTAGCTTGTTTGGCTGCCATGATAGCATCTTCTACCATATCATAAGAATTGCGGTAGCCAACTAAACCATTTGGAGCAGCAATTTTTTCGCTTGCCAAGCCGTCGAGATATTCATAGCCCATACCCATTGGCGAGCTGATGGCATCACGAGTTTTGAATTTTCCAGCCGCTTTGTCAACCGCCGTTACTGTAAACGTTGGCCAAATACGATGCACATCTTGGTCGATATAAGAACCATCAGAAGAAGCAAAATACTTTTGTTCATTCACTAAAAATAAATTGGAAGTAACAAAGCCAGCACCATTTTTCATGGCTTCGCTGTTTACTTTCATCAACAAATCTATTTTTTCTTGAACGGGTACTTCAAAAGCATTTTTTTGGATGGGCGTTTTCCAAGAAACTTCGCCAACACCTTTTTGCGGAGCAAGAATAACTGGTTCTTTCTGAATTTTTGAATTGGCTTTGGCAATTGCTACTGCGGTTTCAGCACATTTAGCAATGCCTTCTGGCGTAACATCACTCGTTGCTGAAAAGCCCCAAGTGCCGTTAGCAATTACTCTAATTCCTACACCGTACGATTCCGCATTTA
Source organism: Arcicella rosea (assembly GCF_040543805.1). Lineage (NCBI taxonomy): Bacteria > Pseudomonadati > Bacteroidota > Cytophagia > Cytophagales > Flectobacillaceae > Arcicella > Arcicella rosea. Next base: position 295,721 of record NZ_JBEUMS010000002.1, read on the forward strand.
CAATATTTTGAACCTTGTTTTCACGAGTAAACAAAAATTGTTGTAAATATCTACCGATACGAACGTCGGTATAAGTAGCGCCACGAGATTTAGTAGCATTGAGGGCGATGTCTGCCATTCTTTTTTTGAAAGCTACATCAGCGGCTGGTTCTAGCAAATGTTCTGCCGTAACCATATTTCCCAAAACAGGAACGGACGAGCCCATCATGGCTCCTAAGCCCATACCAGATAATTGGATAAAATCCCTTCTATTCATATTGGGGTTTGTTGATTGAAGTTAAAATTAAATGAGGTAAAATCTTGATGAAATGACTTGTTAAATCAAATTGACAAAACAGTACAGTCTAAAAATAGTAAATAAAAACGCAAAAACCATCTCTTTATTCGACAAAAAGCAGAAGTTTATCGACATCTGTTTGCGATTTTATTCAATTTGCCCCAAAAGTGCATGCTGAAAATAAAAATCTGCTTTTTAATTTTTGAATACATTAATTATTTGTTGTCGTGTTTACTATATTTACGACAACAAATAATATCATAATGAATAAGACTAAATATTGGATTATTGTAGCATCGAAAGACCATGTAAAAAATGGTATTGCAGAAGGCATTGCGCAGGCTTGTCATGGAAAGACATCTCCTCTGAGAAGAATGAAAAAAGGAGATTATATTCTTTATTACTCTGGGAAAATGGTTTTGGGGAAAGATGAAAAATGCCAAGAATTTACAGCTATTGGACAAGTAAAAGACGATGAAGTATATCAGTTTCAAATGTCACCAGACTTTTGTCCAAGTAGAAGAAATATTGAGTTTTTCTCTCATCAAGACCTTTCGATTTTACCATTAATAAACGATTTGGAATTTATCCAAAACAAGAAAAGTTGGGGTTATCCCTTTCGCTTTGGTATTCTTGAAATCAATGAAAACGATTTTCAACTCATTTCATCTAAAATGCTTATTACAGAGGAATATGTCTAATTCAATTGAATTTCATTTTAATAAAACTGAGGATAGTTCTGGCTATTTACTTTGGCAAGTAACCACGCTTTGGCAACGAAAAATAAAGCGAGAGTTAGATACTATCGACCTAACTCATACTCAATTCGTGTTGTTGGCTTCCTTGGCTTGGCTTTCGAAGAATCAAGAAATAGTTACCCAAATTGAAATTGCCAATCATAGCAAAACGGACCGCATGATGGTTTCTAAAGTACTAAGAACTTTACAAGAAAAAGGTTTTATTACTCGTAAAGAACATGAAATCGACACCAGAGCGAAAGCAATTACTCTAACTGAAACTGGTGGGAAGATTCTTCAAAGAGCATTAACTATGGTAGAACAAGTAGATATTAATTTTTTCTCTATACTGAAAGATGAAGTAAAACCTTTTAATAGAAATATGCTTGAGTTGATTACTGAAAATCAATAAGTGTTATTCGTAATTGTCTCTTAAATAAAGAAGTCGTTGAAAATGCAAATACAAAGCAATTAACAAAAAAGAGTAAGCAACATAAGCTAAGAATGTTGTATAAAAACCAGCTGGGTAATAAATCGAAATGATAAAAGTAAGTAGCCAAGCAGATAAGTACTTTTTGATATCATTTCCTTTGAACTCAATAATTAAAATAAGACCTACCACTAAGGTTGCTCCCAATAAAATAAATCGAACTTGAGCTAAAAAAGTATCTCTGTAGAAATATAGATTTGCTCCAAAGTAAACAGAAGTTCCGATACTTATTAAAGCCAATAAGATATAAATACTGCAAAGGAAGCCAAGTTTCTTCTTGAAAGAGAATTCAAAATAAAGACAAACAAAGCCACTAAAAATACTAGCAATTGATGGAAACCAGTTTTGTGGTAAGCCAACGTCACTTCTTCCTGAAAAAGTCCAAGGAAAGTAGAAAATCGACAACATCAATGCACCAAGCAATATCAATAGTGTAATCAGGAACTCAAAAAAATATTTATTAAATGTAAAATCTATGCTTAACATTGCTTTTCCACTATAAGAAATAATAGTTTTCTTGATTAAATAAACCGTAAATGAGTACAAGAAAAAGAAAGAAGCAAAGATTTCAGAACCCTCTTCAAGAATAATGAATAACATTGGTCGTTTCCAAGTAAGTTGGTTTAATGAGCTTCTCCAAGCTTCCATTTCAAATTCTTCTTGTAAAGGATTGCTTAAAAGCAACAATATAGCCAATAGGTTCATTGCTAATGGAAATGGATATCGTTTAAATTTTAAGGAAAAAAATAAACACATAGAAATGCCAATAGCTGCGATGACAAAATGAAAAATAAACCAACCTGTATCTTTTCCATTTCCTATACTTTTTAAAAAATCAGTTTCTCCAATTACTTCATGGAAAGACCCCATTTCATCAAAAGACAATAGAAAAAAAATAATCGAAACGAAAATCCAAAAAGCATTCAATACTTTTTCATTCCTACTATAGCTCTTTTGTTCATCAACCAAATAGCAAAAAAAGGCGATAATCCCAATTAAAAAATATAGCATTGATGAATACCAAGAAGCAACGACATTCTCTTCTAAAAGATTAAATAAGGCTAACAAAAGTTGAACTGAGAATTTAGTATTCGTAAGAAGCTCACTTTTACACAACCATGTACCTCCAAGAAATAGAAGGTTTAAACCAAAAAAACTGTAAATTATCCAGTAAATATAATTGACAGCTATTTTGATAGTAAATGAAGGTTTATGCTTGTTGAGCAAATCCATGAATTTTTACATTGTGTTTAAGAATGGCTCAATTTAAAGAAATAATTGATAAATCTTTCTAAAAAATTATCTCAAAAGTTCAAGAGATATTTTCTTCATTTTTTTGTCAATAAATACTTTCTTATAAAATTTTCAATTTATACTTCAATAAAATTCGATCTTGATAGAAAAATTAAAAAAAGATTTGCTTAATCAAAAGGAATAAGTAATCTTTGCCTATCGAAATTATAGACTAATAATAATTTTAACGTATTTTACTTGTTAGCCACCAGCGGGTAAATATAATTCAGAGTAAATTTCAACCATGAACTTAAACGAATTACGCATTTTTCAAAAATGTCGGGATGTTATTCCTATGGCGGTATCTTCCATTTTTTCAAATCTACTTTGTTGTTGTTGCTAGTCAACATCAATCACACAATCTTTTGTTGAAAATCATCAGCCAACCTGTCAAGTTTGGAAGGATAATAGTTTTCAGCCAATTCAAATTATCATTTTAAAGACTATTTCTATCGTTTAAATAGCATAATATTTCATGAAAATCAAACTTATCCTCTTGCTAAGTCTTTTTTCTGTAGGTTTTTCAGCTTTTAGTCAAAAGAAAAAAAGTAACACGCCACCGAATATCATTTTAGTCATGGTGGACGACATGGGTTATTCCGATATTGGTGCTTATGGTTCAGAAATCAGCACGCCTAATATTGATAAATTAGCTTTTGAAGGCATCAGACTCAAAGAGTTTTACAATAATTCAATCTGTGCTCCTACTCGTGCTTCATTAATTACTGGTCAGTATCCTCATAAAGCTGGTGTTGGTTATTTCAATGTAAATTTAGGCTTGCCAGCATATCAAGGATTTTTGAACAAAGAATCTTTAACATTTGGTGAAGTACTAAAAACCGCTGGCTATAATACTTTTCTTTCAGGAAAATGGCACGTTGGCAACGATAGTTTGTATTGGCCAAACCAAAGAGGTTTTGATAAATTCTACGGTTTTATCGGTGGTGCGAGTAATTTTTACGCCGACGCAAAAGATGTTCCTGTAGAATTGGTAGAAAACAATAAGAGAATTACTTTAAAAGAAGGCGAGTATTTAACAAATACGATTACCGATAAAGCGCTTTCATTCATCGAAGAACAGCAGAAAACGCAAAAACCATTTTTCTTATACTTAGCTTACAACGCTCCACATTGGCCTTTGCAAGCTTTGCCAGAAGACATTGCGAAATATCGTGGAAAATTTGCTTTAGGTTGGGATTCGCTAAGAACGATTCGTCACAAAAAACAAATTGAATTAGGTTTGGTTGACCCAAAACACGCCATCGCTACTCGTGATGAAGACGTACCAAAATGGGATGCTTTTACTTATGACGAACAACAATTATGGCAAAGAAAAATGGAAGTTTACGCTGCCATGCTTGATAGAGTTGATCAAAATGTAGGTAGAGTTTTAGCCAAGTTGAAAGAATTGAAAAAAGATGAAAATACACTTATCGTGTTCATTTCTGATAATGGCGCTCAGGGCGGTTATGTACCTTTAGGCAGAAAACGTTCAAGAAATTCTGGACCAATTGGTTCTTCGGGTTCGTATGAGTACCAAGACCAAAGCTGGGCTTCACTCTCAAATACTCCGTTTCGTTCTTACAAAAACAATTTCCATGAAGGCGGAATCAGCTCGCCATTTATCGCTTGGTTCCCTAAAAAAATCAAAGCTGGAAGTATCGCTCGTGGAACTGGACATTTAATTGACTTAGCCCCAACTTTTTATGATTTCGCTGGCGCAAAATATCCAGAAAATTATAATGAATTAAAAACCAATCCATTAGCAGGAGTAAGCTTGAAAAATGTTTTATTAGAAGGAACAGAATTAAACCGAGAATTACCTATCTTCTGGGAACGTGGCGGAAACAGAGCCGTAAGAAAAGGCAAATGGAAATTAGTTTCTATATATCCAGAAAAGAGATGGGAGCTTTATGATTTGGATACAGACCGTGGTGAAACAACAGATTTATCAGGTAAAAATCCAGATGTGGTAAAAGCACTCATAGCCGAGTATGAAACTTGGGCAAAGAAAAATAATGTAGAAAATTACGATAAAATCAAGCCAGCAGTTCAAATCGGAAACGGTACGAGATTTTAGGTAGCTTTAAGCTCTGAGCTTTGAGCCTTTAGCTTTGTTTTAAAAATTGACAAATTCTTATGAAAAATAAATCATTTACTTGGATAAGCCTTTTGCTTGGCTTGAGCTTATCCATTCCAAATACTTTTGCCCAAACCAAAAAGCCTAACATCATTTTAGTCATGGTGGACGACATGGGTTACTCAGACCTCGGTGCTTATGGTTCGGAAATCAACACGCCAAACATTGATAAATTAGCTTTTGAGGGTATCAGATTAAAAGAATTTTATAACAATTCTATCTGTGCGCCTACTCGTGCTTCCTTAATTACGGGTCAGTATCCACACAAAGCAGGTGTTGGCTACTTCGATATTAATTTGGGTTCAGCACCTTATCAAGGTTTTTTAAACAAAGAATCTTTAACCTTTGGCGAAGTACTTAAAACCGCAGGTTATAATACTTTTCTTTCCGGAAAATGGCATGTTGGCAAAGATAAATCTGTTTGGCCAACACAAAGAGGCTTCGACCAATTTTATGGAATTTTGGGTGGCGGTGCCAACTATTTTGATGCAGAAGATATTCCACTCGGAAAACCATATCCAGTAGCATTGATTGAAAATAATCAACAAATACATCCAAAACCGAATTCTTATTATTTCACGGATGAAGTAACAAATCATGCGATTAAATTTATCAGCGAACAAAATCAAAGTGAAAAGCCATTCTTTTTGTACTTAGCTTATACTGCTCCACATTGGCCTTTACAAGCTTTACCCGAAGACATCGCCAAGTACAAAGGAAAATATGATTTAGGTTGGGATGCGCTGAGAAAAAATCGTTTAGCCAAATTAAAATCTTTAGGTTTATTAGACGAAAAACAAACCGTTGCAGAAAAAGACACTGAAATTCCAGAATGGGATAATCTTACTTATGACGAAAAAGAACTTTGGAAAGCTAAAATGGAAGTGTATGCCGCCATGCTCGACAGAGTTGACCAAGGAATCGGTAAATTATTAACAAGCTTGAAAGAACTAAAACAAGATGAAAATACTTTAATTGTTTTTATTTCAGACAACGGAGCACCCGCTGAAGACGTAGCACATTGGGGCGATAAAGTTGGTAAAAACTCTGGACCAGTAGGTACTTCTGGTTCTTTTGAATCACAAGGTAAAAACTGGTCATTTTTATCAAATTCACCATTTCGTTCTTTCAAATCTTTTGCCTTCGAAGGCGGAATTAGCTCGCCATTTATCGCTTGGTTTCCTAAAAAAATCAAAGGAGGAAGTATCAACAAAGGAACAGCGCACTTAATCGACTTAGCTCCTACTTTCTACGAATTAGCGGAAGCGAAATATCCTGAGACATTTAATGGATTAAAAACCAATCCATTACCGGGGAAAAATTTAACGAATTTACTTTTTGAAAACAAAGAATTACAAAGAGAAGAAGGTATTTTCTGGGAAAGAGCAGGCAATAGAGCCGTAAGAAAAGGTAAATGGAAATTGGTTTCTATTTATCCTTCCTATCAATGGCAATTATTTGATATTGATAAAGATAGAGGCGAAACGCAAAATGTAGCTTCGAAATTTCCTTTGGTGGTAGATGCACTTTCAAACGATTATTTCAAATGGGCAGACCAAAACGGTGTGGTTGATTATGATAATATCAAACCTACTACGCCACTTTTACCAGTAAGAAAAAGTAAATAAATCAAACTTGAGCGTTGAAATAAAATTTAAGGGTATTTTTGCAGGAAAATCTTCAAGCCGATATAATATTAAATCTTTCGGAGAGTCCTAATTCAAAATACGTAACTGATACTTAACTCAAAGCTCATGGCTCAAAGCTACTAATATGAAAAAAGTAATTTATATAATTTTGGGCATCAGTGGTTTCGCTTGGTTGATTTCTAATGGAAATGCCCAAACTGTACAGCAAAAACCTACTACTGATACTAAAATCACAGTTTGTAAGGTAAAAAGTCCAACTTTTGTTAAAAATAAATTTGCTACAGATAAAACAAGTATTGTTGCTAGCAAAGGAGGAAAGCTACAAAACATGGTAGAAATTCCCGGAGGTACTTTTGTAATGGGAAGTGATGAGTATTCAGATGCACAGCCAAAACATGCAGTAACTGTCAAAGCTTTTTTGATGGATGAGCATGAAGTAACAAATGCTGAATTTGCACAATTCGTAAAAGCAACGGGTTATAAAACAGTTGCCGAACGGCCATTAAATCCAGCAGATTATCCTGGAGTACCTAAAGAAAATTTAGTGCCGGGTTCAGCAGTATTTACTCCACCCGCAGGAAATGTAGGTTTGAACAATCATTTACAATGGTGGAAGTATGTGGCAGGGGCTAATTGGCAACATCCAAAAGGTCCAAACAGTACTGTTAAAGGACATGAAAATGAACCCGTCGTACAAGTTTGTTATCAAGATGCTGTAGCTTATGCAAAATGGGCGGGTAAGCGTTTACCTACTGAAGCAGAATGGGAATTTGCTGCAAGAGGTGGAAGAACTTCGGGAAGATATTATTGGGGAAATACTTTAAAGCCTAATAATAAATGGGTTGCGAATATTTATCAAGGTAATTTCCCAAGTGGGAATACTGTTGAAGATGGCTATAAAGAACTTGCTCCTACTAAAACTTTCCCGAAAAACCCTTATGGTCTGTTCGATATGGATGGTAATGTTTGGGAATGGTGTAGCGATTTGTATCGTCCTGATTATTACAAAAGTAGTCCGAAACTTAATCCAAAAGGTCCTAGTTCAAGCTATGACCCTGAAGAACCCAATGTAGAGAAACACGTGCAAAGAGGCGGTTCATTTTTATGTAGCGATCAATACTGTGTGCGTTATGTTGCAGGAAGCCGTGGCAAAGGTGAAACAAGTAGTGCTAGTAATAACTTAGGCTTCAGATGTGTGAAAGATAAAAATTAATTTTTTAGACAACATTGATTTTCAGCAAATTGACAAAAAAATATACAATAATTTGCTGAAAAAATTTGGATAATTAAAAACAATAAACCATCTTTGTCTATCGAAATTATAGACTTATAATTTCATCGTAATCATCTTGTTAGCCACCAACAAAGTATGATTGCCTAGTTTACCGTAACATTTAATTAAGCGTTAACAAAATGGAATGCTCAAAAAATAATGGTCACGACTTCACACACAAGGTGGTTCAATCTCTTGCGTCATTTTCTTGCTGTTGCTGTCGATAGCCAAAATCCCAACTCAATTATTAAATCTTATTTAGGCTAGATACTTTTGATGCTTTGTCATGAAGCTAAAAGTGTTGTTATGCTTATTCCTTACAATTATTTACATGTTTTTAAACGTAAACAGATCAAAAAAATGAAAGCAAAACTAACAGGTCTTTTCCTTTTATTAGGAGCAGTAGCAAGTAATGCTCAAAACAGCAAAGTAAGTTTAAGTGGCACACGCTTTACTTATCCTCTCATCGAAAAATGGATTACTGAGTATAAAAAAACATATCCTAAAGCGGATGTACAATTAGCAAGCAATGCAGGTGAATCTGTTACCATTCAGATTATTGCCTACCGTGCTGAACCAACCGCATTTGGAGATGACAAACAAATCACGCCCGTAAGTCGATTTGCATTATTGCCAGTTGGAAACGAAAAAAATTCTTTAGCAGAAAAAGCCATTAAAAAAGGCGTTAAAAAAGAAGAACTGAAAAAGTACTTCTTGGAAGATCCAGAAGATGCTTTGGAACAAGACAAAGACGCTGCAAAATATCAAATTTATACTCGTGCCAGCAAAGTTTGTTCTTCAATCTCATTTGCAAGTTACTTGGGCGATGATGCTGAAAATATTGTTGGCAAGGGAATTACTGGCGATGACAAAAATCTTTTAGAAGCCATTAAACATGACCCACTTGGAATTACGTATAATAACCTAGGTTACTTGTATAATTTACAAACCAGAGAACCTTTGAAAGACTTTACCATCTTTCCGATTGATATTAACAGTAATGGAAAATTAGATAAAGACGAGCAAATCTATGGTAATTTAGACCAATTGATTTCTTTCCTAGAAAAGAATCCTACGAACAAAGCAATTCCTACAGAAAACGTTTATTTTATTACAAACAAAAATGCTGAAAATGAAGAATTGAAGCGTTTTGTTTCTTGGACTCAACATGAAGGACAGGCTTTTGTAAAAGATTTAGGCTTTGTAGGCTTGGGCGAAGTAAGCGACAATAAAAGTGCTTATGTAGAATCTAATGCTTTAAAAAATAAAAATTAACCCTTTCCAGCTTACCTGATGCTGTTTCATCAGTCTATAGATTATAGATTGATGAAACGCTTAACCTAAAATTATAATCAATCATGACGCTTCAAGATTTTAGCACAATTGGGAAAAAAGTACTTATCAGTATTCTTGTCTTTATTATCCCCATTTCTATTCTCACAGGTGGAATTCTGTTGGTAGAACATTTATTAGATTAAATTTCCCTTAACGATATCAACATCTGTTAAAAAAACGGCTGCAGTCCGAAATAAAGTACTGTTTATCAATACTTTAAATCGAATCGGTGAACTCAGTTCACAATTCATGACTCATAATTCATAACTCTTATACAAGATGGCCTTAGAAAAAAGTCTTGCTCGAAAAATCTCTCGAGACGCATTTGTCAGTATATTTATTTACGCTCTTCCAGTATTTTTACTTTGGGGATGGTTTTATTATAAAGGTGAAAAACCTTGGCTTAATAAAGTAAAAACCTCTCAAACTACTTCAGCGAAAGCAAGCGAATAATAGCTTTTAATCATACAGATTACGATATTTTTTATAAAAAACATGATGGTCAGTTCCATATTTCTTGTAGCTAGTAAATATTCTCACCTTTTTAGTCTATTAAAACTATATACATAAAGTACTAATTTATTTACCTTAAACAGAAAATCAAAATGGTGCATTTTATCGAAGAAATTTTTAGAAATTTAAACGGCTGGGGACTTACAGCATTAACTTTTATACTAGGTTTTGCAGAGTTTTCATTGGGTCTTTATGGCAAAAAATGGAATACTAATGAAAAACTATTAGATATTGCTTGTTATACTTTGCCAAAACTAGTGGTTGGTCCAGTCATTACTTATTTCGGATTAAAAGTATTGCCTTTAATTTTGCCACATGCCAAAAACGAATTCACTTGGATTCCCTTTATTTTCGGGGCATTAATCATCGCTATTTATGATGACTTGACCCAATATTGGTATCACCGTTTACATCACCAGGTTCCGTTTATGTGGCGTTTTCATCGTACTCATCACTCGGCACCTTACATGGGTATGGCGATGGCATCAAGACAAAACATTATTTACACACTTTTCTTTTCACAGTCGTATGTAACTACCGTTTTGGTTTACTTAGGTTTGGGCTATCCAGCATTATTTGTAAAAGGCTTGAAATCGTTGATTACGAAATTGGCACATTCAAGTATTAAATGGGATAAACCTTTTTACGAAAACAAATGGCTACATCCAGTTGCATGGGTTTTAGAACGTACTATTTCAACCCCAGCCACACACCATGCTCATCATGCAGATTCTGCGGATGATGGTGTTGGGCATTACAAAGGAAACTTTGGAAATATGTTCTTTTTGTGGGATATTATTTTCGGTACTGCATTGATTACCAGACAATATCCAGCAGCTTATGGCATTAAAAATTACAAAGGCGAAGAATGGTATGCACAGTTATTATGGCCAATTTTTAAATCGAAAAAAGAAGGTAGTGAATTATCAGCCAACGGTCCAGAAGTAGCAGACGAGCACGATGAGGTAGAACCAGAAATTGCTTTACAGTACGCTTAACCCTAACAATATTTTAAAAATTTACGAAGATGATTAAGTCATTAAAATTTATCATTGGAGCATTAATATTGAGTACTTCAGTATTTGCTCAGAAAGGTGATGTTGACAAAAAGAACTGGGTTTCAGCAGATATTTTTGCTGAAAAAATTCAGAAACAACAAAAAGCACAAATTATTGATGCAAGAAGTGCTGAAGAGTTTGCACAAAATCACATCAATGGAGCTGTCAATCTAAATCCTCAAGATGCTTCATTCATTGAAAAACTCAATCCTTCACAACCCGTTTTTGTGTATTCTATCGCAAACGGCAGAAGCGTTGCTTTTGCAAAAGAATTAGCCACTAAAGGCTTCAACGAAGTATATGTACTTGATGGTGGAATCGGCACATGGGTTGGACATGGAAAAGCACTTTTTACAACTGCTAAAAAAGGCTTGAACATTAATGATTTTAACAACATTGTTGCTTCAAATAAATTGGTTTTAGTAGATGTAGGTTCTAAATATTGTGGTTCTTGTAAAAAAGTAAAACCTATTTTAGAAAGCTTAAAGAAAGAACATGGTGATGCTTTAAAAGTGGTAGAAATCGAATTAGAAGAAAGTCCACAATTAATTGCATCCTTGAAAAGAGTTACTTCATTTCCTTATTTGATTCTTTACAAAGACGGAAAAGTGACTTTTGAGAGAAGTGGAATTGCTGAATTGAAAGGTGTTTTGGATACTGCTCTGGCACAAGCCTTGTAGTATTTTCTCTATCATCGAATAGAATGAGACTGTTCTATTCGATGATTATTCTAATCCCAAAAAAATCCCAATAATCCTTACTGTTTACTTCCATTCTGAGTTTTAGAATGAAGCCTTATAGTATATATAATCCATAGAATAAACATGAATAACAAATTACTAAAATTAATCTTTATGTTGGTTTTGGCATTCGTTTCTCTGAAAACCAATGCCCAACAACTTACAGGAAAAATCATTGATTCAAGAACAAAAGAGCCGATTATCGGTGCAGCCATTGCCATAAAAGGAACTTCAACTGGAGTAACAACTGATGTAAACGGAAAATTTACGTTGAAAACCAGTCAGAAACCTCCTTTTACGATTCTTGCTACTTTTGTTGGTTATAAAAAGAAAGAAATTGAAATCGTAGAATTTGAAAACCTAAGTATTTCATTAATTGAATCAAAAGGTCAGCGTTTGGATGAAGTAATCGTAGTTGGTTATGGAACTCAAAAAAGAAGTGACATTACAGGTTCAATAGCATCAGTTCCTTTAGAAATCAAAGCACAACCTGTTGCTTCGGTTGAACGTCTTTTACAAGGTTCAGTAGCAGGGGCAATTGTTACACAAACTTCTGGTCAGCCTGGTGGTGGAGTAAGTGTACAGATTCGTGGGAATAACTCAATTACAGCAGGCTCAGATCCATTGTATGTAATTGACGGATTTCCAATCAATAACGATTATTCTTTAAATGACGCTGGAGTAACGAATGGTTCAAAAATCAACCCATTGTCAACTATCAATACTGCTGATATTGAATCAATTGATGTATTGAAAGATGCTTCAGCTACCGCAATTTACGGTTCTCGTGGTGCGAATGGTGTTGTAATTGTAACGACTAAAAACGGGACAAAAGGAAAATCTTCGATTAATTATGATGCCTATTATGGCGTGCAAGAAGTAATTAGAACTTTACCAGTTTTGAATGCAAAAGAGTGGTGGGCATTAAGAAAAGACGCCGCTAAAAACTCAGGCAAAACAACTTCACTCCCTTCAGTTACAGGTTATTCTTTAGATACTTCTGGTGTGGGAACAGACTGGCAAGCGGCTGCTTTTAGAAAAGCGGCTATTCAAAGCCATAGCTTATCTATCCTTTCAGGTTCTGATAAAACAAGATTGTCAATTTCTGGTAACTACTTTAAACAAGATGGTATCCTTCAAAATACCGATTTCATTCGTTATTCAGGTAGATTTGGTTTAGACCATGACTACAGCAAAAACTTTAAAATCACTTCAAATATTTCGGTTAGTAATATCAAATCACAAGTAGCACCTGCAGCAATTGTTGCTAACTTATTATTAACGCCTCCTGCTTTACCAGTTTATAAAGACGATGGAACTTTCGTAGTAAACAGTCCTTTTGAATCAGGTTTACAAAACCCAATAAACTCTTTATACAATCAATTAAACGAAACAATTACGAATCGTATTTTAGGAAACGTTGCGGGAGAATACACTTTGGCAGATGGTTTAAAAGCAAAAGTATTATTCGGTATTGATATTGTTGATAATAAGCAAAACCGTTATTTACCAAGTAGTACTGCTGAAGGTTTAGCACTTTCTGGCAATGCAATTGTTGGTACTGTATTTACAAGTAACTGGCTGAATGAAAACACATTAAGCTACGACAAAGAACTTGATGCTAAAAATAAAATCAATGCTGTAGTCGGTTTTACTGCACAACAATCAAAAGCGAAAGGTACTGTTGCTGAAGCTGCTGGTTTTGCTACTGATGCTTTTTCGTATAATAATTTAGGAACTGGTATTACAGCAAGAACACCAAGTTCATTGGCTAGTGCGTGGTCTTTAGCTTCTTATTTAGGAAGAGTAAACTATGTTCATGACGATAAATATTTATTGACTTTAACATTGCGTGCAGATGGTTCTTCAAGATTTGGCGATGGCAATAAATGGGGATATTTCCCTTCGGCAGCCTTTGGTTGGAATGTAAGTAATGAAAAGTTCTTCCAAGATATTAAAAATGTAAGTAGTCTTAAATTACGTTTAAGTGCAGGTTCAACGGGTAACCAAAATATTCCTTCATATCAATCATTATCACAATTAAGCTATTTTAGATATAATTTCTCGAATACAACCGTTTCGGGTTATGCACCTAATTCAGTACCAAATCCGAATTTAGGATGGGAAAAAACTTTCCAAATCGACGGTGGAATTGACGTTGGTCTTTTCAATAATAGAATTACCCTTGTGGCAGATTATTACTACAAAAAAACGACTGATTTATTGTTGACAAGAACCGTTCCGGGTACTTCTGGTTTATCAGATTTTTATAATGGACAAGCTTCTGTAATTTACCAAAACATTGGTGCAGTAGCCAATCAAGGCTTTGAATTATACGTAAATTCGCATAACATCGATAGCGATTTGAAATGGAATACTACTTTGGTCTATTCAAACAACAGCAATAAAATTTTAGATTTAGGTGCTGGTGTTGATCAAATTATTCCTTCAATTTCTTCTCCTTCTATTGCTAAAGTAGGCTATCCGTTGGGTTCATTTATTGTGTATCAAACAGATGGTATTATTCAATCTGGTGATGCAGCGCTTACTCCGCAAGCGAACAAAAGTCCCGGTGGGCAAAAATACAAAGACATCAACGGTGATGGCGTAATTACGCAAGCAGGCGATAGAGTTGTGATTTCAAACCAGCCCGCTTTTACAGCAGGTTTAACCAACACTTTCAATTACAAAGGATTCGATTTAGCTGTTTTCTTCCAAGCATCCATTGGCGGTAAAATTTACAATGCCAACCGTGCCAACTTAGAATTAGGAACTGGTTATGTGAATGCTTCAACGGTATTATTGGATAGATGGACAACAACGAACACAAACACAGATGTGAAAGCGGCGTATCAAGATCCTGCCATCACAATTTCTGACCGTTTTATTGAAGATGCTACTTACTATCGTCTGAAAAATGTTTCTTTAGGATATACCATTCCTTCGAAAATTGTGAAGAAAGCAAATATCAAAAGTTTGAGAATCTATGTTTCGGCACAAAATGCTCTTACTTGGACTAACTACTCTGGCTATGACCCAGAAGTAAGTTTGAACGGACAATCTTTAATCAATAAAGGTATCGACCAAGGTGTATATCCAAACAACAAATCGTATCAATTAGGATTGTCGTTGTCGTTTTAGTTATGGCTATGAGCAATGAGCTTTAAGTTTAAAATTCATCGCTCTTTAAAATCCTAAAATTCACGATAGATAATTACAAGTAAAAACTGTCAGCTTAAAGCTCATTACTCAAAGCTGACAGCTCATTTTAACATTAGAATCCCATGAAATTATTAAAATATATCGCCCTTGCAAGTATTGGATTTTCAGCTACTTCTTGCGAGTCATTCTTAAAAGAAAATCCTGAATCAATTATTTCAGAAGAACAATTTTATAAAACTCAAACTGATGCCCTCAACGCAGTAAACGCTGTTTATTTCTTATTAAACTCTGGAGGAAGTACTGTGCAAACGCCTTACAATACTTTGTTCAATACGGGAATGAACTTTGCTGGCGATGATGAAGATCCAGGACCAGGAGCAACCAATCCAGATGTGCGCTCGTTGGCAGTATTGGCACATTCATCAGCTAATCTACGTATTTATGAACTATGGCAACAGCACTATGCAGCCATAAAAAAAGCCAACGTAGCTTTAGAGAAAATTCCTACGATTGAATTTGATGCGACACTCAAAAACAGATTATTAGGCGAAACCAAATTTCTGAGAGCTTTATATTATTTCAATTTAGTACGTTTATACGGCGACGTTCCTTTGATTACAAGCTACCAAAAGTATGTTAATGCGAACGATTATGCAGTTGCGAAATCTCCTTCAACCGCTGTATATCAACAAATTGAAAAAGATTTAACAGAAGCCGCTAGCGTTTTACCTAATACTTATGCTTCACCAGATGCTGGACGTGCTACTTCTGGCGCAGCCAAAGCACTTTTAGCCAAAGTATATTTAACAAAAGCTTCGTTCCCTTTGAATTTGACACAACATTATGCAGATGTTGTTAAAAAGGCAGAAGAAGTATTATCGCCAGCCGATGGTGGAACAGGTGCTTATGGCTATGATTTATTTGCAAATTATGCCGATGTATTTTTGCCAGCTACCAAAAATGGTAAAGAACATATTTTCTCAGCACAGTTTAAATCAAATTCAATTGGACAAGGGAATAACCAAAACCCACGTTCTATCTTAACGGCAATTCCGGGATTAACAGGTTCTTATGCTGATATGGTTCGTTTTTATACCGTTGGAAATGATAAATTCTTCAGCGTTTATAAATTGTACCAACCAACTGACAAAAGAAAAAGAGTAACGTTTGTAACAAATTTCACCAGTCCTTCAAATGGTAGAAAGTACGCTTTACCGATTGTCAATACGGCTGTTCCAAATGATTCAACGCCATTTTTCAATAAAACTTGGGACCCAAATTCATTATCGCCAACCAACGAATCGGCTGCCAATGTTGCCATTATTCGTTATGCTGAATTATTATTAATTCATGCAGAAGCTGAAAATGAATTAAATGGACCAACGACAAAAGCCTACAAATCGTTGAACAAAGTAAGAAACAGAGCAGGCTTGCCCAACCTTGCGGAAGGTCTAAGCAAAGATCAATTTCGTGAAGCCTTATATCTTGACCGTCGTTTAGAATTAGTATTTGAATACCAACGTTGGTTCGACTTAATTCGTCAAAAAGATGCTACAGGAAAGAGTTCTTTCGTAGCGAATTTGCACAAAGTAGGCAAAACTAATGCAGCTGACAAACACAGACTATACCCAATTCCTCAATCTGAAATTGACAATAATCCTTTGTTAGAACAGAACACACTTTGGAAGTAATGAAGTTGTGAGTTAGTGATTGAGTGAATTAGTGATTTTAAGGAAACGTAGTTTTAGGTTTCGTCCATAAACCTTTATCAAGCAATACTTTTAAATATTTATTTGATAATTAGATTCATACTATTTGTCTCAAAAAATCACTAATTCACTCAATCACTAACTCACAATTCAATTACTCAATAAATGTAAAAGCATGATGAAATTTACGTTTAGAATTACTACTACTTTCCTCTTAGGAATGTTGTCCGCTACGAGTTTATTGGCTCAAAAAACGCCTCCGAAAAAACCAAATTTTGTCGTAATTATGGCGGATGATTTGGGTTATGGCGATATTGGTACATTCGGAGCGAAAGATATTCGTACGCCTAATATTGATAAACTCGCTAATGATGGTCTGAAATTTACTTCATTTTATTCAACATCTCCCGTTTGTAGTCCATCCAGATTTGGTTTATTGACAGGGCGTTATCCACGTCGTCAAGGTGTTGATGGTGTGTTTTTCCCTGAAAGTTTCAATGGTATTCCTAAAGAAGAATTAACCATTGCCGAAGCCTTGAAAACCAAAGGATATTCAACAGGAATCGTCGGGAAATGGCACTTGGGACATCACCGTCAATATTTGCCTTTGCAAAATGGTTTTGATGAATACTTTGGAATCCCTTACAGCAATGATATGCAAGGCGTAGCATATTTGCGTGGAAATGAAGTAGAACAATACAATATTGACCAAAAATATACGACTAAAACTTATACAGAAGAAGCCATTAAGTTTATTGATAAACACAAAAAAGAACCTTTCTTTTTGTACTTGCCACATACCATGCCACATGTGCCTTTGCACGCTTCTCCAGCTTTTGAAGGAAAATCAAAAAGAGGTTTGTATGGCGATGTAATTGAAGAATTGGACTGGAGCGTTGGACAAGTAGTAGAAGCTTTGAAGAAAAACGGAATTGAAGACAATACTTTGGTGATTTTCACCAGCGATAATGGTCCTTGGTTGATTTTTGATATTGAAGGCGGTTCAGCAGGAAATTTAAGAAATGGCAAAGGAACAACTTTTGAAGGTGGACAAAGAGTACCAGCGATTTTCCATTGGCCAGCAAAAATAAAAGCAGGAACTGTGTATGATGACTTGGCGCTACATTTAGATATTTTTCCAACCATTTTAACATTAGCAGGTTATCAATCAAAACTTTCAAATCCTATTGATGGTGAAGACATTAGCTCAATTCTGACAAGTAATGGAAAAAGAAAAGGTGACGAATTTATCTATTATTCCAACGGAAAAGTAGAAGCTTTCAGAAAAGGAGATTGGAAAATCCGTTTAGCACAACCAGCTTCTAAAAATTACTTAAACGGAAAAGAAAATCCTGCTACAGAAGCATTGTTATTCAACTTGAAAGATGATGTAGCCGAAACGAAAAATTTATACCAAAGTAGTCCAGAAAAAGCAAACGAGTTACTATCAGCTTTAGACAAAAAAATAAAAAGTATCGGTGAAACGCCAAAAACACTTCCACAAAGATTACCAGCCGATGACTCTCATATCAAAAAATATCAGCAGCGTCATCCTGAGTTGAAGAAGTAATCAAGATTTGCATTGAAGTCCTCTTTAAAATGTATCAATTAATATAATCCATAGGTAACATATTAACATTGAAAAAGCATTATGATGATTCACAAAAAACCAAAACAGTTTTCAAAACTAACTGCTTCGCTGGCATTAACTGGACTTTTATCTAGTTCAAGTATTTTTGCACAGCACGACCCAACCCAAGCTTTTCAAGGAAAATTAGGAAAAACTTTAGGCGAAACACAACAATCATGGCAAGAACGTTATACCAAAGCACCTAAAAATGCCCCAAACGTCGTTTGGATTTTATTAGATGATATTGGTTTCGGCGCTGTCAGTACTTATGGTGGTTTAATCAAAACGCCTACTTTAGATAGTCTGGCGTCCAATGGTTTGCGTTATACCAATTTCCACACCACAGCCATTTGTTCTCCAACTCGTGCGGCTTTGTTGACAGGTCGTAACTCACACTCAGTTCACATGGGTTTATTCCCAAATACTGGTGGTGGAACGCCTGGCTATGATGGCTACATGCCTTTTGAAAAAGCAACCATCGCCGAAATCCTTCGTGAAAATGGTTATAATACTTATGCTGTTGGTAAATGGCATTTAACACCGCCAAGCGACGCAACGGCAATTGGTCCTTTTTCTCGCTGGCCAACGGGTAGAGGTTTCGACCATTATTATGGATTTTTGAGCGGTTCAACCGACCAGTATAATCCTGTAGTTTGGGAAGATACCAAGAAAGTAATTCCAGAAAAAGGTAAATTATTTAGTACACAAATGGCTGATAAAGCCATTAATTTGATTGCCGAACAAAAATCACTTGCTCCTGAAAAACCATTTTTCTTGTACTTCACGCCGGGTGCTGGGCACGAACCGCACCAAGTAGATAAATATTGGAGTGACCAATACAAAGGAAAATTTGATTTCGGTTGGGATAGATACCGTGAAATCGTCATCGAAAACCAAAAACGTTTGGGCGTAATTCCTAAAGATGCCGTTTTGCCAGAACGTGGACCGGGCTTAAAAGCTTGGGATGCTTTATCGCCCGATGAAAAGAAATTATATGCTAAGTTTTTTGAAGTATATGCAGGTTTCTTAACGCATATCGACTTGGAAATTGGTAGAGTTATTAATTTCTTGAAAGAAAGCGGTCAATTAGAAAATACCCTTGTAATTGTTTCTGTAGGTGATAATGGTGCTAGTAAAGAAGGGACTTTTGAAGGAAGAGCGCATCGTAATTTTGATCCAGATTTGACGCCTGAACAACGTTTGAAGAAAAATCTTACTTTAATTGACCAAATCGGAACTGAAAACTCAAGTCCAAATTATCCATTAGGCTGGGCTCAGGCTACGAATACTCCTTTCAAACATTGGAAACAAGATGCCAATTCAGAAGGTGGAACACATAATCCTTTGATTATTTTCTGGCCAAAAGGCATCAAAGACAAAGGCGGTATTCGTAATCAATACACGCACTTGATTGATATTTTACCGACAACCGTTGAATTGACTGGTGTAAAAGTTCCGACGGTTATTAATGGTTATCCGCAAGAGCCGATTGAAGGAACAAGTTTAGCGTATAGCATTGATAATGCGAAGTCGCCTTCTCGCCATACGGTTCAACATTATGAAATCATGGGTTCTCGTTCAATTTATAAAGACGGCTGGAAAGCAGGTACTTTGCACGTGAAAAAACAAGATTTCGAGAAAGATGTTTGGGAGCTTTATAATTTGAATGAGGATTTCAACGAGCGTAACGATTTGTCAACTAAAAACCCAAAGAAGTTACAAGAACTGAAAGAACTCTTTGATGCACAAGCGTGGAAATACAATATCTATCCATTGAAAGACGGTACGATTCCATTGGCGGCTCCAACCATTTTTGATCATCGTAAACAATTGGTTTTATATCCACAAACTTCACAGTTATTTGAAGGTTCTGCTCCAAAATTAGGCGGTCGTTCTTTGAGCATCACTGCCGATGTAGTTGTACCAGAAAAAGGTGCTGATGGCGTATTATTGGCTGTTGGCGGTAAAGCAGGCGGATTAAGTCTTTATGTACAGAAAAATCAATTGTGGTTTACCTACAATAATGGCGACGAAAAAGTTTATGCTACTTCAAGCGATGTGATAAAAGCTGGTAAGAATTCATTAAAAGTAGATTTCAACTACGAAGGGACTGAAAGTGTCAACAACGCTCCTGCCACAGCTATTTTATACATCAATGATAAAAAAGTAAGCGAAGTAAAAGTAAAAAGAAGCTTGCCAGCCGTAGGTTTTTACGAGAGTATCGAAGTCGGAAAAGACCAAGTAACTGCTGTAACCGAGAAATACAATATCCCTTTTACTTATACGGGGAAGATTAACAATGTAACGATAGATTTGAAATAAGCTCTATTCTTTATTTCAATCAATTGAATCAAAATTTGCTTCGGAGTATCTTTTTAATGCTCGCATGAATGAAATTAATACTCCGAAGCATCATTTGAATACTCGCATGAATCAAAACGATACTCGTGAGTATCTTTTGAATGCTCGCATGAATCAAAACGATGCTCGTGAGTATCTTTTGAATACTCGCATGAATCAAAATGATGCTCGTGAGTATCTTTTGAATACTCGCTAAACTGTCAGCCATTTATAAATTCCATAAAAGCTCTTCAAAATATTTTTTGCCGTTAATCCATCAATGGCAAAAAAATATACTCAAGAAACAAATGAAACAACTTTACAAATTTTATTACTTGGTATTCCTAAGCTTTGCTGTGTTTTCGACCAAAATACAGGCCCAAAACTTGGTTTTGGAAGGAAAAGTAATTGATAGTCAAACTTCACAACCTGTTTCTTTTGCCAATGTCGAAATCTGGGCAGATGATAAGAAAGCTGTGGCAGGAACAGTGACAGATGAAAAAGGAAGCTTTACTTTTAAAAGCCTCATTCTGGAAAAAGGCATTATCAAAGTTCGTTTTGTGGGTTATGAAACTTTTCAACAAGCATTTTATGCAGATAATAAAAAGAGTATTTCTTTTCCCACTTTTCGGCTAAAACAACAAAATAGTGTATTGAACGAAGTAATTGTTTCGGGACAAAAAAGTACAACTACTATTGCTTTAGACAAGCAAATTATCGACCCTAAAAAGTTTCAATTAGCTACCAATGGAACAGGACTTGATTTATTACAGAAACTTCCGTCAGTAACCGTTACCAGCGAAGGCGATATTTCACTTCGTGGCAGTGCGGGTTTTATTGTATTGATTAATGGAAAGCCATCCAACCGTACACCGGCGGATATTTTGTCGCAATTACCAGCGAATACCATTCAAAATATTGAAATTCTTACTTCGCCTTCCGCCAAATATGATGCCGACGGAAAGACTGGGATTATCAATATTATCACTTTACAAAATGTTAACAAAGGTTGGAGTTTAACCAGTAACGGAATGTTTGGCGGTGGAAACCCTTCAAGATTTGGAGGAGATTTAACACTCAATTACGGTAGCAAAAAATGGGATTTTTATGCCTCAGCAGATTACAGACGCTATGACATTAACGGCAGACGCATCGGAGAAGTACGAACCATTTACAAAGATACTTTGACGTACTTACCTTCTGATGGACTGAGAGATTATAAAGATTATCAGTATTCTTTCAGAACGGGTTTTGCTTATAATCCAAATGCCAATAATTCATTTTCTTTCAATTTATACAAAGCTTATAAAGAAACGACTCGTCAGGCAGATTTGCATTATCAGGAATACTTTGCGGCTGGTTCTACCAATTTGTTTCAAACACAGTTTTCCACCGCTCCAGCACTTACTTTCAACGAAAATACTTTCGTGCGTTCGGGTGATTTCAGTTCGGTAAATTTAGACTATACTCATACATTTTCTAACAAAGCCAAATTGGCTTTAGTAGGAATTTATGAGCATTCTGTTTTGGGTGGTCCGCTCAGTAATTCTGATAAATACGAAAGTAATTTATCAGTTTTCTTGTTAGAAAAAACCAATGAAAACTCGCCTCTGAATGCCCTACGATTACAAGCAGATTATACTTTGCCTATTGGAAAAACAGGAAAATTTGGTGCAGGAGCAGTACTAAGAAGTTTTAAGCAAAATGGAACATTTAATTATTATAGAAAGACTGCGATTGATGCTCCCGCCTACTTCGACCCACTTTTCAATGATGCCATCGACGTAAATCAGCAAATAAGAGCGGGTTATGTACAATTTGAAAATGTTTATAGAGCATTAAGTTATAATGTGGGTTTGCGTGTGGAAGATATGGACAGAAGTTTGAAAGACCAACAACAGGCTAAAACGTATCAATATCAACAAGTTAATTTATTCCCGTCGGCTCAATTTTTATGGAAAGTAAACAATAGTCAGGATTTACGTTTGGGCTATAATCGAAGAATAGATTGGCCTACGATAAAGTCACTTTCTCCATTCTTGAATCACCGCCACAAAGAAACCATTGAAAATGGCGACCCGAATTTAAAACCAGAAATCGCCGATATTATCGAGCTTTCTTACAGCAAAACATGGTCAAATTTAAAATTGGTGACGACTGCTTTTCGCAGTTTTGTCCAAAATAAAGTATTCAGAACCAATTATATAGACAATCGAATTATTTTAGGCAGGTCTTATACCAACGGAGGCGATGCTACTTCTACGGGTTTAGAAATTTCAGCAGATATTAAAGCGACCAACTGGTGGCGATTTTATGTAGGTACAAGTGTGTATGATTTTAGGGTTTCAAATATTTTGAACGATGCCAACGCAAGTAAAAATAGTTTGAATTATACCATCAATGCCAATACAAGTATTACGATAAACCCAACGCTTCGCTTGCAATGGGATTTGAATTATGTTTCTGCCACTATTACTTCACAAGGAAATGACGGTGGAATTTTACTGTCAAACATCGGTTTGAAACAAAATATCTGGAACAATAAAGGAACAATTGGCTTACAGCTGAACAATATTTTTCAATCCAACAGTCAAAAAATCACAACGCAATCAGCCACTTTTTACTCTTATACCGATTATATCAAATATGACCGAGTATTACAGTTGAGCTTGGGTATTCGCTTGAACGAGTCAAGCAAGAAAGTAAAATCAACGAAGACTGAATATGGTGAGAAGGAATTTTAATAGTACTGAATACAAAAAATCAATGGTGGTGAACTTAAGTACACCGCTATTAAAAGGGAAAAGCGTAATTATTTTTTTGCTCTTTAATAATAAAACCTTAAATATGAAATTCATACAAGTACATAAAAAAAGAATGTTTGCCTTTGCTGTAAGTATATTTTTTACGCAGACAACATTTAGCCAAAATACACAAGAAGTATTTCAAGGAAAAATTGGTAAAACACTTGCCGACTCCAAAGAATGGTGGCCAGCAAAACCACAAGCACCCAAAAATGCTCCAAATATTGTTTATCTCTTAATTGATGATGCTGGTTTTGGTACTTCAAGTGCTTTTGGTGGTTTAATGCACACGCCAACTTTGGATAGTTTAGCCAATAATGGTTTACGTTATACCAATTTTCATACAACAGGAATTTGCTCGCCAACCAGAGCAGCATTATTGACAGGTCGAAATTCTCATTCAGTTCACATGGGACTTTTTCCTGTAACGGCAACGGGATTTCCGGGTTATGACGGACGTTTGCCAGATGATAAAGCAACCATTGCACAAATCTTGAAAGCCAACAATTATAGCACTTTTGCCGTTGGGAAATATCATTTAACGCCCATCAATGAAGTTTCGGCAGTTGGTCCATTTGACCGATGGCCATCAGGAAAAGGCTTTGAACATTTTTATGGTTGGCATTTGGGACATACAGAACAGTATCACCCTAATTTGTACGAAGACAATAGTGTTATCGACATTGAACCAAACACCAAACATTTAAGTACACTTTTGGCAGATAAAGCGATTAAGTACATCGCTAACCAAAAATCGCTTGCTCCAGAAAAACCTTTCTTTTTGTACTTTGCCACTGGAGCGATTCATTCACCACACCAAGTAGATGCCAAATGGAGTGATTTGTACAAAGGAAAATTTGACAAAGGTTGGGATTGGTACAGAGAAGAAGTATTGGCTCGCCAAAAGAAATTAGGCGTTGTACCTGCCAATGCCGTTTTACCAGCTCGTGATGCAAAAGTACCAGCTTGGGAAAGTCTTTCTGAAGGTGAGAAAAAACTGTACGCTCGCTACATGGAGATTTACGCAGGATTCCTGACTCATGCTGATTATGAATTTGGTAGAGTAGTGAATTACTTAAAAGAAATCGGACAATTGGATAATACCGTAATTGTTGCCATTATCGGTGATAATGGTTCTAGTCCGAGTACAAAGCATGGTACAATCAATGGTTATATTAGCAGTCTCGAAAACAAAAAGCAGATTGAAGAAGCCATTAAAAATATCGAAAAATTAGGAACTGAACACGCTTTTCAAGATGCTCCTTATGGTTGGACACAAGCGACGAATACGCCATTCCGTCAATGGAAAGTTGATGGAAATTCAGAAGGAGGAACACATAATCCCTTGATTATTTTCTATCCAAAAGGCATCAAAGAAAAAGGTGGCATCCGCAATCAGTACAGTTATGTTAATGATATTGCTCCGACAACCTTGGAATTGATTAAAGGAGAATTTCCTCAAACCATCAATGGCGTAACTCAAAAACCATTTGAAGGAAAAAGTCTTGTTTATTCATTTGAAAATGCGCAAGCCAAAAGCACTCATACAGTTCAGCATAATGAAATCAAAGGGAAACGTTCTATCTATAAAGATGGTTGGAAAGCGGCCGTTTATCATGAGCCGGGAACAGATTTCAAAAACGACGTTTGGGAACTGTATAACCAAAATGAAGACTTCAACGACCGTATTGATTTAGCGAAAAAATATCCAGAAAAACTAAAGGAATTACAAGATTTATTCGATCAAGAAGCCTACAAATACAATGTATATCCTTTGCAAGATACGACACCAAGCGGTGAGAGAAAACGAAGTATTTTCGGCAATAGCGACAAGATTGTGCTGTATCAAGGAATCGACCAG
The DNA here is from genome assembly GCF_040543805.1 of Arcicella rosea. Lineage (NCBI taxonomy): Bacteria > Pseudomonadati > Bacteroidota > Cytophagia > Cytophagales > Flectobacillaceae > Arcicella > Arcicella rosea. The sequence goes on from NZ_JBEUMS010000002.1 coordinate 320,732, forward strand.
ATTTTGAATTTTAGCGGACCTCAATTCATTCAAACTTCTTTTAAAATCTCTACGGAAGTAGATTATGTAAAAGGAAACGAAGGCATTTTGTTCTCAACAGGTGGTTCATTTGAAGGCTTAAGTCTATTTATCAAAGATGGTAAATTTCAAGTAGCCAATAATACAGGTACAATTATCAGACATTTAGAAGCAGATAAAGTACTGCCAGCGGGTAAAGTAAAACTTTCTTATCAATTTAATTATCAACCTCCTACCGATGCTAAAAGTTTAATTGCTCAAAATATTGATCCAGAATCGGGAAATGCTGAATTGTATATTAATGGGCAATTAGTAGCTAAAAGAACTATTTATTATTCAGAAGCCAAGTACATTGCCTTTTATAAAGACGGCGTTGATGTTGGTGCAGATTTGAACAGTCCTGTTTCAAATCGTTATGAAACACCGTTCAAATACAATGGGAAATTTGATAAAATAACGATTGAATATCTTCCTAAATAATCAACAAACCATAAAAAATCTCTTGTAAAACTTAGCAAGAGATTTTTTAAATCTTAATTAATATACTTATTCCATAGATTAAAATTGAATTACTATGAAAACACAAATTACTTCATCCACAACCAGATTTATCGCATTAATTCCACCATTGGTAATTCTACTAATTACGGTGATTGGTAATCCTGATTTATTCAAGAAAAAACAACAAAGTAAAAACCAGAAAATTATTCCCCTTTCAAGTATTCAAAAGAAAATTTAAACGATACTCATATTTCAACTCATTTAATTAAAGAAGATGAAACAAAAAAGAAATCCTTACTTACCATTACTCGCTGGTGCAGTTTTAATGACTTCAGCCAATAATTTATTCGCTCAGACTGAACAAGAGTGGAAAGGAAAAATTACAAAATCACACAAAACATCAACGCCTTACAAAGTTGATTATTTGAAGAAAGCTAAAGCTGGTTCTCCCAATGTTGTTGTGATTTTATTAGACGATGTTGGCTATGGCGCAACAGGTACTTTTGGTGGATTAATTAATACACCAACTTTTGATGCCCTCGCAAATAACGGACTTCGTTATACCAATTTTCATACCGCAGGAATTTGTTCTCCTACTCGTGCGGCATTGTTGACTGGTCGCAATCATCATTCTGTTGGCATGGGACTTTTCCCACATTTTTACTTATCAGCAGATTATCCTGGTTATGATGGTCACATCAAACCAAATAAAGGAACAATTGCCGAAGTACTTCGTGAAAATGGTTATAGTACTTATCAGTTAGGAAAATGGCATTTGACGCCAGATGATGAAAGTACCGATTTAGGTCCTTTCGAACGTTGGCCTTCTGGCAAAGGTTTCGACCATAACTTTAGTTTCTTGGGCGGTGCAACCGACCAGTACAAACCAGATTTAGTTGAAGATAATCAACATATCAAACCTGATGGCAGACATCTAACGGCTCAGTTGACCGACAAAGCCATTAGTTACATTACTAGACAAAAAGCAATTGCTCCGAACAAACCTTTCTTCTTGTATTTTGCTCCTGGAGCTACACACGCACCACATCAAGTTTCAAAAGAATGGAGCGATAAATACAAAGGCAAATTTGATGAAGGTTGGGATGTTTTCAGAGAAAAAGTATTTGCGAACCAAAAGAAATTGGGCGTAATTCCTGCCAATGCAGTTTTACCAGAAAGAAACGATTTTATCAAAGCTTGGAAAGATTTACCTGCTGAAGAACAACATTTGTACGCTCGTTTTATGGAAGTATATGCTGGCTTTTTAGAATATACCGATTATGAAATTGGTCGTTTGGTCAATCATTTGAAGGAAAGTAAACAATTGGATAATACTGCTATTTTCGTCATCATTGGTGATAATGGAGGCAGTAAAGAAGGTTTAGAATATGGAGTAACTAATAAAACCATTCGTTTTGGAGCAGATAATATTACTCGTGAAGAATACAAAAAGTATATTTTAAGCGAATACGATAAAATCGGTACTCCAGATGTAAAATCAGTAGCCAATTATCCTTTAGGTTGGGCTCAAGCAACCAATACACCTTTCAAATTCTGGAAAAGTGATGCCAACGCTGAAGGAGCAACACACAATCCATTGATTGTACATTATCCAAATGGTATCAAAGAAAAAGGCGAAGTCCGTACTCAGTTTGGACACGTAACAGATATTTTGCCAACTATCGAAGAAATCGTTGGTGTTCAACAGCCAGAAGTATTGAGAGGCATCAAACAAGACCCAATTCATGGCAAAAGTTTAGCGTATTCTTTTGGTGATGCAAAAGCTCCTGAACAGCATACGCAACAATACTTTACCATTTTTGGAAACAGAGCCATTTATAAAGATGGTTGGAAAGCAGGTGCGGCACATCATCCCAATACTTTAGAAACCTTTACTTACAAAGGTGAAACGCCTCCGAATATTGAAAACAATCCTGATAAAGAAGAATGGGAATTGTATAATTTGAAAGAGGATTTTAACGAAAGAGTAAATTTGGCGAAGAAGTATCCTGAGAAACTTAAAGAATTAAAAGCACTCTTCGATTCAGAAGCTGCCAAGTATAATATCTATCCATTAATTGATGTTGAACATGCCGCTGAACGCTATAAAGTTCAGTTTAGTGGTGGTAAGTAAATCAATTGAGCATTAGAGTAATAGTCTTTTATTGTTCTAATGCTCATACTATTCTTTAATAAAGTTAAACCTATCAAAACTATGAAACATTTAATCCCACGCTTTAACTCTGGTACTGGTGTTGGCGGTCTTACCTCATGCAATCGACATGCTAATTACAGAATTCTGTGATTGTTACTCAAAGTATTTCTCTCATTTTTCATCCAATAAACTACATTATAAGTCAATTTTTAATATTATTTCAATAACAAATTATACAAATTAATGAATTTTATCAATAGTATATAAAAATGATATACTATATAGAATAAAATACTTAACTTGCACTCATTATCGAATATGATTACAATTGGAAGTCTTAGAAATACCATTCTAGGATTTTTTTAAAGGAAATTAGTCTATAAAACTCATAGAGTTAATTCCTGAAATAAACATAATAATAACATAAAATATCTATCACTCGATGAAACAAATTTTCAAATCAACCTTGCTAATCTTGGCAATAATATTACCTCTTTTAACATCAGCTCAAGATAAGCCAATTATCAATGCAACTATTTCAGGTAAAGTAGTTGATTCAAGAACAAATGACTTAATCATCGGAGCATCAGTAGTGATTAAAGGAACAACTAACGGTGCTTCTACAGATGCTAATGGAGAGTTTTCGTTAATTACAGGGCAAAAATTGCCATTTACTTTAGTGATATCTTATGTAGGTTATCAGAAAAAAGAAGTCGTAATCAATACCAATAAAGTAGAAATCTCTATCGAAGAAAGCACTAATGAACTTTCTGATGTAGTAGTTACTTCAAGACGTCGCCAAGAGTCGATACAAGATATTCCAATTCCAATTGCTGTGATTAGTGGTGCAAAAGCAGAAGATGCAGGAGCGTTTAACCCTAACCGTTTGAAGGAATTAATTCCTTCAGTACAATTATATTCTTCAAATGGTAGAAATACAACATTGAATATTCGTGGATTAGGTTCGTCGTTTGGGCTTACTAACGATGGCATTGATCCAGGCGTTGGATTTTATGTAGATGGAGTATATTATGCAAGACCTGCGGCAACGGCTATCGACTTTGTTGATGTTGACCGTATCGAAGTACTTCGTGGTCCACAAGGAACGCTTTTCGGTAAAAACACTACTGCTGGTGCTTTTAACATCACAACAAGAGCCCCAAGCTTTACACCAGGAGCAACATTTGAAACAAGTTATGGTAACTTAAATTATATTCAAGCAAAAGCTTCTATCACAGGACCAATCAGCAAAACATTGGCAGCTAGAGTTTCATTCTCTGGTACACAAAGAGATGGAACAATTTTTAATACAACTACTTTAAAACCAACAAACTCGTTAAATAACTTAGGTTTTAGAGCACAATTACTTTATACACCATCTGAAAATGTAAATATTACTTTTGCAGGAGATAATGCTCGTCAAAGACCAGATGGAAATGCAACGGTTGTGGCTGGTGTAGTAACAACAAAACGTGCTGCTTATCGTCAATTCAATGCCATTATTGCTGACTTGGGTTATAAATTACCAACAACAAATCCTTTTGATAGAATTACAGATGCAGATTCTCCGTGGAGAGTAAACAACGATTTTGGTGGTGCGTCTATCAATGTTGATGCTAAAATTGGTAAAGGAACACTTACTTCAACAACTGCATGGCGTTACTGGATTTGGGATCCATCAAATGATAGAGATTTTATTGGCTTACCAGTTTTAACTAAATCGCAAGGAAACTCAAGACATGACCAATGGACACAAGAGATTCGTTATGCAGGACAATTTTCTGAAAGATTGAGCGGTGTTTTTGGCGTATTTTTGATTGACCAACTTTTAACATCTGACCCAGTTCAAACAGAAGAATCAGGTTCAGCACAGTGGAGATTCTCACAAAGTTCAACTTCTGCACTATGGAAAACACCAGGTTTATTTGATGGTTTTGGAACAAAAACAACTTCAAGACTTAAAACTTTAGGTGCTGCTGTATTTAGCCAAGTTGACTGGTCAATCACTGAAAAATTACATTTATTACCGGGTCTTCGTTTCAACTACGATAAAAAAGATGTGGATTACAAACGTGAAACTTACGGCGGTTTACAAACAACTGACCCAGCTTTATTGGCTTTAAAAAATGGTGTTTATACAAATCAAGCATTTAATTTTAGTGTAAACGAAAACAATTTATCTGGACAAGTAACATTGGCATACAAACCAACTAAATCTTTGAATGTTTTTGCTACTTATGCAAATAGTTATAAGCCAGTCGGTGTAAACCTTGGAGGACTTCCAACTGCTAATGGAGCCGTTTTAATTGATTTAGCTAAAGTAAAGCCTGAATTTGTAACTCACTATGAAATTGGCGTAAAAACAAGACCAACATCTCAGACTTCTTTAAATGTAACTATTTATAATACTGAAATTAAAGATTACCAAACGCAAGTTCAAACGGCTGAAGTTGGTGTAAATAGAGGTTATTTAGCAAATGCTGAAAAAGTAAGAGTAAAAGGAGTTGAAGTTGACGGAAGTATCAGAGTGGGTAGTCATTTCACATTCAACGGAGCGGTTTCATATACTGATGGAAAATATGTTTCATTTAAAAATGCACCAGTTCCATTAGAAGAAACAGGTGGAGAGTCAGCTTTCAAAGATGTTTCTGGTGGTGATTTACCGGGAATTTCAAAATGGGCAGGTTCATTAGGGGGAGAATTCAGTACTGCTGGAAAATTCATGACTTTGAAAGGAAATTACTTTATCGCACTTGATTCTTATGCTCGTACAACGTTCTCATCAAGTGCTTCACCATCTAAATTTTTGAATATTGAAGGTTACAATATCGTAAATGGTAGAATTGGTTTCCGTGCTTCAAATGGACTTTCAGTGTTAATTTGGGGTAGAAATATCTTAAACAAAGATTATTTCGAACAATTATTACCAGCAGCAGGAAATGCAGGACATTACGCTGCTGTATTAGGTGACCCAGCTACTTATGGTGTAACGCTTCGTTTCACTTTCTAAAATCATCGAATAAATTTTAAAGCCTATGAATTTGAAGCTGAATTGCTGAAAAATTCATAGGCTTTTTTTATGATAAATCATCAAAATGGCTATTCGAAAAATCTTACTTCTAGGCTTAATTCTTTCTTTTAGCCTAAAAGAAACTTTTGCATTTCAACAAAATAAAACAACAAAACAGCCGAATATTCTTTGGATTACTTGTGAAGACATGTCTCCACATTTAGGAAGTTTTGGTGAAAAAATAGCTAAAACGCCCAATTTGGATAAACTAGCAAAAGAAGCAGTTCGTTATACCAATGTATTTTCTACGGCTGGAGTTTGTGCGCCAAGTAGAGCTACTTTAATTACGGGCATGTACCAAACTTCAATTGGTGCTCATAATATGCGAACCTTACAAACTGCCGTTTCACAAAAACTTTCTGTGCCATTTTATTCTGCGTTACTTCCAGAACAAGTAAAATGTTTTCCGGAATATTTACGAAAAGCGGGCTATTACTGCACGAATAATGAAAAACAAGATTATCAGTTTGAAGCACCAGTAACAGTCTGGAATGAGAACAGCAAAACAGCAAATTGGCGAGGAAGGGAAGACAAAAATCAGCCTTTTTTCTCAGTAATTAATTTAATGATTACACATGAATCACAAGTATTTTCTCGTGATAAAGAACCTCTTTCTGTGCATCTAGATTCGGTAATTGTTCCACCATATTATCCTGACAATGCCATTATTAGAAAAGACATTGCTCGTTTTCTCTCTAATGTTGAAATCATGGACAAACAAGTTGGGGATATTTTACAGCAACTCAAAGATGATGGTTTATACGATAATACGATTATTTTCTTTTACAGTGACCACGGTGATGGTTTACCTTTTGTGAAAAGAGAATTGTATGACAGAGGCTTAAAAGTACCGATGCTCATTCGTTTTCCAAATGCTAAAAATGCAGGGACGACTGATAGTCAATTACTCAGCTTTGTGGACTTCGCTCCTACTGTATTGTCTTTAGCGAATATTCCTATTCCAAAATATATTCAAGGACAGGCTTTTCTGGGTAAACAAAAAAGTGAAATTGCCCGAAAATACATTTATGCTGCCCGTGATAGAATGGACAGTGAATATGATAGAGTACGAGCAGTAAGCGATGGTCGATTTAAATATTTGAAAAACTATCAACCTGAAAAGCCTTATTATCAGAACCTTAAATACCGATTAAGTCAAAAGAGTATGCAAGAAATTCTTCGTTTAAAAGAAGCTGGAAAATTAAATGATCAACAAGCATACTGGTTCAGAAACTCAAAACCAGAAGAAGAACTTTTTGATACGCAAACCGATCCTTATGAATTTAAAAACTTAGCCAATAATCCAACTTACAAAGCAAAACTTACTGAATTACGCCAAAAACATCTTGAATGGATAAAGCAATTTGGTGATTTAGGTGCAATTCCTGAAAATGAATTAGTAGCTTCGTGGTGGCAAGGGAAAGATAAAGCTCCCGAAACCTCTTCACCAGAAATCTCACTGAAAGAAGGAAAAGTAAGTATTATTTCGGCGACTAAAGGAGCTTCAATAGCTTATAAAAAGCATGAAAAAGATAAAGAATGGCAAGTTTATTCAAAACCATTTCACATCCAAAAAGGAGATTCTCTCTACGTAATTGCCCATAGAATTGGCTTTAGTGCCAGTAAAGTGATTAAAATAAAATAGTTTATTGGATTTCAGTCGTCTGCTTTCGGCAATCAGTCATCGGCTTTCAGATTTAGGATTTTTGTTGTCGATAATTCGTCACTATTAGCAACTTTAAAACGATAGCTAATATCCGAAGACCAATGCAATAGCAGACAGCAGAAAACCCAAAGCCATAATCCTAAAGCTGAAAGCCGAAGACCGATAGCCGACAGCCCTAACATAATAATTAAATGAAAAAATACCTCTTCACATTCGCCCTTTTACTTTCAGCAGTTTTGAGCAATGCACAAACAGCAAGTCACCAAGTTTATACTCAAAAAACAGCCAATAAAATCACTGTTGATACAAAATTGAGTAAGAAAATTTTGAAAGAAATTCAGAAAGGGAAGGCTTATTTAGTAGATGTCCGCACGCCAGAAGAGTACAGTACAAAACATTTAAAGTACGCTCAAAATATAAATATTCGTTCCGAAAAATTTTCTGAAGAAATTCAGAAATTAGATAAGTCAAAGAAGATTTATTTGTATTGTCGTTCGGGAAACAGAAGTGGAAAAGCCGCTGATACTTTACAAACTTTTGGCTATCAATTGGGCTATAATATCGGAGGTTTAGATAGTCTTCTCACAAAAGGTTTACCCGCAGAAAAATAAAATGCTCAAGAAAATTCTAAGCGTAGGGCTTTTATTGACCTCAACTTTCCAACCATTGTTGGCTCAAAAAAAACAGCCAAATATTGTTGTTATCCTAGCCGATGATTTAGGTTTTTCGGACATTGGAGCATTTGGCGCTGAAATCAAAACACCCAATTTAGACAAATTGGCAAATAATGGTCTCATTATCAAACAGTTTTATAATGCGGGTCGTTGCTGTCCTTCACGTGCTTCTTTGCTTACGGGTTTGTATTCACACCAAGCTGGTATTGGCGATATGGTACAAGACAAAGGTTTTCCTGCCTATCAAGGTTATCTCAACGAAAATTGTATCACCATCGGACAAGCCTTAAAACAAGCTGGCTATTCTACAATAGTTTCAGGAAAATGGCATGTTGGTTTAGTGCCTTCAGCTTGGGCAGTGAATCGAGGTTTTGATGAATCTTTTACTTTGCAAAATAACGGAAGTAGCTACTTTAATTCTCAACCACTGTACAACGATGGCAGAACGGTTACTTTTTTGGAAGGAAATAAAGAAATTATTCGGAACGATACTGCTAAATATCTCACGCAAGCCATCACCGATTTTGCCATCAATGCTTTAGATAAACAGCATAAAAACCAAAAGCCATTTTTTCTGTATTTGGCTTATAATGCTCCGCATTGGCCAATTCAAGCTTTGCCCGAAGACATTGCTAAATACAAAGGAAAATACTTGAAAGGTTGGGATGATTTAAGAACCACACGTTTGAAAAAACTACAAGCCTTGGGTATTATTGATAAAAATTGGGAACTCTCCAATCGTTTTGAAAATGTGCCTGATTGGCATAAACTCAGTGCCGAAGAAAAAGAAAAATGGGATACACGCATGGCAATTTATGCTGCTATGATTGACCGAATGGACGCAGGAATCGGGGAAGTTTTGCAGAAAATAAAAGCACTTGGTGAAGAAAACAATACCATTATCTTCTTTCTTTCCGACAACGGAGGAAGTGCGGACGATGTGAAAAATTGGAATTATGTAACGCAAAAAAACGGAGAAGCTGGTTCGGTTGCTTCGATAGATAGTTACGAAAGTCCTTGGGGAAATGCCAGCAACACGCCTTTTAAATTATTCAAGAAGAATACTCACGAAGGCGGAATTGCTTCACCATTTATTGCTTATTTCCCAAATCATATCAAAGCAGGAAGTAAAAGTAACCGTCCAAGCCATTTGATTGATATTTTTCCAACGGTGTTGGATTATGCAGGTGTTCAATACCCAAGTACTTTTAACGGAAAAAAACTTACGCCATTAGAAGGAGTCAGTCTGAAAAATGAATTGGAAGGCAAACAAAGTAAACCCCACGAAGCACTCTTTTGGGAACATGAAGGCAGTCGGGCGATTAGAAAAGGAAATTGGAAAGCCATTGCCGAAAATAACCAAGCTTGGGAGTTATACAATATTGCAGAAGACAGAACAGAAACCAAAAATTTAGCAGAAAACCATCCTAAAATACTACAAGAACTCATCACAGCACACGAGGTTTGGTCGAAAAAAGTAGGTGTTCAAGATTGGAATAAAATCAAATAAATAATTGTCCTTTATGATTTATTTGATTATAAAGGACGATTGTTTTTCAAATCAGTACCTTCTCTATTGACAATATCAATACAAAAATTTTAATTAAATACTCTCATCAAAGCTGAAATCTTAAAGGCTATATTTTCAAAAAAACTCTTTTAACATCTTCTAAAACTTATAATAAAACTCCTTAAACTTAGTAGACTAAAGGCAAATTCCCTTCAAATTCCACACTATTTATTCAATAAAATATTTGAATTGCACAATTAAAAATGAATTAATAAAATATTTTAAAAAGTACTTGTCTGAAAAATTTACAGATTATACATTTGCCCCATAAGTTTTATAGAGTAGTTACAAATGTGTCAATATTACACTTTACGAAACTTATTTTTCCTTACATATTTAATATCATAATACCCATGAAGACTTAGCGCTTTTTAGTGCTAACGAACCTAAACATTTGGCAAATCGACGCAACATCACAAAAAATGATGGGAGGAAAAGTATTTGTCAAATTTAAAATTTAAACAAAAAAGTTATGGATCAACACAAACAATGGAAACAAAATTTACGGAAACTTCAAGTCCTTTTTTCCATCCTTTTAGTCTCAATGAGTACATGCTCACAGAGTTTTGCTCAAAAGCCTACAAAATCTAGCGAACAAGTAATATCAGGAATTATTAGAGATGAAAAAGGCGATATTTTACCCGGAGTAAACGTAATCATTAAAGGAACACAAAGAGGTGTTTCTTCTAATCAAGATGGGAAATATTCGATTTCTGTCAGTGCAAAAGATGCTTCTTTGATTTATTCTTTCGTCGGTTATTTACCACAAGAAGTAAAAATCAATAACCAATCTACAATTAATGTTTCACTACAACCCGAAGCAAAATCTTTAGATGAAGTAGTTGTAATTGGTTACGGCACACAAAAAGCTAGTGACATTACTGGCTCGGTGGTATCTTTTGATGCAAAACATTTAGAAGAAAAACCGATTGGTAGAATCGAACAAGCACTTGTCGGACAAATGGCTGGAGTACAAGTAAAACAACAAACAGGTTTACCCGGAACAGGTTTAAGTATTGTAGTCCGTGGAACGGGTTCTATCAATGCAGGTTCTGAACCACTTTATGTAGTGGATGGATTTCCTTTGGATATTGCTGGACAAAGCTCAGATGGAAGTATCGGAACGAGCCCACTCGCAAATTTAAGTGCTAACGATATTGAGAGTATTCAAGTACTAAAAGATGCTGCTGCGGGCGCAATCTATGGTTCTCGTGCTGCCAATGGTGTTGTATTGATTACGACTAAAAGAGGAAAATCTGGTAAGTTGAAAATAAGTTTAAACACCAATACTGGCATTAGCAGTGTTGCTAAAAAATTGGATATTTTAAGTGCAGAAGAATGGGTTGGCGTAGCCACAGAAGTAGCAAATACAAACTGGATTCGTTCGGGAACTGGACGCACAGCCGACCAAACGAATGACCAACGTAGAGCAATATTAGGATTAAAAGCAGGTGAGTACAATACTTCATATATGCCAGACGAACGTTGGTCGCAAGAGGGGCATCCGGGTTTAACTTATGTTGATTGGCAAGATGCTATTTACAGAAAAGCGGCTTTCCAAAACTATCAATTATCAGCAACTGGCGGTACTGAAAATGTGAGTTATTTCTTTTCAGGAAACTACTTGAATCAACAAGCTACTTTGGTCAATACAGATTTTAAAAGTTATGGTGTACGTGCTAATATCGAAGCAAAAGCAAACAAAAAATTGAAATTTGGCATCAATCTAGCACCAACTTATTCTGAAAATAATACGCCACAAGGCGACGGAAAAGATAGTCCAATTATGAATATCGCCGCTATTTCTCCAGTCGTAGAAGCAAATGCAGGTTTGAATACAGGTGCTGGTGAGTTTTCAACTTATACTTGGAGTAGCCCTCGATTGGTAAGTCCTTATGCGATTTTGAATAATTCAATCGGATTAACAAAAAATACTCGTCTCTTAACTTCGGTTTATGCTGAATATTACATTTTGCCAAGTTTGTTTGCCAAAACAACCATCAATTATGACGACGTAAATCAGCAAACAAAAAAATATGTTTCTGATTATGTAGCAGTTGGTGGCGCTGCTGAACGAATTACCAATCCTGGAAAAAATGCAAGTGGTTCGTATGGAGGTTACAGAAAACAAAACTTTGTAAACGAAAACACCTTGAATTTTATCAAGACTTTCGATAAAGTACATAATGTTTCGGCTGTGGCTGGGGTATCATTCAATTCAGTTCATGGAGAATCTTTCAACATCAATACTGCTGGTGGTTTTGCCAATAATATCGTGAACACGATTAGCAATGCAATTCCAAATGCTGCTGGAGTAACGGTTACAGGTTCAACGAGTGAAAACAACAATACTCTTTTTTCATATTATGGAAGAATCCAATACGATTATTCAGGTAAGTATTTAATTACAGGAAGTATTCGTCGTGATGCTTCTTCAAAATTTGGTATCAATAACCAATGGGGAACTTTCCCGTCGGCATCAATCGGTTGGAGAATTTCACAAGAATCATTCTTGAAAGATATAAAAGAAATTAGCGATTTGAAATTGCGTTTTAGCTGGGGGAAATCGGGTAATAATAATATCGGAAATTATAGTGCAATTCCTACTTTGTCTGGTACTTCATATAATTTCGGCGGAAATACGCCTACTGTTGCAAGCGGACAAGTATCAGCAGGTTTGGCGAATCCGAACTTGAAATGGGAAACTTCTAATACTTATGATTTAGGTTTTGATGCAGCTTTCTTCAACAATCGCCTTAATCTTTCTTTTGATGCTTATACCAAGAAAAGTACAGATTTGTTGTTGAATCTCCCTGTTTTGGCAGCAAGTGGTTTCTCGACTAGCTTACAAAATATTGGTTCTGTAAAAAACCAAGGAATTGAATTAGGCATTACTTCAAGGAATATCGTAACGCCTGATTTCCAATGGAGTACAAATGCCAACATTGCTTTCAATAAAAACGAAGTAATTTCTTTGAATGCAGATGGCTCTCCTATTTATATTCCTTCGGCATATAGCGGAAGTAATGCGCCTTATATTTTACAGCCGGGTTTACCAATGTTTAGTTATTATGTAACAAAATCAATTGGAGTCTTAACGCAAGCTGATTTGGATGACCCGAAAGTTGCTAAAATCAGAAACCAAACTGTTGGCGACACAAAGTATTTTGATGCGAACGGCGATGGCGTAATTAATGCAAACGATAGAGTAGTTTATGGACAACCCAATCCAAAATATACTTGGGGTGTCACTAACAATTTCAAATACAAAAATTTTGATTTGAGCGTACAAGTATATGGGCAAGTTGGCGGTTCAATTCTTTCATATTTTGGTCGTGCTATTGATTTCAGCGGAAGTACAACCGCTAATATTTTAGGAATTTGGAGAGAAAGATGGACACCAGAAAATCAAAATTATGATGCTCCTCGTGGAAAACTAGCAAGTACTTATACTGTTCCACAAGTAACATCCGACTGGGTTTATTCAACTGATTTTATCCGTATTCAAAATATTACTTTTGGTTATAATCTCAGAGATTTAGCAAAATCTGGCGTATTCTCTTCTGCTCGTGTTTATGTAGCTTTACAAAACTGGTTTAACCACGATAATTACCGTGGTGGCGTAAACCCAGAAGCCCAAAACACCAATGTAAGTGGAAATGGGAGTTATCCAATTCCGGGCGATTACGGTGCAATGCCATTGAGCAAAACTGCTTCTGTAGGTATTAATCTTACTTTTTAATTCACGTAATTACACGTTTTATAGTCATGAAAAAAACAATATATATAGCACTTAGCGCTGTCATCTTGGGGCTTACTTCCTGCGAAGATCAGCTCGACCAGAAACCAGTTTCAAGTACCACAGCAGAAAGTTTTTATACAAATACCAATGATTTTACACAAGCCGTCAATGGTGTTTATAGTAAATTAACTTCTTATCCAAGTCAAGTACTTTGGTTAGGTGAAATGCGTAGCGATAACCTAAATGTATTACACGATGGTAACCGTGACTGGCAAGGAATCAATGATTTCTCTCCAAATATCACCACAACAGGTTTTATCGCCAGCGCTTGGAATGACAATTTCAACGGAATTTTCAATGCCAATTCAGTTTTACAGGCATTAGAAACTAAAGGAAGTATTATTACAGATGCTACTTTACGTTCAAGATTTACAGCCGAAACACGTTTTCTGAGAGCTTTCTATTACTTTCAATTAGTGCGTACTTTCGGAAAAGTACCTTTGGTAGAAAAGCCTTTAACAGCCGCAGAAGTAGAATCTGTACCTAGAAGTGCTGTAGCAGATATTTATAAATTGATTATTGCAGATTTAGAATTTGCGGTACAAAATCTTCCTGCATCTTACACAGGTGTTAATGTTGGTCGTGCTACAAACAATGCTGCAAAAGGTTTATTAGGTTTGGTTTATCTAACTCGCTCAGGAACAACGTATAATATTGAAGGTGCAGGCTTAAATAGCAACGAATACGATAAAGCACTTTCGCTTTTTAATGAAGTAATTGCGAGTAATCAATACCAATTATTACCAAATTATTCTTCGGTTTTTGCTTATGACAACGAAAATAATAAAGAAGTAATTTTTGATGTACAGTTTATGAGTTCTTCGAATGGTGCTGGTTTTCCAAGTCATCTTGCTCCAGTTGCTTTTTGGACGGGACAAGGAATTTCAAACGCTTATGGTAATGGTTATGGCGCAAGTAACTTTAATATTTCTAAAGAACTTAAAACTTCGTACTTAACTAATTCGTCGGATGTAAGAAATGCTTTCAATATCCAATTATCTTACTCTCAGCCTTTTATCAAGAAATATATTGATGTGGCAAAAAGAGGTACAAATGGAAGAGATTGGTCTATCAATTTTATCGTTTTGCGTTATGCGGATATTCTTTTATTGAAAGCAGAAGCCATTTTAAAAGGAGCAAAAGGCACGCAAACCGAAGTAGATGCTTTGGTGAATCAAGTAAGAAATCGTGCAGGATTACCAAGTATTTTGAACGTTACTTTTGATACTTTATTGGAAGAAAGACGCAAAGAATTTTTAGGAGAAGGCACCCGTTGGAACGATTTAGTTCGTTCTGGAAATGCTGTTACTAAAATGAATTCTTGGATAAAAAATGATGGAATTCTAACAATCAATGCCGTAACATCCGACTTTTTGATTTATCCAGTGCCTGCCACTGAAATAGGAACAAAAGTAGGGCTGTATCAACAAAACCCTGGGTATAATTAAACATTTCTTGTCTTTAAGAACATACGTAGTAATTCAGTTTGCTACGTATGTTTTTGTTTTATAGGTAATCTAAAAGTAGCATCATCATGCAAAAAATCATATTAGCTGTCGCCTTGCTGTTCACACAAGCAGTTACTTTATTGGCACAAAAAAATAAACAAAAATCAAATGATACTCGCCCGAATATCATCTTCATTTTAGCGGATGATTTGGGTTATGGCGACATCGCTATCAACGGACAAAAACTTATCAAAACTCCCAATATTGATAAATTAGCCAAGCAAGGTGTTCGTTTTACGCAATTTTATGCGGGAACAAGTGTTTGTGCGCCATCACGTTCTTCGCTATTGACAGGGCAACATACGGGACATACTTATATCCGTGGCAACAAAGGTGTTGACCCAGAAGGACAAGAACCAATTGCTGATTCTGTGCGCACGGTGGCTGAAATTCTTCAAAAAGCAGGTTATCAAACTGGTGCTTTTGGTAAATGGGGACTAGGACCAGTTGGTTCGGAAGGAGATCCTAACAAACAGGGTTTTGATCAATTCTTTGGTTATAATTGCCAAACGTTAGCACACCGTTATTACCCAAATCATTTATGGCAAAATGGTCAGAAAATCGTATTGGAAGCCAATAAAAATCTGATTGAAAATAAAGAATATGCCCCAGATATTATTCAAAAAAAGGCATTGGAGTTTGTTGATAACAGAGTAAAAGACAAACCATTTTTTTTATTTTTACCTTATATTTTGCCACATGCTGAATTACTTGTTCCTAACGATAGCATCTTGGAATATTATAAAAAACATTTCAATGAAAAGCCATATAAGGGAAATGATTATGGTTTAAAAGCCACAAAAGGTGGTTATACTTCGCAAGAATATCCACATGCGACTTTCGCTGCAATGGTTAGCCGACTTGATTTATATGTCGGTCAAATTCTTGAAAAATTAAAGCAAGAAGGCTTAGATAAAAATACTTTGGTGATTTTCACAAGTGATAACGGCCCACACAAAGAAGGTGGTGCTGACCCTGTTTTCTTTAACAGTGGCGGTGGTTTCAGAGGCGTAAAACGAGATTTGTATGAAGGTGGAATTCGTGAACCATTCATCGCTCGTTGGACGAACGTCATCAAACCCAACTCACAGAATAATCATATTGGTGCTTTTTGGGATATTCTACCCACTTTCGCTGAATTAGCTGGTGTAAAAGCGCCTAAAAATACTGATGGACTTTCATTTGTCCCAACTTTAAAAGGTAATAAATCACAAGCAAAACACGCATATCTTTATTGGGAATTTCATGAAAATGGTGGTGTTCAAGCCGTACGACAAGACAATTGGAAAGCCGTAAAATTGAATGCTTCAGCAAATCCTAAGAATGAAGTAGAATTATATGATTTAGCAAAAGATCCAGCTGAAAGTAAAAATATTGCCAAGCAATTTCCTGAAAAGGCGAAGGAATTAGAAGGATTGATGAATTCATCACATGTAGAATCTACTTTATTTCCGTTTGTAAGTCAGAATAAGTAGTTTTGTAAAAATTTAAGCGACAGCCCGCCAAAACTAAAGAGAGTCAACCACCGACTTTCCTGAAAGATTTGACAAAGCTGTCGCTTAAATATTAATATTATATCCTATATATTCGATAGACAAAGATACATATTTTATCTAAAAGAACCATGCAAAATCAAAAATTAAGCATAAATTAATTGTGCTGTTTTATTTTGAACGGACTTTCTTACGAAAATATCTTGCTCGTAAATATCCACAATAGCTTTTATAATCAAGTCGATTTCAGCAGGCGTATTGTATTTACAAAATGAAAAACGAACGCTGTCTTTATCAAGATTACGATTCAAGGTTTTTAAAACATGTGACCCATTATTGGTTAAATTAGAACAAGCACTTCCTCCAGAAACTGCAATTCCAAGTGCATCTAAACGATTTACTAATACTCCACCTTTCTTTAAATTCGGGAAAGCAACGTTTAAAATATTAGGCAAACTATTGGTAGAAGAATCACTTTCTCCGTTAAATGAAATTTCATCTCCAAACAAATCATGCAAGGCCGTAATCATCTTTGATTTCAAGAAAGCCACATAATTTTCGTACTCTTCTAAATTTCTGTAAGCTATTTCCAAGGCTTTAGCCATTCCTACAATACCAGCCACATTTTCGGTTCCACCTCTTGTTCCTCTCTCTTGAGCACCGCCGTAAATATGTGGTTGAATTTTTCTGTATTTATTGATGTAAATAAACCCAACACCTTTAGGTCCATGAAATTTATGCGACGAACCAACGATATAATCTATATAAAGTTTTGTGACATCAAATCTATGTTTCCCAATAGTCTGTGTGGTATCACTATGAAAAATAGCATCGTATTTTTTACAGATTTCTCCAATTTTTTTAATGTCCGTCAGATTTCCAATTTCATTATTGCCGTGCATCAAACTCACGAGTGTTTGTTGATTATTTTTCAAAAGCCACTCAAATCGTTCTAAATCTATATTCCCTTTATTATCAAGTTTTACAAAATCTATCTCTAAATCATTATGCTGACTATACTGCCCTAATGTTTGTAAAACGGCTTTATGTTCTAATCTACTTGTGATAACATTTCTGATTTCATAAGTTTTAATAGCTCCAGAAATTGCCAAATTATTTGCCTCTGTAGCACCAGAAGTAAAAAAAATATCATTTTCAGAAGCATTTAAAAGCTTCGCAATTTTATGACGAGCCTCTTCTACAGCTTCTCTGGCTTTTC
Source organism: Arcicella rosea (assembly GCF_040543805.1). NCBI lineage: Bacteria > Pseudomonadati > Bacteroidota > Cytophagia > Cytophagales > Flectobacillaceae > Arcicella > Arcicella rosea. The sequence continues at coordinate 338,408 of NZ_JBEUMS010000002.1, forward strand.
TTCCAATAGCGTGGCTAGATGATGGATTTCCGAAATGATTAGTCAAATACGGAATCATCGTATCTAAGACTTCCAAATCTAAGGAAGTCGTCGCAGCGTTATCACAATAAATCTCCATGGTGTTTTTTATGTTGTTTAGATTGTTGAAGGTTCAATTTTCAAGTCAATAGGTTTAAAAGGTTTTTTCCTTTCACTGTAATCTGTATTTATTGATGAAATGTAAATGAATGATATAAACTAAATTAACTAATTCCTAAAACTGAAATTTCTGTTCAAATGGGATGCAGACTCCTTTTTTATCATTACAGAATTGTCCTTTTATTCCCCCGAAAATATCTAAGGCATGTTCTACAATTCTTACTCTTGTTCTGAATTCAGCTTTGTCTTTAAAGTAGGTTACTTCAAATCCCCAGTTTTTATCTAGCTTTTTTAAGGGAGCAACTGGCGTAATTTTTCCGTCATATTCAAAAGAACCATTTTCTGCAAACCAAAAAGTAGTTGGTTGAGGACCTATATCCGCTTTGAAGTCATTAGAGTACAATGACCAACCTTTTTCTATATTCGCTGTAAAAATCAATTCTACTTCATCTCCTACTTTAAAATTAGGATTTGAATAAGTATATTTCCAATTAGCAATCTGATTTACTTGCTGGGCTTTTGCCGATACAAACGACAAAATTAATACAACGATAATAAATATACGTCTCATGATGTATTAGATTGTGGAATAGCAAGTGCTACTCCTTGATTAAACAAAATGTGTAATTTGATTTCTTCTGATTTATCATTAGAATAAGGTTGGGGCACCTTGTTGGTGGTAACAGGTTGCCAGAAGTTCGTTGAGCCTTATCTCTCCCTTCGTTCTTTATAAATCTATTTATTCGATAGACAAAGTTCTATTTTTATAATGAGTAATCCAAATATTTTAGGAATTTATTTCTTCAATTTTTCAAATTATATATCAAATTCCCATTTCGGTTAACGCTGCTTGCGCTTTGTTGTCAATAGAATTTTTATACTCATGTTTTTTATAGGCAATCGCTTTTTCGAAAGACATTCTTGCTTTTAATTTATCATTTTTTTGCTGATAAATATATCCTAATTGTAAAGAAGAACTCGCTCCAAAATGGCAATTCTGACCAGCACAAAGTGCCATAGCACGCTCAAAATAAGGAATTGCTTGATTCTGAGCATTTAATTTTTGTAAAATTCTGGCTTTTCTGAAATTGAAATTTGCTTTATCTAATTGTGCCGTAAAAGAGTTCTCATCAAGATTATCTAAAAATTCTAATGCTTCTGCATAATGTCCTCCTTCAAAAGCATAGTTCGCTTTCACAAGGTTTTTATTCGGATAAATCTTTGTTTTCTGAAATTGTTCGTAAAAATTTTGCGCTATAATATCTGTTTCAGAAAGCTTTTTCCCAACATTCGGAATTTTTGCCAAATGATTTAAAGCTTTATCTGGATTATTCGTTAGCCAGTTCGCCAAGAACAATTTAAAATTTACATCTTTCAAAAAACTATGTCCTCGGAAATTTTTCAAATAATTTTGATAATACTGAATAGCCTGTGGATAATTGCCTTTGTTGAATAAAATTTCAGCTTGATACAAATCGAAAATTGGCATGGCTAAATATCCTGAACCACTTGCTCTTGTCTGCAAAATTTTCTGTGCTATTTCACTTTTATTATCCCTCATTAAAATAGAAGTAGCCAAAAAACTAATCGCCAAATTATCAGGATTGTTGTTTACAAATTGTGTTATTTCTTGACGTTCATCATCATTCAAAGTCAGTACATTCGACTGTATAAACAATTGATAAAACTTGGCTTCTTTGCCTACAATTTTATCATTGATGGCAATATTCAATTCTTTCAAGCCTTGTTGAATGTTTCCTTTTAATCCCAAGAGTTTTGTAACCCAACGATAATTTTCAGGAACTGAACCAATCATAACATGAAAAACACCTAAATTCTTATAATTCGCAGTGAAATTGGGAAATTTCTTACGATTTTCTTCTAACAATTTATAGGCTGAAATCGCATCAAAACCTCCTTTGGTTTCGTGTCCTAATTTCATTTTTACCAAAGCCCAATGAAGTTTTATTTCTGCTTGAATGAATTTGTTATAAGGCGAATTTTCGTCTAAATCTTCAATTAAATCTAATCGCTTATCTTCATTTTCTGCCAAACGCTCATATTCTTTTTCATCTTCACTAGCAAAAAGTACAATCATGTCTGCAAAATCTTCCAACCAAATTCTGATACCATTATTGGTAGGTTCTTTCGCTAACAATTGTTTGGCATGTTGTACTTTTAATTTACATAATTCGCTATAGGCGTTTTGAAGATTGGGCGTAAATTCAAAATCATTCGCAAATGAATTATTTGAAAACCAGAAAAGTACGATTAAGATGAGGTTCCATTTTTTCATAATTTTAGCCTTTACTAATGAATAATCACTTTCGAAATAAATAAGTACAAATCGGGAATTATAGCCCACAAAGTCCTGAAACTTAAGAAAATCACGACCGAACCAACGATAAACATCAATGGTCGTCTTGGCACTTTATTGATTAAAATTGCACCAAAAGGAGCGGCAATAATTCCACCAACTACTAAACCTAAAATAATTTGCCAAGAATTAACGCCTTCAAAAAATAAGAAAGTCAATCCACTCGAAAGCGTAATTAAAAACTCAGCCGCATTCACTGAACCAATAGCATAACGAGGATTACGCCCCTGTCCAAGTAAAGATGAAGTAACGATTGGTCCCCAACCACCGCCACCGATGGCATCCATAAATCCTCCGAAAATTGCTAAAATTCCTACTCTTTTGGTTTTGCGTTTAGCGATATTTTTCTGAAATGCTTTCTTCAAAATCACAAAACCAAGTATCAACATGTACAATGAGATATAAGGTTTGATGAAATTTCCATCAATAATTTCAGAAAGTAAATAAGCGCCAGCCACAGAACCAACTACGCCCCAAAGCAAAGCTCTGAATAGTTTTTTATTGATATTTTTGAATTGGTAATGCGAAATAGCAGACGCCCCTGTTGTAAACATTTCAGAAACGTGAACACTCGTACTGCTCAAAGCTGGTGGTACTCCAATACCCAAAAGAAAAGAAGTTGAAGTAATGCCATAAGCCATTCCTAAAGAACCATCGACCAATTGAGCAAGTAAGCCAACGCCAACGTATAAAAAGAAATCTTCTCCCAACCATATTTTGGTTTGATAAACGGCATCTAACAAAGGAGCTTTACCAATAAAAATGCTAAAGGCTAACAAATAGATAGTAATGCCAATGAACCACATCAACACTCGTTCAAACTGATTGTTGAGTTTTAAACGAAGATATATTTTATTTAAGAACTGATTGTTTTCCATTTTGATGTAATTAAAAATAATGTAAAAAACGCTGGTTTAGTTATTATGCAGGCCGTAAATCAACCTTAAATACTGACGATTCAGTGTTTTGAAATACAGCGTGACGGTTAAAATAATGCTACTTAAAAAGTAAGGATTAATGGTATTTTCAAAGTGGATATAGCTAATCCATAAAATCAGAAAACATCGAATGTATTCAAGATAAAATATCCAACGACGTTGTTCTAAAATAGCTCCACAATTCACCAGCGTAATCAATATGATGAAAGTTGTGGCAATTTGCGTGGCTAAACCTAATTGTCCTTCTAAAAGTAAAAAGGCAAACAGTGTGATTAAAATCAACGTCATCTGCAAAACCACATAATTTCTAAAGCGTGTACTGTGCAATTTATCGGTTTTATGAATCACAAATTTTTGTTCTAATACTCTTCTGTAAGTAGGATTTATATGTTCTGGCTTGCCGAAAAGCATTTTTAATTTATCCCTCCAGCCCTCAGCATATTTAAAAGCATAGCCCATTTCTAGCATAAAATGGAAATGTTGCCACAAGAAACTATTACTGTTCAGTGGCTTTGTTAAACCATAAGTTGGCTCTTCAATTTCTTCGGCGAAAGTGCCAAAGAGTTTATCCCAAATGATAAAAACATCGCTGTAGTTCTTATCTAAATATTGCTCGTTATTGGCATGATGCACTCGGTGATGCGAAGGTGTTACCAAAATATATTCAAGGATTCCTAATTTCCCAACGGTACGAGTATGTATAAAAAATGGATACAAACCATGAATTAATAATATCGTCGTAATCATTTCCGCAGAAAAACCTACAATTGGCAAAAGTGACCAAAAGAAAGTACGTGCTACTGCTTGAAACAAAGTAATACGAGCAGAAACCGTAAAATTAAACTCTTCACTTTGATGATGTACAACGTGTACACTCCACAATAAATTTACTTCATGCCCTAAACGGTGATACCAATACCAAAGAAAATCTGTAATCAACAACAAACCAATCCAAGAAAGTACCCTTGGCTGAATATGAAAAATTGCAAAATGCTTGTACAAATAATCGTACACAAAATAGAATAATCCGAGAGTCAGACCATCCAACAATCTTTCTGCAATCCCTACGCTGAGATTTGAAACAGTATCATTAAAATTATAAAAATGTTTTCCTTTCTTTTTTGATACCCAGAATTCCAAGCCAATCAAAAACAAGAAGAAAGGAACTGCTAAAGCTAGATAATTGAAATTCATTGCTGTATTATTTTTATTAACTACTATATTTATAGATTACATAGAATAAAAAATCATAGAAAAAGATTCACTAGTGAACCTCCGATAAAATTGGCTTTTCTTGGAATATTTCATTCTTTGAAGTAATTCTAAGCTGATGCGTATTAAATACTTGCGAATTAGGTTCAACACTTTTGGTTAGAAAAACGCTTCCTCCTATAATACTATTTTTCCCTATCACTGTTTTACCTCCTAAAATCGTAGTACGGGCATAAATCACTACATTGTCTTCAACCGTCGGATGTCTTTTTGTATCCGAAAGTTCTTTAGCTACTTGCAAAGCTCCTAACGTAACCCCTTGATATATAGAAACATTATTGCCAATAATACTGGTTGCACCAATGACAATACCTGTTCCGTGGTCAATCATAAAAGGTACGCCAATTGTTGCGTTTGGATGAATATCAACACCTGTTTTTCCATGAGCATATTCTGAAATAATTCTTGGCAAAACACTAATATTCAATTGCGTTAATCTATTTGCAATACGATATACTGTAATGGCATAAAAACCAGGATATGAAACAATTACTTCATTGACACTGGTTGCGGCGGGGTCGCATTCATAAATTTTTGAAGCGTCCAACCTTAAATCTTGATAAAGCTCTCCGAGCGATACATAAAAAGCTTCTACTACTCCTTCAATATCAATTTCTCTTACATCAAGATAACTCAATAATATATTTTCTAAATCAATTTGGTTCTTTTTCAAAATTCCTTCATAGGAAGATTGCTTAGGCAAATGGTTACTCGGAAACAAAAAATGTACAAGATCATTCAACCAACCAATAGCCTCTTGGGCTGAAGGAGTAGCTTCCCATTCTGCATGATGCGTTTTTCGAAGCAAGTCAATCAAAGGTTGAGTATGATGATTTTTCATATAATCTTAAATTTCAATATGGGTGGTTTCATTGAAAAGTTCAATTTGTCTAAAAGACAAAAATCATTAAGTATATCAATAGGTCGAGACTTAAGTCCCGACCTATTGATATATAAAAGCTATCTTACAGCTTGTTTATGTCCAGCACGTAATTTATAAAGTGTTTCCACCAATAAATCAACGTCTGAAGTAGTATTATAAAAAGCTAAAGATGGTCTTACAGTTGATTCTAAGCCAAAACGTCTTAAAATCGGCTGTGCACAGTGATGTCCAGTTCTCACCGCAATTCCTTCTTTGTTCAATACTTGTCCTACTTCATTATTACTGTATCCATCAAAAATAAATGAAAGTACAGAAGCTTTTTCTTTGGCTGTGCCAATCAGACGAAGTCCCGGAATTTCTTTCAATAGTTTGGTTGCATACACCAATAAATAATGCTCGTATTGATGAATAACATCTATTCCGATTTTATTTACATAGTCAATGGCAGCACCTAAACCTACGGCATCAGCGATATTTCCAGTACCTGCTTCAAAGCGAGAAGGTGCATCATGATATTGAATTTTCTCGAAAGTAACATCAACAATCATATTTCCGCCACCTTGCCAAGGCTGAGTTTCGTTCAGTAAATCTTCTTTTCCATAAAGTACTCCAATCCCTGTTGGACCAAATACTTTATGACCAGAAAATACGAACCAGTCGCAATCTAAGCTAATCACATCCGAACGCAGATGTGAAACAGACTGAGCACCATCAACCAAAACCTTCGCTCCTGCTGCATGAGCCAAAGCTACAATTTGTTTTGCAGGCGTAACCGTTCCTAAAGCGTTGGATACTTGAGTAAATGATACTAAACGAGTTTTTTCATTCAATAATTTAGCGTACTCGTCCAATAAAATTTGTCCGTCGTCATCTACAGGAATTACTCTAATTTTCAAGCCTTTTTTGTCTGCCAATTGTTTCCAAGGCACAATATTAGCGTGATGTTCAAGATTACTGACAATGATTTCGTCACCAGCTTTTAGGTTTTGTTCGCCCCAACTTTTAGCTACTAAATTGATAGCTTCTGTTGCACCACGCACAAAAACGATTTCATTGGTAGAACGTGCATTCAAAAAAGCTCTTACTTTTTCACGAGCGGCTTCATAAGCATCGGTAGCACGAGCTGCCAATTCATGCGCTGCACGGTGAATGTTTGAGTTTTCATGCTCGTAGAAGTAAGAAATTCTATCAATTACTTGCTTCGGTTTTTGCGTCGTTGCAGCATTGTCTAACCAAACCAAAGGACGACCATTTACTCTTTCTTGTAAAATAGGAAAATCCTTTTTAATCAGGTTTACATCAAATGCTGTACTGGTAAATCCCGTCAAATTATGATTTGTTACTTTGTCTGGAAATTGAGGTACTTTTTCATTCACTCTATAAGGATTTTGTCCTGATAGAAAATAATAAGAAGCCTCATTTACACCAATCGGAGCCGATGTCGGAACAGATGGAACCGCATTGAAATCATTAATTGAAGGTAAAATATTACTTAAATCTAATTCAAAAGGAAAAGTAGTAGCCAAAGGCGATTTTGCATCTATCGTTCCAATATTGGGCAAAGCTGTAGGCGAAGCACCAAATCCCGAAACAGAAGGCTGATTACCAGCATTAGCAAAATGTGGATCTGGCAAACTTGTTTGAGGTTGCACACCAGCCTGATTAGTCAACGGCTGAAAAACGCTACCATGTTGAAATCCAGCAGGTGAAACACCTAAACCAGTACTTGCAAAAGGAACTGATTGTATTGTTTCGTACAATCTTTCAGCAAAGTGATTTGCCTTCGGATGGTCTTGCGGATTCAATGAAATTTCTTTCGGAAATTCATTTGGGAGTGCCTTGAAAATATCATTTGCCAATTGCTGTAAATCTTCTATCGAAGGTATTCCTTGCAATAAACTTTCCTGTTGATTAGTATTTATATTCATGGTAATTTCCTATTTCTACGTCTTCCAATACAGCAATGGCATCATCTACTAATACTGCCAATGAGCAATAAAGCGATACTAAATATGAAGCAATGGCTTTATCGTTGATACCCATAAATCTTACTGCCAAACCAGGAGATTGTTCACCTGGTAAACCCGGCTGGTAAAGTCCAACTACACCTTGGCGACTTTCGCCTGTACGTAATAATAAGATTTTTGTTTTACCATTTTCGATTGGCAATTTATCCGAAGGAATCAAAGGAATACCTCTCCAAGTAATAAACTGTGAACCAAACAATGAAACTGTTGGCGGTGGAACACCACGACGAGTACATTCACGACCAAAAGCTGCAATCGCTAAAGGATGTAACAAAAAGAAACCTGGTTCTTTCCAAACTTTAGTCAATAGTTCGTCTAAATCATCTGGTGTTGGTGGACCTACACGAGTTTTGATTTTTTGTTTAGTAGCGATACTACTTAATAAACCGTACTCTTTGTTATTAATTAATTCGCTTTCTTGACGTTCTTTGATACTTTCAATCGTTAAACGTAATTGCTCACTAATTTGGTTGTAAGGCTTGCTATACAAATCTGAAACACGAGTATGAACATCCAAAACCGTGTTTACGGCACTAAGGTTGTATTCACGTGGGTTTTCGACATAATCAATAAAAGTGTGAGGAAGATTTCTTTCATCACGACCTGAGCAGTCAACTTCAGCAATACTTCCCTCTTTTACTTTGTTCAATCGATAAACGCCTGATTCAACAGGAATCCAATTGAGTAAATGCGTCAACCAACGTGGGGTAATTGATTCAAATTGTGGTACTGTACGGGTTGCAATGGCTAACTGTCTTGCAGCCACGTCTCCAAGTGCTGTTTGCTTGTACTTGTTCAATTCTGACATATTATAGGTAATTAAAAATTGATAATCTCAGACAATTATGCTACAGCACGATATTTGATTGAATAAGGAATGTTATGAGCAGCACTAAATACAGCTCCTAACATTTCTGAAGGTGAAAATGGTTTGCTGAAATCCTCATCAATGGCATCATATACAATTCTTCCTTGCTGACTAATTACATAAGTAGCAGGCACTGGCACATCTTCTGAAATTCCAGCAATTCTGTCCCAAACCGCATATTCTTGTGAATACACTCCAAATTGTTTTGCAATTTGATTATTAGGGTCGGCAACTACATTAAATGGAACATCGAAATAAGCCACTAACTCTTTGGTCTCTTCTAATGAAGCTTGAACAACAACTAATAAGTCACCGCCCAATGCTAAAATTTCTTGATAGGAAGCCTTTAAAATATTCAAATGCTTTAAGCCATACTCATTCCAACCACCTGATAAAAAGCTAATCGTCAATGGCTTATTTTGTTGAATTTGTTGGAATACTAATTTTTGTGTATTGGCTTGTTCTGAAAGATTTTGCCATACACCACTCGCTTTAGAGATAGACAATAAAGGTAAACGTGAACCTATTTTTAAAGGTGATAATTTGGCTGTGTTGCCTTTGAATATATTTACGGGAAAAGTAGTATCCCAAATGATTGCGTTTGATTGACCGTTAACTTGCATTGTAATAATATTTTTAATTGATATGTGCCTTAATTAGTTTGATAGAACAAAATTACAACAAAAAATCTTATATCCTATAGACTTAATAGATTATTTGATTAAAAATTTATAAATTCCTGTAAATCTACTTATTACGATAAAGTTTAATAAAGGCTTCCATCTCTTTAATAGAGAAAATGCTTTCAAAATCATCATCTACAAAGCTGTAAATAATAAGAAGATTACCGACGATGATAAAAGTAGCTGGCAATGGTACTTCATTAGAGATTCCTGTAATTCGATGCCAAATGGGATAATCTTTGGAAAAAACGCCTAATTTTTCTGCAATAGCATTTTCTTGATCATGGCAAATATTAAAAGTCAATTTATATTTACTGACCAAAGTGTCTAAATCATCAGGAGCGACATCTGTCAAAACTAAAATATCTGCTCCAATATTTTTCAAACGTTTATGTGCTTTTTGCATTAATTCTAAGTGAATTTCAGCATAATTATTCCATGATGGTGAAAAGAAACTTAATACTAAAGGTCGAAAAAGCATCAATTCACTTAAAGCAAAATTAGGAAGATGTTCAATATTTTTAGGAAGGGTAGTCCAACGTCCATTAGCCTTAATCAGCTTAAAATTGGGTACAAAATTACTTGCCTGAAGTGCTTTCGGACGATTTTGTTCTATACTATTTTGCATGTTGATGAATATATAAATTTATAATGAGGTACTAAAAATCGAATTGATAATTCCTTTGCCTACTTTCCAATCAGCAAGGTTCGAATTAGCGTTGATATGCCCTAAAGCTCCAATATTTACAAATTGGCTTCCCCAACTTTCTGCCCAATGTTTTGCCCTTTCAATGGTGGCGTACTCATCATTTGTACTTGCAATCAGCACCGTTTGATAAGGAAGTAATCCAGTCGGAATGGGCGAAAAACCTAAAATTTCTTTTGGGAAACCTGCACTTTCAGCATCAGCTGGAGCAACCAATATAATACCCGCAATGTTAGTGGAAGTATTTTTTTTTGCCCAATGAACCACCGCCAAACAACCTAAACTATGAGCTATCAATAAAGTTGGCGTACTTAATTGATGAATAGATTCGTTCAATGTTTCAACCCATTTTTCAACTTCTGGTGCATCCCAATCTTCTTGCTCTACTCTATTAAATATTTCAGGATTTTCCTGTTCCCAAATTGTTTGCCAATGCTTGGGTCCTGAACTTCCTAAACCTGGAACTGTTAAAAAATGTGTTATCATGATTTTTTAAAAACGTTAGTAAATATACGTCTGTCAGAATTAAACTCAAACCAAATAGACTATAAAACCGATAGACAAAGATTATTAATCAAGCTTGTATTTGCAAATTTTATTTAAAATTTATCCTCAAAAACAGTCTTTTCTCTTTTAGAGAAAAATCTTATGGGTTTTATTAAAATAACCATTCTGTAAATTTTCATAGAGTGTTTATTATTTTTTCAACAAGGCAAAGAGTATAAAATGAACAAATCGTGTTTTACTTACACAATTTATTACAAAAGATTTAAATAAAATTCCTCCAAGTTTATTTTTATGAAAAGAAGAGATTTAATCAAAACAATGTTGGCGACTGTTCCTGCCTTGCATCTTACCCAAGCAATTGCGCAGAATAATTTAAATGGTTTAGCAGGTGATGGGCTTGAGCCAATGGCAAAAGGTCCTTTTAATCCAGATTGGGAGTCTTTGAAGCAATATCAAACCCCTGATTGGTTCAGAGATGCAAAATTTGGCATTTGGGCACATTGGGGACCACAATGTCAACCTGAATTTGGTGACTGGTATGCCAGAGAAATGTATTATGAAGGAAGTAGAACCTATAAATTCCATGTAGAAAAGTATGGACATCCCTCTAAATTTGGTTTCAAGGACGTCATTAACGAATGGAAAGCGGATAAATTCAATCCAGACCAATTGTTGGAATTATACAAACGTGCTGGTGCAAAGTATTTCATGGCTTTGGCGAATCATCATGACAATTTTGATAATTATAATAGTAAATATCAGCCTTGGAATTCTGTAAATCTTGGTCCTAAAAAAGATTTAATAGGTGCTTGGGCAAAAGCTACCAAAAAACAAGGACTACGTTTTGGGGTTAGCGTTCATGCGGCACACGCTTGGTCTTGGGTAGAAGGAAGTCAACATTCGGATAAAACAGGCGCTTTGGCAGGCGTTCCTTACGATGGAAAAATAACTAAAAAAGATGGTAAAGGAACCTTCTGGGAAGGCTATGACCCGCAAGATTTATATGCCCAAAACCATGCTTTGAGTGAAGGAAGTGAAAACATCAATGGAATTCATAAACAATGGAATTGGGGCAATGGCGTAACACCTCCAAGTGAAAAATACTGCAATACTTTCTATAACCGCACAGTCGATTTAGTGAATAAATACGACCCAGATTTGGTGTATTTTGATGATACCGCTTTGCCTTTATGGCCTGCAAGTAATGTAGGCTTACGTTTTGCTGCGCATTATTACAATAGAAGTATCAAAAAACATGGAAAATTGGAAGCTGTCATCAATGGTAAAATTTTAGATGAAGAGCAACGTAAAACGATGGTTTGGGATATTGAAAGAGGGCAAAGTAACAACATAGAACCACTCCCTTGGCAAACGGATACTTGTATCGGTAGTTGGCATTATGACCGACGCATTTATGAGCAAAAGCGATATAAAAGTGCCAAAACGGTGATTCATACTTTAATTGATGTAGTGAGTAAAAATGGGAATTTGATGTTAAGCGTGCCGCTAAGAGGTGATGGTTCTATTGATTCGGAAGAACAAAAAGTAGTAGAAAGCATTGCAGACTGGATGGCAATTAACAGTGAGTGTATTTTTGCGACAAGACCTTGGAAAGTATTTGGCGAAGGTCCAGCGATGGAAAAGGCTGCTCCACTTTCTGCTCAAGGATTTAATGAAGGGAAAGGATTGCCATTTACAGTAAATGATATTCGCTTTACTACCAAAGGAGATGTATTGTATGCTATTCCGCTTGGAAAACCAACTGAAAATAAGTTATTGATAAAAAGTTTGGCTTCAGGTAATGCTCTTTATCCGAAAGAAATTGCTAAAGTAATTTTGGTAGGAAAAGGAAGCACCTTAAATTTCACCAGAACTTCAGAAGGTTTGTTGGTTGATTTACCAGAAAATGTCAGAGAAGAATTTGCTTTTGCTTTGAAAGTTTTGCCTGCTTAGGTGGAAGCATTTAGGTAAACCTATAAGGATTCATATAATTATCTAATAATAAGAATTTGAACACCAAATCCTTATAGGTTTATATGCTAAATTTATTTATTCCAAATGCTTCATAAAAAGCATAAATTCGGATAATTTGCACGAAATTCATGCAAATTATCCTGGATTTATCAAATTCATTTACAAATCTTTCAAGGCTTCATAAACTTTTGAAAACTTACGGTAGTTTTCTTGATACACTGCTTCATGTTTTGGATTTGGTATAAAAATTTTTTCTTCAATATCAAGACAATTCGTATTAATCCCAAAAGCATCCAAACCAATCATTACTGCTCCCCAACATGAACCTTCGATCGTCTGAGCCACGACGACTTTCATCTGAAAAATATCTGCCGCAATTTGCAACCAAACATCACTTTTCGCAAAGCCCCCACTTGCCATAATGGTAATATTCTTTCTCTCGTTTTTATCAGGCAAAAGAATTTCTGTAATACTTAATAAGCCAAACAAAATGCCTTCAAGCGTAGCTCGAATAAAATGTGCTTTAGTATGATTTATCGTAATGCCCAATAACGTTCCTTGTGCGGAAGCATCCCAAATAGGCGCTCTTTCTCCTAATAAATATGGCACAAAAATTAAACCTCCTGAACCCGCCTCAATACTTCCAGCTTGTTCAAATAAAGATTCGAATGATTCTTCTGTCTCTAAAATCGCTTCTTTCAACCATTGCAGAATTACTGCTCCATTGTTCACTGCGCCTAATACTAGGTACTGATTATCAATTAGATGATAACATTGCGTTCGCATTTTATCATCAATAAATGGCTTATCAATTGGTAGTCTTACTGCGCCACTTGTACCAATCGTTAAAGACATTCTGCCCTTTTGCATCGCACCAGTTCCCAAATTTGCTAAAGCTCCATCGCCACCACCAATCACTAAAGTACGATTTCCAGCCACTGTTTTAGCTTGATGCTTTGGGCTTACAATTTTAGAAAGTTTATTTTCGTCAATAGCTAAATGTGCTAAAATATCTTTGTTCCAAGTAAGCGTTTCAATATCCATCAACCCAGTTCCCGAAGCCATTGAAGAATCTACCACATATTCACCTGTTAAATGATGCCAAACGTATTCTTTGATACTGATGAATTTATAGGTTTTTTCAAAAACCTCAGGTTCATTTTCTCGTAGCCAAAGTATTTTGGTCATCGGACAAAATGTATGAACTGGAATTCCTGTTTTTTGATAAAATTCTTTGCCTGTGGTACTTTCTTTTAGTTTAGTAGCTTCTGCACTTGCACGGTTATCTGCCCAAAGTATTACATCAGTTAGTGGATTTCCTTGTTCATCAACTGCAATAAGGCTTTGCATTGCAGAACTAAAACTGATAAAAAAGGGACTCGTATTTTGGGTGATTTTTTCAATACATTCCAAAACAGCCTCTAAAATTTCAGCAGGTTTCTGGATACTCCAATCAGGTTCAGGATGATACATTTCATATTCTTTAGAATATTGCTGTATCATTTTCCCTTCGTTAGTAAAAACAATTGCTTTGGTGGCAGTTGTTCCGATATCAATTCCTATATAAAAATGGTTCATTATCTTTCAATCGGTGAATTCCGAAAGAATTTCATCGATATTGCTGTGTTGAAATTAACATTTTGAGAATAATCAAATCAATAAGCGCCCGAATGTATTTAATCCAGACGCTCGGCGATTTATTTCTTTTCGACAGCATGACCGCCAAATTCATTTCTCAAGGCAGCTACTACTTTTCCAGAAAAAGTATCTTCCATTTGCGAACGATAACGCATCATTACCGAAAGGGCAATCACAGGCGTTGGTACTCCTAAATCTAAAGCCGTTTCCAAAGTCCATTTTCCTTCTCCTGAAGAGTGCATAATGCCTTTGATACCGTCTAGTTTAGCATCTTTAGAGAAAGCTTTTTCTGTTAATTCCATCAGCCAACCACGCACAACTGAACCATGGTTAAACATTTTTGCCGTTTTTTGGAAATCAATATCAAATTCAGAATGTTCAAATACTTCAAAACCTTCGGCGATGGCTTGCATCATTCCGTACTCAATTCCGTTATGAACCATTTTCGTAAAATGCCCGCTTCCAGCCGCACCAGTATGTAAATATCCATTTTCTACCGAAATATCTTTGAATACTTTTTCTACATAAGCAAATACTTCATCTTCGCCACCAATCATCGTACAAGCGCCATTTAAAGCACCCGAAGTACCACCCGAAGTACCGCAATCTAAGAAATCTATCCCTTTACTTTTTAGATAAGTGTAGCGTTTTTTTGATTCTTTATAGTTTGAATTTCCACCATCAATAACGATGTCTGAAGGATTCAAAAAAGGTAAGAGTTTTTCAATTACTTGGTCAACAATTTCTCCCGCTGGTACCATCAACCAAATTACTTTTCTTCCTGTTAATTTTTGGGTTAAAGCATCAATTGTATTAGCAGGTTCAATTCCTTCCTCGGCAATTTTTTGAACGAATTCAGCATTGACATCATTGGCAATTACTTCATAGCCATTTCGTTGTAAGTTAAGTGCTAGGTTGAAACCCATTTTGCCTAAGCCTATAATTCCGATTTGCATAATGTTAAAGTTTACTGTGTTGGATAAATATTATTAAAATGGTATTTTAAAAAGCTAAAATAGAGAAATTAAGACAATTTGATGAATTATTCTCTCTTGAATCTTTCAAAGATAAAATAAAGACTCCATGAAAACATGGAGTCTATACTGTTATGATATTGGATAATAGTTTGATACGCTGATGAAACTATTTATCCCACCAAACTTTAGTATCTAAGTCATCCGCTCCTTGTCGAGCCACTGCTGCATCTAAATTGGCTTTATTCACCGAAATTTCATCTACAGGATACGACAAACGATTGATAAAATTCCCTTTAATTTCTTTTCCAGGATAAGGATTCGCCGCCAGTGCAGGGAAACCACTTCTACGAAAATTGGCAAATGCTTCAGGATTATTCATAAATGAAGCTACCCAATATTGCGTATTGATTTGTTCTAAAGCCTTTGTTGCATTAAATGGATTTGCCGTAAAATAAGCTTCAATATTAGCATCCGACACATTTGAATTAGCATCATATTCAGTAAATTGTTGAATATGTCCTTTTACGCCTGCTTTGTAATAATCAGCTGTATTTCCGCTAATCCAACCTCTTTGAGCGGCCTCAGCTAACAAAAGTTGGGTTTGTCCGAAAGTAACGAAGAAACAAGGAGCATCAAATTTTCCAATTTTAGTTCTATCTACTTGCGAATACATTTCTATTGCTCCCGGATAATTAGGCGCTTTAGCAATACTACTTTGGTCGTAACCGGCAGGAATTCCAATTTGGGCTGCTGGGTCTTTTGTAAAATTGGTTGCATCCTGTAGTTTAGTATTATATTTCAAAGCGATTATACCTAAACGTGGGTCATTGGTACTTTTTAAGAAATTAACAAAAGCTCCATGCAAATAAAAATTGGCTCTTTCGCTTCCATTCAACTGACTACCAATTTCATTTGTATAAGCTGCCGAATGACGCAAAATACAATTATCAGCATTCGCCTGCATCACACCGCCCGCAAAAGCCTTTTTCACATAATTCTGTGCTGTATTTGCATCTACTTTGGTTAAACGCATCGCTGCACGCAATAATAAAGAATAACCCAAACGCTTCCATTTCGTAACATCACCTGCATAAATAATATCACTTACTTCTTT
The DNA here is from genome assembly GCF_040543805.1 of Arcicella rosea. NCBI lineage: Bacteria > Pseudomonadati > Bacteroidota > Cytophagia > Cytophagales > Flectobacillaceae > Arcicella > Arcicella rosea. The sequence continues at coordinate 354,510 of NZ_JBEUMS010000002.1, forward strand.
GGTTTTGTTGACATCTAATGCGGCTGAAGCTTCGTCTAATTCTTTTAAAATATCCGTATAAATCGCTTGCTGAGCATCATATTTCGGGAACATTGTTCCTTGTAAATAACCTAAACCTGCTTCAGTATAAGGAACATCGCCATAGCTATCTGTCAAAATCATAAAAGTATAAGCTTTCCAGATACGAGCCATGTTGTATAAATTACTTCGAGAAGCATCACCTTTGGTTTTAGCAATAACATCTACCAAATGTTTATTTACTTCTCTGTAATATCTTTGCCAGTTTACACCCGTAACCGATGTATTATTTTGATTAACATTCCCTCCTGCATTTACACCCAAATATGGCGAAACGATTTGTTGAACAATAGCAGCTTCGTAAATGACAGATTGCCAAGTGAAAGAAGAGCGTAAAGTAGCATTATTTAATTCATAAACGGGATTAAGTGCCGTTGGATTTACTTTATTGGTATTTAACTCGTCGAAGCCTTTATCGCAACTGCTTAAAAAGCTAGAAGCAATAAGTATGCTGATATATAAAGTTATTTTTTTCATTTTCTTAATATTAACAATTGAGTACTTATGAATTTAATCTGATAGAAGTATAAATGATAGTATTTCAAAAGCCTAAAGCTTATCACCTACCGCTTAAAGCCAAATTAGAATTTCACATTCAAATTAAAGCCAATACTTCTGCTAGTTGGTAAACCTGTTGATTCTAAACCGACAAGGTTATCCGACGAGAAGCCAAATTGTTCTGGATCGAGGTTTGGAACCCATTTCTTAATCATCAATACATTGTTGGCTACTGCATTTAATCTAATTCCTTTGATAAACCAATTTTTAGGTAATTTCTTTGTGAAATCATAGCCAATGGTAATCTGACGTAATTTCCAGAAACCTGAATCATATACAAACTCTTCTGCAATATTGTTGGCACGAATGGTTTCATAGAATGATTGCAAAGGCGTTTTTACTGCATTAGGTTCTCCTTTACTATTTACGCCATCGCCAATTACATAGTTTTGTTCACGACCCACCAAAGTACCTTTGTGCAAACCTTCACGCCAAGCATTGTAATTTGTTCCAGAAATCATTTTTCCACCTAATTTGAAATCAATTAAGAACGATAAAAGGATGTCTTTATAACGGAAATTATTGGTAATACCACCAACCCATTTTGGTAAAGCACTTCCAAAATTCACTAAATCGTTTGTTCTTTCTGGGCGACCGCTTTGGTCATTGAAAATTTTACGTCCTTGTGCATCACGCTTGTAAGCAAAACCATATAATTGACCAAGTGGCAAACCAACAACTTGACGCAAAACACCCGTATAAATACCCGTTCCAACAGTGATATTACTTTGGTTTCCAGCCAATTCTAATACTTGAGAAGTATTGTATGAACCATTAATATTTACGTCCCAAGAGAATTTGTTGCTTTTTACTGGCGAGAAAGTAAGCATGGCTTCAATCCCTTCATTCTGACTTTTTCCGCTGTTCAACAAAGTGGTTTGGTAACCAGAGGCGTCAGATACTTGTGCTGAAAGAATTTGATCTGAAGTAATTTTCTTGTAATATGAAACGTCTAACCCTACTTTATTCTTGAACAATTTCAATTCTAATCCAAATTCAGTTTCTTTCACACGCATCGGGCGAAGGGCTGTATTCGGAACAGTAGTGGTGTTGATTGAACCAATTGGTTGATTTTGTAAAAGGTTACTTCCAACAGTATAAAATAAGTTGTTTGCATAAGGTTGAACGTCGGTATCACTTCCTACTTCCGCATAAGCAGCTCTTAATTTACCGAAAGAAAGCCATTCAGGCGTATTCTCGAAAGCTTGAGTAAATACAAAACTTCCTGTTACTGATGGGTATTGAACTGCACGAGAACCAGCAGCCAAAGTAGAGAACCAGTCGTTACGACTTGTTACGTTTACGAATAAAAAGTTTTTATAGGAAACTTCTGCTGCTCCGTATAATGAATTTACTTGACGCTCGCTCAAGCCATATAATGGGTCTTTCAATTGTCCGTTCATTACGGTATAAAGCCCACGGACTACAAAGTTTTGAACGTAAACACTGTTATAATCACTACGACGATACATTTGGTTTCCACCCAATGTTAAATCGAAACTGAAATCTCCGACAGTCTTTTTAGCGCCAATCAAGAAATCGGCATTGGTTTCACGGAAACGACGAGTTTCTTGTGTGTATTGACCATTCACAAAACCCGCAGGCGCTACGCCTAATGAAGCTTCACCCGTTGGGAAGTTATAATCTTGGTCACGAGAGTAATAATCTTGTCCGATTCTTCCTTGGAAATACAGCCAATCCGTAAGATTATAACGTAAAGTAATATTGCCTAAAATTCTATCACGACGAATGTTCTCAAAACGCTCATAAACAGAGTAATAAGGATTTGTACGATTTCTGAAACGTGACCATACGTATTCATCACCATTGGCATCCAAGCGTTTTGATTCTAATAAATCAAAAGGCATTGAGTTCGACATCGTGTAAAGTACCGTTGGGGTACTTAAATCTTGTTGTCCGATTTGTGGTGGGTTACGGTTGTATTCATTCGAATAATTTACGTTACCCATTAAAATAAGCTTAGAGGTTAAATTATAGTTAAAGCCTAGATTTATTGTCTTTTTATTATAATCTGAATTAGGGACAATACTTGTATTTTTTAAATTAGAAAGTGACAAATTAAAACCTCCTTTTTCTGAACCAGACGAAAGTGAAACCGTATTTGTCCATGACGTTCCTGTGCGATAAAACTTGTTAATTCTATTGTAAACAGGTTCGTAAGGTACTTCTATGCCATCAAACAAAATCTGTTTCATACCCGGCTGAAATTTTTCACCAAAACTCCAAACGCCTGTTTGTGGATTAGGAGTCGTTGGTCGAACACCATTTTCTCCCTGACCATACTCGTACTGAAAGTCCGTGAAATCTAATGGTGTATCGACTGTATAATTGCTGTTGTACTCAATACCAATTCCTTTGCCTGTTCCTTTAGTTTTAGTGGTAATCATCACAACACCGTCTTTTGCACGAGAACCATATAAAGCTGCCGCAGTTGCTCCTTTTAAAACCGTCATCGTTTCGATGTCGTCAGGGTTGATACTTGTCAAACCATCCCCACCATCAGAAGTGTTAAAGCTTCTGTTTGCTAATGACCCATCACTATTTCCATTTGGGTTTGCGCCAAAATTGGTATTATCCATCGGCACACCGTTCACTACAATCAATGGATTGTTTTGTCCGTTGAAAGAAGATTGTCCACGAATACGAATTTTACTTGTTCCTGCCGGGCCAGTTCCTAAAGAAGTAATATTTACACCCGCCATTTTGCCTTGTAAACCATTCATAAAGTTTACTTGGCGGTTGGTTGTAATTTGTTCAGCATTGACACTAGCAGTGGCGTAACCTAATTTTTTGGCTTCTTTCTTAATCCCTAAAGCCGTAACCACAACTTCTTCAAGATTTTTAGTTTCTTCTACCAAGGATACATTAATAATTGTTTTACCACCAACTGCAATTTCTTGCGTTACATAACCGATAGAAGTAAAAATTAAAGTAGCGTTGCTAGGAATTGAAACTTTGTAATTTCCTAAAACATCAGTTGTAGTTCCTTGATTACTCCCTTTAATTTGTACAGAAACACCCGGAACGGCGCCGTTACTTTTGTCGGTAACAGTTCCCTTCACCACTAGATCCTGTGCAATTGAAGTAAGAGAACAAAACATCAAAGTCAAATACAAAATGGCTTTTGTAAAGCTTTGAGGTTCAAAAAGACAGATTCGTCTAAGTTTTTTCATAGTTAAGTACGTTTTTGGATGAGGGTTTGAGTTAAATATAATTGTGTTTTTGATTGTCCTCTGTTTGAGATGATGCAAAATTTCATCCTTATTTCAAGAAAAACTTTCATTTTTTTACAGCGGTGATTTTTGTAATATTTTTATAAATTATTGACCTAATTTTACTGGAAATCCAGCAAGAAAATTTGTTAATCATTCCATAAACCTGATGAGTCAATTTATACTGTACCAAGGAAAGGCGAAGGAATTATCGTATTTCCCGTACATTATTGAGTTTGCCAATTATAAAATCCAGAATATTCAACTCAATTCCCAAGAAATAAAGGCAAGTGAAGGCATTAGAATTTGCCTAATTGTTGATGGGAAATTTGATTGGAATATCGACGGACAGCCTTTTTTACTGTATCCAAATGATGTTTCGCTTACTTGTCCGTGGCAGACAATCGGGAGTAGTAAAGGAGCTTACGACATCGGAGCATTGATGTGGATAACCATAAAACCGCTTCACTTTGAAGCCAATGGAGAATTGGTTTTGGGTGAATGGAGTAGTATTTCTGAAACCGACCAAAGAGTAATTGGTACAATTCTTTCATTGAATAAAAAACCTATTCTTACTCGTTTAAAAGCTTGTCAACAGATTTTCCAAAATCTTGAAGTAGAATTATTCGCCAAAGAATTGGGCTACAAAACCCGTGTGAACCATTTAATTGATGAATTATTGATTACTGCGGTGCGACATTTGAGTAAACAGGATAACCTCAGGCGAGATTTCCCACAAACTTTTTTGAAATTGGAACAAACTCTTCGTGAAAATTTATCGCATCCTTGGTCTGTTGAAGAAATGGCGGGTTTAGTGGGTCTGGGAACAACAGCTTTTAGTGAAAAAGTAAAAGCGTTTTCGGGCTTTTCGCCTTTAAATTATCTTATCAATATCAGGATTTCAGAAGCCATTAAATTATTAGGCAGAAAAGATTTAAGTTTGACGGATATTGCTCTGGAAACAGGTTTTTATTCATCACAACATTTTTCGTCAACCTTTAAAAAACTAACAGGCTACACGCCTCGTGAGTTTAGAAAGAATACTGATTAGCTGTCAGCCTTGAGCTTTTTTATTACTGACGAAAAGCTCATTGCTCAAAGCTAAAAAGCTGAACCCAATTTTATAAACTTAAAAAAGCTCAAAGCTGATAGCTCACGGCTCATAGCTTAAATAATAACTATGGATTGTATCATTACTATCGACATTAATACTTCTGCTGTTAAAATTCATGCTTTTGATATGAATGGGCGAATGCTTTGCTGGAAAAAAGGTTCTTACCCAACCTTTCATCCACAGCCAGATTACAGCGAACAAGACCCAGAACAGATTTTTATTACTACGCTTTATATCCTTAAAAATTTATTGAACGAGTACGTTCATCCTAAAAAATATAAAGTAACCGCCATTTGCTTCAGTTCGTCGATGCACAGTGTTTTGGCGGTTGATAAAAATGGTACTCCTCTTGGAAACGCCATTATTTGGGCTGATAATCGTGGTGTAAAAGAATCAGAAGCCTTAAAAAAACATCCGCAAGGAGAAAGTATTTTCAATACAACGGGTACTCCAATACACCCAATGTCGCCGATTGTGAAAATTACTTGGATAAAAAATCATGATAAAGCTCGCTTTGATCAAACACATAAATTTATCTCCTTAAAAGAGTATATTATTAAACAACTTACTGGCGAATATGTGGTTGACCACAGCATTGCCTCATCGACAGGGCTTTTTGATATACATAATCTTAAGTGGAATCAAGATTCACTAGATTTTGCAGGCATTACTGCCGACCGACTCTCTGAACCACTTTCGGTTTTCAATACTAATTTATTCTTGAAAAAAGAGTATTGTTTTACATTGGGTTTACCTGCTAAAACTACCTTAATTATTGGTGCAAGTGATGGCTGTTTAGCAACATTAGGCGCTGGAATCGTTGGTTCGGGCAGAGCCACCATCACCATTGGCTCAAGTGGTGCTGTTCGTGTGGCTGGCAAAGGAGTATTAAAAGATGAAAAAAATCGCTTTTTTAATTATCTCTTAGCCGAAGGCTATTATGTTTCTGGCGGACCAACCAACAATGGCGGAGTAGTTTTTGAATGGTTTGCACGCCAATTTGGTGATTTTTCAGAAGATTTAGATTTTGAAGATGTCGTTAATGATTTGTTCAAAGAAGCCGCTCAAGTAAAAGCTGGAGCAGATGGTTTATTGTTTTTACCTTATTTACTTGGAGAAAGAGCTCCTCTTTGGAATGCTAATGCCCGTGGAATGTACTTTGGGTTAAACATCAGCCACGAACGGAAACATTTTGTACGTGCTACGCTTGAAGGAATCCTTTTTGAAATGTATAGCATTGGTAAAACGCTTGAAACGCATAGAAATTTTGATAGTATTTATATCAATGGAGCTTATGCGTCTTTGCCTTTGTGGACTCAAATTTTGACTGATATGTATGGAAAAACCATTCACGTCAACGACCACCATGATAGCGTAGCTTTAGGAACAGCTTTATTAGGACTTACTCAATTAGGTGTTTATAGTAATTTGGAAGCGGCGGCTTCTACCGTAAAATCTGTGGAGACTTATCAACCCAATCCTAAAAACCACGAAATTTACATGAAGTATTTCGAAATTTTTGAACGATTAAGCCATAACTTAAAAAATGAATTTGAGCAGATTGTTGCCTTGCAACAAGAGCTTTAAATACTTTCGTACAAGATGTAAGAATTTAAAAAACTTAGTCAAGAGGCTCTTCTTAAAACAGATTAATTGTTTTAAAGAGAGCCTCTTGATTTTTATTCAGCTTTTGTCAGATACTTATTAGAAACCAAGTCTGCTAAAAAAGCACCGTAAGAAAGCGTACTAATTTTTGAACCATTTGACTTAAAATGTCTATTGGCAAAACTAACCATAAACTCCAATGTTGTTTGATTGGCTGGGAATTCTAATCCATTACGAAAGGCAACAATAATATCAGGGAAAGTCTCTCCTTCAAGCACCTCTCCATTTTGCGTTAAATACTTCATCATAGCTAGTTTTAATTATGTTTTAGATATTGTAGGACAAACATAAGCTTCTAAAAGCAAGTTTCAAAGCCAAAAAGGTGCAAGATACTGCTATCCTACACCTTTTATAAAAGATTTTTAAACACTTCTAAACAATACTACTCTAAAATCTTGATTTTAATATCTTTAAAATAAGCTACACTTTTAGGGTCATGTCCCTGTAAAGCAATTGTTCCTGAACTAAGTTTTTTCAAACCACGGTCTGCTGGAAGAGTATCAGGCTCGATATAATCAACTGCTACTTTATCGTTTATTTTAATAACAATTCTTTTGTCTTTCACAATAATGTGATACTCATACCACTCATTATCTTTCGCCAAATTTTCTTTCACGTCGTTGATACCATACAAACTTCCTGTTTTACGCCAGTCGCCGTGTGTTTGGTTTACTTGTACTTCATAACCTTTTTCTGGCCAGCCAGAAGCTTGGTAAGCGGTATGAATAAAAATACCTGAATTTGAGCCGGGTAAGGTTTTCGCTTTTAATTTTAACTCAAAATTTTTGAAGTCGTGTTTCCCAACAGTTCCCTCATAAAATAAATGAGTACGTTCGCCTGCTACTTTTATCGTTCCATCTTCGATAGAAAACGTACTGGGATTTTCTTCATTTACTTTCCAACCAGCAAAGGTTTTTCCATCAAAAAGCGAAAACCAACCTTTTTCTTTTTTCTGAGAAAAAGCAGGACTCATTGATATTAAGAATAACAGTACTAAAGATAGTTTTTTCATGTTTGAATGATTTGAATTCCTTTGGAAGGAATGGGTTGTTTTATTGAATCGCTAAATTACGAATACATTTTGGCTATAAACGTTGAAAATCGCTGTATATGTTTCTGTAGGGTAATTACTTCAGAGAGTATTCGAAAATTCATTTTCTAGTCTCTTCTCAAACCCAATAAGTACTAATAATTATATATTTTCTTGAGTCTGTTAAACTTACTTAGTAGATGATAAAATCTTGCAGAAATAAGGCAAAAAAATACTTAATTTTTTAGGTATTTTAAGGTAGAAATGACGCTCCGTGGCTTACATTTGAGGAATAATTTTATACCCTCAGCTCATGGATAATGTAGAAATACTCTCTCGGATTCAGTTCGCTTTTACCATTGCTTTTCATTATATCTATCCGCCATTAAGTATTGGTCTTGCCTTAGTGATGGTCTGCATGGAAGGTCTCTATTTAAAAACAGGCGACAAAGTTTATGAACAATTAACACGTTTTTGGATTAAGATTTTCGCTCTAATTTTCGGCATTGGTGTCGCCACGGGTATCGTAATGGAATTTGAATTTGGTACAAACTGGGCTTCTTACTCTCGTTATGTTGGTGATATTTTTGGTTCCGCTTTAGCGGCAGAAGGTATTTTCGCTTTCGCCTTAGAATCTGGATTTTTAGGAATTTTGATTTTCGGTTGGAATAGAGTAAGTCCGAAAGTACACTTTTTTGCAACCATTATGGTTACGATTGGTTCAATGTTTTCAGCCGTTTGGATTGTGGTCGCTAACTCTTGGCAACAAACACCAGCGGGTTATCACATCGTTGGCGAAGGCTTAAAAGCAAGAGCTGAAATTACAGATTTCTGGGCAATGGTTTTCAATCCTTCTTCTGTGGACAGATTGTCACACGTTTGGATTGGCTCATTTTTGGCAGGTTCTTTTTTGGTTCTGAGTGTTCACGCTTATTATTTGTATAAAGAACGCCATGTAGCACTTTCTCGCAAAGCTTTTAAAATCGCCTTGACGGTCGCAACAATTTCTTCATTAGCACAATTATTTACGGGGCATCATTCAGCAGATGGGGTAGCCAAAAATCAACCTGCCAAATTAGCGGCTTTTGAAGGACATTATGATAGTTCAGCCGTGGCAGATATGTATTTATTGGGTTTTGTTGATACAAAAAAGGAAGAAGTAACAGGCTTGAAAATTCCGAAAGGCTTAACTTTTTTACTTCACCAAGATTTTACTACTCCAGTAAAAGGACTCAGAGCCTTCCGAAAAGAAGACCGACCAACAGCCGTAAATTTTGTTTTTCAGACTTATCATTTGATGGTGGCAATCGGTATGGCGTTAATTGGGCTTACTTTGTTGGCTTCTTTTTTATGGTACAAAGGGACTTTGTTTAATCAAAAATGGCTGTTTAGAATTTTCTCATTCTCGGTTTTATTGCCGCAATTGGCGAATCAATTAGGTTGGTACTCTGCCGAGGTCGGGCGACAACCGTGGGTAGTTTATGGCTTATTGAGAACTTCAGATGCACTTTCTAAATCTGTAAAGGCAAATCAAGTTTGGTTTTCACTCATCATGTTTACTGTAATTTATGTGTTACTCTTTATTTTGTTTATTTACTTACTCAACAAAAAGATAAAACATGGTCCAAGCGACCACCATGAAAAAGATGAAATTATAGATTCGTCAAAACGGAATAATCCAATTTTAGACTAACCTCTCTTAAACCTTCAACTCATAAACTCAGAAGCTTATGGCTACTTTTTTAGGAATAGATTTGCCCACATGGTGGTTTGCCGTTATCGGAGCGGTTTTTACAGGCTATGCCATTTTAGATGGTTTCGATTTAGGAGCAGGTGCCATTCATTTACTTTTCAAAAAAGAAGAAAGCAGAAGAATCGCCCTCAATGCCATTGGACCGGTTTGGGATGGCAACGAAGTATGGTTGGTAATTGGTGGGGGAGCATTATTTGCGGGTTTTCCAGAAGTATATGCAACGTTACTGTCTGCTTTTTACATTCCCTTTATGTTGTTTTTGATGGTACTGATTTTGCGTGCCATTGCCATAGAATTTAGAAGTAAAGAAACCATGCTTTGGTGGCGACAACTATGGGATATTATTTATTCGATTTCAAGTATGATGATTGCTTTTCTATTGGGCGTTGTATTGGGAAACTTGATTCAAGGCATTCCGATTGATGAGAATTTTGAATATCAAGGAGATTTTGTACAATTGTTAAATCCTTATGCCTTACTGACGGGTTTAACTACTTTAGCATCTTGCACGATGCACGGTTCAATATATTTAGTAATGAAAACCGAAAAAAGACTTTATACCAAATTATCTATTATGGTAAGTGATACCAGTCGCTTTTTTGTGGTTTGTTATATCTTGCAAACAATGGTAACATTGGTATATTTTCCTAGTATGTCAGCTACATTCAAAGCACATCCTACGCTTTTTGCTGTGCCTTTGATTACAGTTTTGATTATCATCAACACCAGAATATTATTAGAAAAAGGGAAATATATGTTGGCGTTTATGTCTTCTGCCTTTACGATGGCATCACTTTTAGTCACGGTAGCGATGAACTTATTTCCAAAAATCATCCATTCAACCATCAATCCTGCTTACTCAATTACCATTTATAATGGAGCTTCTTCTGAAAAATCATTGTCGATTATTTTGCTCTTTGCCGCAATTGGCGTACCGATTGTAGCCACTTATACTTTCTTTGTATTCTGGACATTTAAAGGAAAAGTAAAGTTGGATGAGAGTTCTTATTAGGATTTAGTGAGTTGTGAATTAGTGATTGCGTGAATTTTTTTAAATTAATAAGACAAATAAAGTTTTCAAAGTAGCGGCAAACCCTTGCGGTTGCCATTCCACAGGCAAAATATAATTAGGGAGCTTAATCGCTAAAAGTATAAAGACTTAACACACATAATATGAAAAGGTTTTTGACAATACTAATTCTAATATTTGGGGTTTCTATTTGTAAAGGACAGTCCATCAGTAAGAACGACAGTCTTTTAGTAATGAGATCATTAAATAACGTTTTCAAAAACTTTAAAAACCCAGACTTTGTAGAATTCCAAAAAATATCTACAAAAGTAATCTATTGCATTATATGCGAAGATTCCAAAAACTCAAAACTTGGGATTTATAACCTAAAGAGAAATGATTTTTTCAATAAACATCTAAAAGCTATCAAGAACTCCGAAAGTTGGAAAAGAGCTTCAAAGTCTAAAGAAATAATACTCTATAAACAAAATAGTAGGCGTGCAGACGTAATTGCTTTTTTAACAACATGGAAAGCCAATGAGTTTGCTCCTGGACATGAAGGAGCGCAACTTGGTATTTACTTTATAAAGGAAAATGGGATATTTAAGTTTTCCGGTTTAGAAACTATACCATAAAGAAAACGGCAACCGCAAGAGTTGCCGCTACACGATATTTTAGACGAGGACAACTCCTCACTCCGCATTCAAAACTCAAAACTTCTCTCACTTCGCCATTTCTCGAATTTGTACTTCTAAGGCTTCGGCTTTGCTTTGTGCTTCTTCCAAAGGTAAACCTTTATTCATTTCTGGACGTGAATGTCCGATATTCGTTAGCCAAGCGTCTTTTAAAATATTTTGTCTTTCAGTAATCAGTTTTAAAAAAGCATCGGGTTTTTCAATATTGCCAAGTGTTGCTTGAACCGTTCCTGCCTTGATGATTTCTTTTGCTCCTAAGTACATCAAAATACTTTTTGCCATAATCCAATGCCCTGCTTCGGCTGGGTGAATGCCATCATTTGCCAAAGCAAAAGAAGTTTCAATGCCTAATCTTTGGTCTAATCTACGATGTGCATCCAGTACTCTTTGCATCGGATAATGCACATCTATTACTTCCCATTTCTCTTTTTTGGCTTGTTCTATCAACCAATTTGAATATACATCTAAGACATCGGCATAGCCAATTTTCTTGCCTTTTACTTCATCATAAATGGGTGGCGTCAGGTGGATAATTTTTGCTCCAGAAGCCACTACTTTGTCGTGCAACCATTGAATGCCATCTTTAAATTTCTGAAAACGAACTAAATCTAAAGGCAAATAAATGCCGTCGTTCATGCCATAAGAGGCAAAAACCAAATCGGGTTTTATTTTTGCTAATACTCTTGACAGGCGTTCGTGCAAATCTGGTCGGGGAAATCTTCCTTCGGCATGACCATCTTCCGACAATCCCGAAACGGTTTCACTGGGCAAACCAACATTGATAAATTCAATCTTTTGATTGGGAAAATGTGCGATACAATACGCCTCAATATCATTTACATAATTGCCTGCATAAGTAATGCTATTGCCCAGAAATAATACTTTTTTTACCTCTGGTTTAAACAATGGCTGTGGTGCTACTTGTGCAAATGCGATTGATGCTACTAAAATAAGGAATAGAGAAAAAATACTTTTTTTCATGTTTTGGTTAATTTACTGAATCTCGAACTGATACGTTCCTGCTGATAATGGGTTAATTTTTAATTGTTTATGCGTAATGGAAATACTTTTTTCTACTACCGAATACTGCTTTTGAATATGTTGATGGTTTGTTACGTTCAGCAAAACCGTTGCCGTTGCATTGGCAGGAATGGTGATAATATAGACAATCTTCTCTCCTACCCTTTTCCATGAAGAAATAATTTTACCTTGCGGACTATCATGCGATGCTTCAAAAGCGTTTAAGCTTTCTACAAAATTAGGTTCTAAAATGATATTTTTAAAACCTGCCTGCGAAGCGTCTGGTTTGATACCCCCGATGCCTTTGTACAACCAAGCCCCAATTTCACCAAACATGATATGGTTCATTGAAATATCACTTTTAGCATCAATCGGCCAGTTTTCAAAGAGTGAAGTTGCCCCGTTGGCAATCCACCAGCCCCAAGAAGGAAAGCTTTCTTGCGAAGCTATTTTATAAGCTACATCAGCATAACCATTTTCACTTAAAGCATTCAAAATAGCTTTTGTACCCAATAAACCTACATCTAAATGATTGTTATCAGCTTCTACTCGCTTGGCTAAGTTTTCAGCAACTTTGGCTTTTAGTTCGTCTGGCACTAAACCCCAACACAGCGGAACGCTTAATTCTGTCTGGAATCCGCTTCCGTAAATGCCTGTTGATTTATTGAGGTACTTGTTGTTGAAAGCTGTTTTTATCTTTGTTGCTAAAGCTGAGTAATATTCATAATCGGCGGTTTTGCCAAATAATTTGGCGGTTTTTGCCAAGATGCTGGCATCTACAAAATAGTAAGCTGAAGAAGTTAATTCAACAGGCGATTTTGATTTAACAGGCACCCAATCACCCAAGCCCCAAGTCGTTAATCCGTTTGGACTAATGGATTCTATATGATTGACATAGCGTTTGAGGTTCTCGTAATTGTCTGCCAAAATCTTAGTATCGCCATAAAACAAATAGATATTCCAAGGAATGATGGCGATGGTACTTGTCCAGTCTGGACCATTGCCCCATTCATAACCCCAACCGTCGGTAGGAATAATAGAAGGCAAAACACCATTCGCTTGTTGTTCGTCTCGGTGGTCGGCGAGCCATTTTTCGTAAATCGTAATCCCGTCAAAATTATATAAACCCGTTTCGCTGGCAATATGGGCATCGCCCGTCCAACCGTTTTTCTCTCTTTGCGGACAGTCGGTCGGATAACCAAATAGATTCGACAAGTAAGAAACATTCGTAGCCGCCCAGATTTTATTAATGGTCGGGTTTGAAGTATTCACATTCCCAGCCACAGGTACATCGCTGTGCATAAAATAGCCCGAAAGACTTTCCTTCGTCAATTGAATCGCTTGCGAACTCGTCACTTCTACATATTGAAAGCCCTTATAATTAAAATGTGGTATAAAACTTTCTTCGCCTTTTCCCGAAAGTATAATGATGTCCGTTTGGAAAGGGTCTTTATCATCTGTCGGGCGATAATGTACATCAATATTTGATAAATCCGCTCTTCCGTTCGGGTATAATCTTTCAGCGTGTTTCAAACGTAACACAGTACCAGCTTTGCCCGAAACTTTAATTTTACTTACGCCCGAAATGTTTCTGCCCAAATCAAAAACGAAAGTACTATCATTGATTTTATTCAAACTTTTACTCGGAATTTCTTCTACATTTCTAATCGGATGCAAAGCCTGAGCGACGATATTGTTGGAAGGTGCAGTTCTGAAAATTACTTCTTTCCAATGTTTATCATCAAAATTGGCTTTGTTCCAATCGACTTGCTCCAGTCGGGAATCATAATGTTCTGCCGTATAAATACTGTTAAAAATAATCGGACTCAATGCCGTTTTCCAATCCTTGCCTGTGGCAATTACTTCACTTGTGCCATCGGCATATTTCACCCGAATATCCATGCAAAAAGTGGGACGGCCACGCCAAGGTGCTTCGTGAAAATACCAAACGGCTGTCGATTGATGATTGTACCAACCATTGCCCAAGAGTACACCAATGGCATTTTTGCCGGTTTGTAATTGCTTCGTCACATCGTGCGTCACATACAAAGTACGTCTATCAAAACGAGTGTACATCGGGTCGAGGCGGTGATTACTGATTTTTTCACCATTGATATACAATTCATACAAACCAGCCACAGCAATATAGGCACGTGCCGAAACGATTTTTTTGTTACTCTGAAAACTCTTTCTAAAATAAGGAGCAGGCTTGGTATTTACCTCCCTTGAATCGCTAATCCAAGCACCTTGCCAATTGCTCATGTTCATCATGCCCGTTTCAAAAGTGGCAATGTCAGAAGTCGTCGTTTGTCCATCTTTATCCCAAATCTTTACACGCCAAAAGTATTTAGTAAAAGCCTGCAAAGCCTTACCTTGATAGCTCACTAAGGTCTGACTCGTATTTTTTTGACCCGTATTCCACTCATTCGCTACTCCTTTGCTCAAAGCCAAAGAATCGGTACTGACTAAAACCTGATACGCCTTTTGTTTTGCCCCTTGTCGGGCATCTGCCAACTGCCAAGTAAAGCGTGGCGAAGGTGCATCTATTCCCAAAGGATTGACCAGATACTCACACTGCAAAGCCCTGAGTTGGCAAGGCGTATTGCCCAAAATACCTTGACCAAGCAATAAAAAAGCAGATAAAATACAAAGACGCATTGAAGAAAATGGAAGGTTCATGGTTTTATATGAGTAAATCTAAATATAAGAGCGGGGAAATTACAGCGGAAAATATTAGAAGCTGTTCTCTTTTGTGGGTTAATTCCTTCCTGCAACGTGCAGGAAGGAATTTCAGTACATCATTTTGTTCCTGCAAGTTGCAGGAAGGAATTTCAGTCTATCATTTTGTTGCTCCGAGTTGGAGGAAGGAATTACCGTATAATAAATTCTCAACAGAAAGGCGTTTTTTGATTTTTATGTTTAGGGTTAATGTGATACTTTAGAGAATTATAATAAAGCTACTTTAGCTATATTGAAAAAGATGAGAAACTATTTTGGCTCACAAGAAAGATATAAAAACAATAACAAAGTAATGAATAATTTCGGTTTTGAATTTGACAAAATAATTATAATTGAATCACTCCCTGAGCATGAAAAACAAATTCGTGATGGGATACTGATGTCATCTGGTGAATATTATACACAAACACTCTTTCCCTATTGTAGTAAAATGAGGAATGAATCATTTTCTTATGAACTGGTATCGGTTAGTTCTAGAGATGAACTACTTTATAAATTAGATGAGATTTGTGATGAAATCAAAAAAAGTAATGAATATCCATTGATTCATTTTGAGATACATGGTACTGAAGAACAGAATGGTATTACTGTTAAGAATGGAGATTTTGTAGATTGGACAACATTGTTAGCAAAACTGACAAATATAAATGAATTAACTGTGAATAATTTATTTGTAATTTTTGCTACTTGTTCAGGAGCATTTAATCTGAAGTATATAATGCCTCGTGAAACTGTTTTCCCATACTATGCTGCATTAGCACCAGACGATCCTGATTTCCCAGTGTTCTTAGAAGAAAGATATTCACTATTTTATTTGGATTTGCTAATAGGTGGTGATATCAAAAATGCAATCGAAAAAATTAACAAAGCTGATGGACATTCTAATATTATTTTTTCGACTTGCGAATTTTATCTCCAGCAGGCTTTTAAGCAAGAAATGGCAAAATTAAAAAATGAGGAGAGGATTGAAAGTTTATTTCAATTTCTCAAAAAAGAAAAGGGAGGAGAATATAGTGATGAAAAGTTAAAAGAACTTCTAATTAATAAAATCTCTGAACAAACTTTCGGTCTGAAAATTCTTAAAAAGCTCAAAACAAAGCATTTAATGGCTGACCATCCAAATAATTTAGGTAGGTTTAATTTTTTATCTGATATGAGTGGTTAACTCGCAACCATAGTTTAAGTATTAAGCAAAACATCACTTGTACTTATCTAAAATATTTCTTTTCAAACTAAATGATTGAGGAAACAACAGCAAGAACAATAGTCCCGATAGGGACAATATATCGGTAGAAAACCACAAGACCATTTCCCAAACATAGTTCCGTAGGAACGAAATATACCGTTCCTACGGAGGGTATATTAAACATCCTTTACTTCAATACCATATTTAGGCAGTTCATGCCTTATTTCTTCGTATATTTTTAGCCATTCTTGATAGCCTTCCTCAATCTGCAATTCCGTACAACTTGCAAAGTTGGCGTGCTTACGTGTAAATTCTAACTCTTCTTCGACTTTCATTAATAAAAGCTCTGGTGAGGGAATGAATACAGTATGCAATTGATGATTGTTTTCTTTAAGTTTATTGGATAGATACAACATCTGTTTGATATTTTCACAGGCATAACTTACTAAAACATCAGTTGCTTTATCGTTTAATTCTTCACATAATATATCTAATATTTTTTCTGGTTTTCCTTCAAATAACTCATATCTATGTAAAATATGCTTATTGAAAAAATCTCCCATTATTATTTTTTCAATATTAGGAATATTATCAAAGTAAGGTTCAGTTGTCCTTAAACCTAATGTTATAAATACATTCATAAATAAAAATATTAATTTATTTCTCAATATTGCCTTTTGTTACGCTTTACCAATTGGTGAAATGCCATTGCGTATCCTCCAACTACTAAGTACTCGACTTGGTGTTGATTCAATAGAGATATAAAATCTTCAAAGTCTGGTTCAAGTGTCATTACTTCATTGTTTTTTGAGAAGAAATAGTTTTATCCATTCTTTGAGAGGGTTTTAGATTTTGATTCACCAGAAAGGTAACCACCGCTAAACGTTCTTGAGGAGTCTTGCTTTGCCAAAAGCTAAAATCTTCAAGAGTTTGGTTACTGTTTTTCAAATCAGTTTGGTTAAAAACCATCGCTATTTTTCTTCTCATAATTCATTATATTTGACAAACAAAGGTACAAAATTTACCAAGCTGTTTCAATCCTTACTTACTTTTGGTTTCAAACTCAGCCTACAAGTTATTCTAAACACACATAAACAAGCATCACCATGAAAAAATGCCTCTTAATCCTTTGCCTATTTATTGTCAATTTTACTTTCGGACAAACAAAACAAGCCCTCACTGACGAACAAAGACTCAATAAATGTATCGCTGAAAATACCAATTACTTTACTTTCGACGGACAAAAACCCAATGGAAAAGGATGGACAATCCTTGAAAATCTTTTTGCCGAAAATCAATTTGTTGCTTGGGGAGAGTATCATAATTCGCCAATGCTTTCTCAGTTGACAAGCTTTGCTTTGGAAAGTGCTTCAAAAAATGGTTATAAAACTTGGTGTGTTGAAACAAGTCCATTTGTAGCATCGGAATTAATGAAAATCGCTAAGGAAAGTAATCCTCTGGAAACGATTCTAAGTTTTTCAAAGGAGAATCATATCAGACCTACCTTTCCTTTTTTTGAAAGTAAGGAAGACATCCAAATGCTACAAACTGCCAGCAAATTGAATTATACTATTTGGGGAATCGACCAAGAATTTCAAATGACATTTCCATATTGCATCAACAAATTATACAGCGGCGTTCCCAATTCGTTGAAACAACAATACAAACCCGTTGCCGACAGTCTATTGGCTAAATGGTGGATGCCCAATGGCAAACTCTTAGATAGTTTAACCAAAGTAGTGAAGTCGCCAAGTTTAAAACAATTAGCCAATGAAATTAAAATCTCAAAAGAGATTTATTACGAAGGCGACAATGCCAAAAGAGCAAGCTTGATGAAAAGTAATTTCTATAAATATTATGACGCTTTGAAGACTAAAGATGAAAAAATATTTTTCAAAATGGGGAGTAATCATTTAGCCAAAGGAATGAATTTGGCAACAAAAATATATGACATAGGAAATGCCATTTTTGAAGTAGCAGAACATAACAAAACTAATTTTGCCAATGTTTATTGCATGGTAAGATATACTACTGAAAAAGGCAAAATCATTGATGATTTTGAAAGTAATGACAATGAAAATCCCAAAGTATTTTCAAAATTATACGACAAAGAGAAATGGGTTTTGGTTGATATAAGAAGCCTTAGACGTAGAATTAAATACGATGGCTCTCTGACACTTGATACCTACCGTTTGATTGAAAAGTACGATTTTATATTAGTTTCATCAGAGATTATGCAGTAAAAATACTTTATTTCACAATTTCCTATTATACTTCGACCAATATCCAAAAAATCTCAAATTACTATGAAAAATTTACTTTCGTTGATGCTATTTATCTGTTGCTGTCAGCTAGCAAATGCACAAATTCTATCCGATTCGATGATGATTGAAAACCATTCTCGAAGCTTCTTTTATCTGCCTACGAACAAAGCCAAAGCTTCTTTAGTTTTTGTTTTGCATGGCTCGCAAGGCGACGGAATGCTTATCCGAAAGTATGGGAATTATGAGCCTACCAAAAAGTTTGAAGAATTGGCGGCTAAAGAAAATATACTCTTGGTTTTCCCGAATGGCTACAAACGTTATTGGAACGAATGTAGAAAAACAGCAAATTCAGCCGCAAATCAAGAGAATATCAATGAAGAAGCTTTTTTCGGACAAATGATTAGTTATTTCAAAGAGAAATATCAAATTGATGAGAAGAAAGTATTTGCTGTTGGTACTTCTGGCGGTGGACACATGGCGTATAAATTAGCGCTGACGATGCCCGAAAAGTTTAGAGCCATCACAGCAATCGTTGCTAATTTACCTGATACAAACAATTTTGATTGCGCTGAAAAAAGAATAGCTAAACCCGTGATGATTGTCAATGGTACTTTGGACCCAATTAATCCATATCAAGGTGGAGAAGTAAAACTTGGTCCGACGGTCAATTTAGGATTCGTTCGTTCAACTGACCGCACTTTTGATTATTGGGCAAGTCTTGCAGGTTACAAAGGCGAGCCAAGCTTGGAAAAATTACCTGATAATGACCCGAACGATCATAAAACCATTGAAAAATATACTTTCAAAGAAAAGAAAAAACCAGAAGTAACTTTATTGAAAGTAATCGGCGGAAAACACGATTATCCTAATGACATCGACGTATATTTAGAAGCTTGGGCTTTTTTTAAACGTAATTAAATGGCATTTTACTTCAAAAAGATGCAAATGTGTTGGCTGGTACAATATTTTATCAAAAAGTATGTTTAGCCTAAAAACTCAATTAAGTTAAAACATGACAACAGAAATTCTGATTTCACTCATTACGCTTATCGTTCTCGAAATCGTTTTAGGTATCGACAACATTATTTTTATTTCTATTTTATCCGACAAACTTCCCGCTGAAAAACGCAAAAAAGCTCGTTTAGTTGGTTTAAGTTTGGCTTTAATTACTCGTTTGATTTTACTGGCAGGTATTAGCTGGATTATGAAACTTGACAAAACGCTATTTACGATTTCGGATATAGATTTTTCTGGAAAAGATTTAATTCTGATTGTCGGAGGTTTGTTTTTATTGTACAAGAGTAACAAAGAAATTTTTGAAAAAACAGAAGATGAACATGACGACAAGCCCTTTATTTATACTTCGTTCTCAAAGATTATTGGGCAAATCATTATCTTAGATTTGGTATTTTCAATCGACAGTATCATCACTGCGGTTGGTTTAGTAGATGAACTTTGGGTGATGTACACAGCAGTAATTGTGTCGATTTCAATTATGATGATGGTGGCGGGTGCAATCAGTAATTTTATCAGTAAACATCCATCTTTGAAGATTTTAGCCCTTTGTTTTTTGATGATGATTGGCGTAACGTTGATTGCCGAAGGTTTAGCTTTTCATATTCCAAAACAATATATTTATTTCTCAATGGCATTTTCTTTCTTAGTGAATGTAATTCAGATTAGAAAAAGTGCAAAATAGATACAATATGAGTCATCCTGAATTTTCACTTTAAATAGCGAGTTTTTAAAATTCTTGGATTTGTTCTCGTCCTTACTTTTTGTCTTGATACAAAAAGTAACCGCAGCGGCGGCCGCAAAAAAATCAAGAATTCCTAATCGCAGCGGCGAACCGCCTCGCTCCGCTCAAACAGTAGGAATTCATTACTCATCAATCATAAAAAAGCGGTCGAAATTAGTTTTTCGACCGCTTTTTTATAACTTTAAAATTCAGGATGACTTATATTTCTTACTTTTCTTTACGTTCAATTTCTCTTAAATTCTCTAATTTCTTATTTCTCAAGAAGCCAGTAATGTCTTCAAAATGTTCTTTTACTCGCTTGTTGCCAAATTCAAATACTTTGTTAGCTAATCCGTCTAAGAAATCTCTATCGTGAGAAATCAAGATGATTGTTCCTTCAAAACTCTTCAAAGCATCCTTCAAAATATCTTTGGTTTTTAAATCCAAGTGGTTGGTTGGCTCATCCAGAATCAATAGGTTAACTGGCTCAAGTAACAATTTCACCATTGCCAAACGAGTTTTTTCTCCTCCCGACAATACTCTTACTTTTTTATTGACGCTATCGCCACCAAACATAAATGCTCCCAAAATATCTTTGATTTTGGTTCTTACTTCGCCCACTGCAATGTTATCAATCGTTTGGAAAACGGTTAAATCTTCATCCAATAAAGAAGCTTGATTTTGAGCAAAATAGCCAATCATGGAATTATGACCTAATTTCAAATCTCCTTCAAAAGGAATTTCTCCCATGATGGCTTTCACCATCGTTGATTTACCTTCACCATTTTTACCTACAAAAGCTATTTTTTCACCTCTTTCAATGGTCAATGAAGCATCTTTAAAAACGACATGGTCGTCATAACTTTTACTGACATTATCAACGATAACAGGATAATTACCTGAGCGTGGAGCAGGTGGGAATTTCAAATTCAAAGCAGAAGTATCTATTTCATCTACTTCTACAATCTCAATCTTCTCCAACATTTTTACTCTTGACTGTACCTGCAAAGTTTTTGAGTACGTTCCTTTGAAACGGTCGATAAACTCTTGGGTTTCAGCAATCATTTTTTGCTGGTCATTGAATTGCTTTTGTTGCTGTTCCTGACGCTCTTTTCTGAGTTGTAAATACTGAGAATAATTTACTTTATAATCGTAAATCCGTCCCATCGTCAGTTCAATGGTGCGGTTGGTAATATTATCAACGAAAGCTCTATCGTGAGAAATTACGATAACGGCTTTGGCATTATTAATCAAAAAATCCTCTAACCATTGGATAGACTCAATATCCATGTGGTTGGTTGGCTCATCTAATAAAATCAAGTCTGGGTTTTGAAGAAGGATTTTAGCCAACTCAATTCTCATTCGCCAGCCACCACTAAATTCGCTAGTTTGACGAGTGAAATCTGAACGTAAAAAGCCTAAACCTAAAAGTGTTTTTTCTACTTCTGCATCAAAATTGATTTCTTCAATAGAGTAATACTTCTCGCTCAGTTCTGAAACTTTTTCGATGATGTGCATATACTCGTCTGATTCATAATCAGTTCGAGTTTCAAGCTGAGTATTCAATTCATCAATTTCAGCTTTCATGTTCAATACTGTCGAGAAAGCTTTGGACGTTTCTTCAAAAACAGTACTGTTATCTTCTGTGAGTAAGTGCTGAGGCAAATAGGCAATTACGGCATCGCCTGGAGCTGAAATTTTGCCTCGGGTTGCTTTATCAACGCCTGCTATAATTTTCAAAAGCGTAGATTTTCCCGCTCCGTTTTTTCCCATCAGGGCTACTTTATCTTTGTCGTTGATGTTGAAAGTGACATCACTAAAAAGAGCTCTTCCACCGAACTCTACCGCTACGTTATCTATTGAAATCATTGTATTTTTTTATGAAATGCAAAGATAAGCACTTTTTAAGTGCTGAGTTTCGAGTTTTGAATGTGGAGTTAAAATTTATATTCCTTTATTGCTCACGCTGTGAATAATTTGCACTGTCCTCTAGACAATAAATACTTGTGTTTCCCTACATTACAAATACTTTACTCCACACTCGAAACTCCTAACTCAACACTCAAAATCATTCTTCCATTTTAGGTTTTGAAGCCGATTTAGCTTGATTCAATCGGTAACTTAAAGTCAAATTGATTTGTCTTTGTCTTGGTAAGAAATCTCTATTAGAATAAAAATTTGCCCCTTCAATAATTGTTCTAACTCTTCTACTATTGAAAACATCCAGAATATTTAAAGTAAGTGTACCTTTTCCTTTAAAAACATCCTTATTCATCGCCAAATCGGTATAAAATAAATAGCCTCGTCTTCCTTGTGCCAATTGTTGTGGCGCTTCATAATTCGCACGTACTTGTAAATCCACGCCTTTAGGTAAATTAAATTTGGAGGTTTGTCTGGTAAACCAACTGTAAGTATCACTTTTATAATTGGCTGAAACGTTTGACCCATCAGTAATGGCTCTGAAAAAACTCCAGCTAAAATCTAATTTCCACCATTTGGTTGGTGAATAAGTGGTGGCGAATTCAGCACCGTAAGAATTTTGTCCAAGCAAATTCAAGGGTAAAGTCGTAGAAATTCCAGATGAGTTAACAGAACGAATCGACTCAATTTTACCTGATGTTTGTCGGTAATAAAGCGAAGAAGAAAACGACCCTTTTTCAAAATACTTCAGATGTCCCAACTCAAAAGCATTCGTAAATTCAGGATTCAAATTTGGATTTCCGCTGAAATAATTTCTTTGGTCAGAGAAAGTAACGAAAGGACTCAAATCGTTATAAGTTGGTCTTCTTACTCTTCTTGAATAAGAAATTTGCAGAGCATTTTCATTCGCCAAATTCATTGTAAAATGTGTACTTGGAAATAAATTAGCATACTCTCTTGGATTGACTTCGTTGGTTTGTTTCAAGGTTGTTGTCACATTCGTCAATTCTGCCCGTAAACCTACTTGATACGAGAATTTCTTGGTTTTGTTGCCGATAATTCCGTAAGCTGCTGAGATATTTTCGTTGTAAACAAAATTATTGGTGAGCCCAGCGAGTGGCTCAAAATTACCTGAAGCATTTTGTTGCGTCACACTATAATCGTTGGTCATATCTCTGAAACTGGTTCGCAAGCCAGTTTCAATTTTTCCTTCTTTACCAATTGGCTGAATATAATCTACTTGTAATAAAATCTGCTTTTCAGCTTCATCATTAAGCGATTTTTGTAATTTGGTATTAGCCGAATTAGGTTTTCCATCCGCCCAAAATCCATTTTGTTTAAACGTCTGGTCAGAACGTTCCCAATAATCTAAATAGCGAATATCAGTTACCAATTCCTGACCTTTTTTATCGAAACTTTTCTTATAAGTAATTGAATATTCTGAATTCGGTTCAGTTTCCGTTTCATCTTGTTGACGATAAGTAATCGTGTGTAAAGTTTCCGTTTTATTGTTCGAATCATCGTAACGAAAATCTGTAATTCTTCTTACATCGCTTCTTCGCAATAAATATGAAGCCGTAAAAATGTCTTTATCCGTCAAGAAAAAATCTAATCCACCTTTGATATTATTGTTCAAACCTTTCACGCTTCCGCTATTGGTTTGATTCAAGGTAAAAGTTGTATCGTTCGAAAACACATTTTGAAATAATGTGCCATTTCCTCTTAAATCACGATACGAAATGCCATAATTGACGAAGAAATTGACTTTTCGGTGACGATAATTGACATTTGCCGAAACGCCATAATTAGCAGGATTTCCAGAAATTAATTCAAATGAGCCATTGAAACCTTGTTTTTGCTCTTTTTTCAGAATGATATTAATAATGCCCGACATTCCTTCAGCTTCATAACGAGCAGAAGGATTTGTGATAATTTCTACTTTTTCAATCAAACTTCCTTGTAATTGTTGTAAGCCAGCACCTCCTTTGAAACTGACTAAACCCGACGGTTTTCCATCAATCAAAATCCTGACATTATCACTTCCACGCAATTTTACACCACCTTCGGCATCCACAGAAATGGAAGGAATATTACTGAGAATATCAGAAGCCGAACCGCCAGCATTCGATAAATCTTTACCGACGTTAAAAATCTTTTTATCCAAAGCCAAGACCATTGTACTTTTTTCGGCTTGCACCACCACTTCATCCAAAGTACTGCTTGAAGCAGCCAATTGAATCAATCCTAAATCGATTGTCTTCTTTTCTTTCGATAAAGTAAAAACTGCCGATTTAAAAGATTTATAACCAATAAATTCAACCAAAGCATAATAAGTACCGTAAGGATTTTGAATAGAAAATTCTCCTGCATCATTCGCAATATTGCCCCCAACTAACTTTTGGTCGGCATTATTAAAAATTCTTATGGTTGAAAAACTCAAAGCTGTAGCTGTTTGAGCATCCTTTACTTGTCCTTTTACCGTTCCTTGTGCAAAACCTAAAAAGGGCATAAAAAGCAGAAGTACAAAGGGAAAACATTTACGAAATTGTTGGGAGTATGGCATCTTGTAAATTTAGCGATTCATTTGATAAAAGGATGAGGTATTTTTTACTAAAAAATGGTTCGCAATTTAGAAAAGTAATATAACTTTCGTATTGGGAATTATAGGGAACACTGATAATCCATTACCTAAAATCTATTTGAAAAACTTTTACTTAAAACAAAAGTCGTTTCATCCCTTTTTTTACTGTTACAGCTTTGGTGTTCGTCTTTGTCTTATTATTTTTATCATTATAAACTTTTTTTCTATTTTGTGAGTTTATACATCATACAAATAAAATCATGTTAAATTTACATCTCTAAACAAAATGCTTTTAATATTATCTAACAGCGTTAAATTATTTATTTTATAGAAATGGCAAGTAAGGACAGGATATTAAGGTTAAAGGAAGAAACCCGCAATAATATATTAGATGCAGCATGTAAAATTGTGAAGGAAGAAGGATGGCAGGGCTTGAGTTTACGAAAAATTGCTGATGCCATAGAATATACTGCTCCTATTATTTATGAGTACTTTGCCAATAAAGAAGCAATCCTTCAAGAATTAACCAAACAAGGTTATTTAGTTCTTAATAAAGATTTAATTTCAGCAAAACAAAGTAAAGAGAATCCAACTGAACAATTGGAAGCTATGTGGTTGGCTTACTGGAACTTTGCTTTCGAAAATAAAGAAATGTACCAATTAATGTTTGGCGTTGAAATGACAACCTGCCACATGGTAGCATTTCCAGAAGTACAAACGCCTTATGACTTGTTTACTGAAACAATTATTGAAGTAATGGGTGATAAAAATGCTGATGAAGATACTATTTGTCAGAAATATTATACTTATTACTCTGTGGTTCATGGTCTGATTTCAATCAATTTGGTTGGAAATGGTTTGCCGAACGACATGAATCTTCAAATATTAAAAGATGCCATTATTGGAATTACAAGGTCGTTAAATTAATCTCAAATTTCATTTTTAAAAAATTCGAACAATTGGCTTAATCAATTAAATTTTCTTCATCCATTATTTTTCTTGAAGTATTTCATTTAACACTGTTAAATAATTTATTCTCATTAATGAACTAAAAATATTCAATATTGATTTTATATAATAAGAGACAATATTTTTTTGAATTATTACTTAACACTGTTAAATAATTTATTACACGTAAAAATCAAAGTGAGTTATGATAACACTTTCATAGTTATAGCATTTTTTTGTATAATTACTTAACACCGTTAAATAATTATACAATATTAAATATCTTTAAATTTTAAACTAAATAATCCTTATGAATCAACATCCTAAACACAGTAGTAATGTATTTCAAGGCAAATGCACTGCAAACAATTAAAACAAAGTTTTTAAAAATTCCATTAAGTCAATTCATTTTAACAAATCAAATTAGTCATGAAGAATATATTCTTAGGTGTATTAATCCTTTATACTTTATCTGCTTGTTCAGAAAAGAAACCTATAGTCCAGACCGTTACCGCTCCTTCATTACCTGTTATCAATATTAACAGTACCTCAGCACTAACTATTTCTGAATATCCCGCTTCGATTCAGGGAGCAGTAAATGTTGAAATTCGCCCACAAATAAGTGGAAATTTAGAAAAAGTATTTGTTGACGAAGGCGTATTTGTAAACAAAGGTCAAGCACTTTTCAAAATCAATGATTTACCCTTTCGTGCACAGCTAAATAGCGCTATTGCTAGTTTGCATGCCGCAGAGTCTGCTTCCATCAACGCACAATTAGAAGTAGATAAATTAAGTCCACTGGTACAAAACAAAGTTGTTTCTGAGTATCAACTGAAAACAGCCCAAGCCAATTATAAAACAGCTTTAGCCAATATTGCTCAAGCCAAAGCGATGGTTAGTACTGCAGAAATCAATTTAGGTTATACTTTGATTAAAGCTCCAGTAAGCGGTTTTATCGGAAGGCTTCCTAAAAAACAAGGTAGCTTAGTTTCATCTGCTGATGTTGAGGCTCTAACCCAACTTTCGGATGTTCATGAAGTTCATGTATATTTCTCATTGGGTGAAAGTGATTTTATCGCCTTTAAATCACAATATGAAGGCTTTTCAATCAGTGATAAAATCAAAAATCTTCCGCCAGTTTCGTTAATACTTCCAGATAGTTCTGTGTATTCGGAAAAGGGAAGAATTGATATGATAGATGGACAATTTGATAAAAATACAGGTGCTATTACCTTGCGTGCTACTTTTCCAAATGCAAAAGGATTGCTTCGTTCGGGTAATACAGGCAAAGTAAATCTAAGCGTTCAGCATGAAAATGCCTTGTTGATTCCTCAAGAAGCTACCATCGAAATTCAGGATAAACTATTTGTTTTTACGGTTGATAAAAGCAATAAAGTAACCAAACAGCCCATCACTATTGCTGGAAAAAGTGGCACCAATTATTTAGTGAAAGAGGGCATAAAAGACGGAAATAGAATCGTATTCAAAGGTTTCGAAAATTTGCAAGAAGGTACTATCATTGCGCCTGAAAATACTGATAAAGAAGTTGCAAAAAACTAATTCACAAGTTATTCAATATCCATTATGTTTAAGAAATTTATAGACAGGCCAGTATTGGCAACTGTCATATCCATCCTATTGGTAATCCTAGGTGTTTTAGGCCTTGCCAAATTACCATTACAACAATTTCCTGATATTGCTCCGCCAGCGGTACAGGTAATGGCAATGTATCCAGGGGCAAATGCAGAAACAGTATTGCGTTCGGTTGCTCCTTCACTCGAAGAATCAATCAATGGTGTAGAAAACATGAGTTACATGAGTTCTACTGCCAGTAATGATGGTTCATTAGTCATTACGGTATTCTTTAAATTAGGAACGAATCCCGATCAAGCTGCGGTAAACGTACAAAACCGTGTAGCACAAGCTACTAGTCAGCTACCTGCCGAAGTTGTACAAGCGGGTATCACTACGGCCAAACAACAAAATAGTTTGATGATGGTAGTTGATATGTATTCCGAAGATGAAAAAACGTATGACCAGACATTCTTAGCCAACTATGCTCAGATTAACATCATCCCTGAAATTAAAAGGATTCCAGGGGTAGGACAATCGTTGATTTTTGGAGGGAATAAAGACTATTCAATGCGTGTGTGGCTTAATCCTGCTCAAATGACTAGCTATAACCTAACACCTAAGGAAGTAATGGCAGCTATTCAGGACAAAAACTTAGAGGCTGCCCCCGGTAAATTTGGTGAAAGTAGCAAGGAGTCTTTTGAATATGTAATTAAATACAAGGGGAAACTGAATAAACCTGCTGAATATGAAAACATCGTGATTCGCTCTAATGCAGATGGTTCGGTATTACGCTTAAAAGATGTTGCGAAGATTGAGTTTGGAGCCTATACGTACGGAAATTTTACAAGAGTAAATGGCAAGCAAGGTATTAATATTGCCACCATGCAGTTAGCAGGCTCTAATGCCAATGAAATACAGATTGAGATAGCGAAACTAATGGAGAAGGCATCTAAAGACTTCCCTAAAGGTGTAAAACATCTTATCTTGTACAATACCAAAGATTCTTTAGATCAATCCATAGACCAAGTAATCTCTACGCTAATTGAAGCCTTTATCTTGGTGTTCATTGTAGTATTTCTTTTTTTACAAGATTTTCGTTCAACGCTTATTCCTGCTATTGCAGTGCCAGTGGCTATTTTAGGAACATTCTTTTTTATGTCGCTTTTTGGTTTTTCAATTAACCTACTTACCTTATTTGCTTTGGTATTAGCCATTGGTATTGTGGTGGATGATGCCATTGTGGTAGTAGAAGCTGTTCATGCTAAAATGGAACATCGACTACTTCCTCCGAAAGCGGCTACTACTTCGGCTATGAGTGAAATTACAGGTGCCATTATTTCAATTACACTCGTAATGTCTGCGGTATTTCTACCTGTTGGTTTTATGAGTGGCTCAACAGGGGCTTTCTACCGTCAGTTTGCTTTTACATTGGCAATTGCTATTGTTATTTCGGCCATTAATGCCTTAACATTGAGTCCAGCCTTAGCAGCCTTATTTTTAAAAGCCAACCATTCACACCAAGGTGGTCATGAAAAACCTAGTTTTAAGGAGAAGTTTTTTATTGGCTTTAACAAAGGGTTTGATAAGCTTACTAATAATTATGTAAGAAGTCTATACTTTTTGGTAAGAAACAAATGGCTAAGTATTGGTGGATTAGTAGTAGTTATCGCTGCAACCGTCGTGATGGTAAAAAGAACTCCGACAGGCTTTATCCCTTCTGAAGACCAAGGATTTATAGCCATATCGCTATCAATGCCTGCTGGTGCATCTTTAGAAAGAACCACGAATGTAATTCATCAAGCTGAAACCGTGTTGGGTACTATGGAGTCTAAAAAAACTTTGATGGGTCTATCGGGCTTTAATATCCTTACTCAATCTTCAAGCCCTTCGTCAGGTGTTGCTTTTGTCTTATTGAAACCTGCCAAAGAAAGAGGAGCGGTAACAGACATTAATGCGATTATGAATGAAGTAAGACAAAAGCTTGGTGGTATCAAAGGAGCTAATTTCTTTGTCTTTACTTTCCCTACTGTTCCAGGTTTTAGTAATGTAGATGGGTTAGACTTAGTATTACAAGATAAAACGGGTGGTAGTCTGGTTAAATTTAGTGAGGTCGGCAATAAATTTCTTGGTGAATTGATGAAACGACCAGAAATCGCTTTTGCCTTTACTGCTTTCAAAGCAGACTATCCGCAATACGATATGGAAGTAGATGATGTAAAAGCTGAACAACTAGGTGTAGGTGTAAAAGATATTCTTCAAACAATGCAAGCATATTTTGGTAGTGCTCAGGCATCAGACTTTAATAGATTTGGGAAATACTATAGAGTAATGGTGCAGGCAGAAAAGAATGCTCGTACTGAAATCTCTGCTATGGACGGTATTTTTGTTAAGAATAGATTAGGGAATATGGTACCTATCAATACGCTAGTAAAGTTAAAACGTGTTTATGGACCAGAAACGGCTTCTCGTTATAACCTTTTTAATTCAATTGGGGTAAATGCCATTGCCAAACCTGGTTATAGTTCTGGAGATGCTATCCTTGCTGTAGAAGAAGTAGCGAAGCAACATCTACCAACAGGTTATACTTTTGAATTTTCGGGTATGACCAAAGAAGAACTTTCTTCTGGTGGGC
The DNA here is from genome assembly GCF_040543805.1 of Arcicella rosea. Lineage (NCBI taxonomy): Bacteria > Pseudomonadati > Bacteroidota > Cytophagia > Cytophagales > Flectobacillaceae > Arcicella > Arcicella rosea. The sequence goes on from NZ_JBEUMS010000002.1 coordinate 384,248, forward strand.
AATCTACCATCATCTTTATGCTTTCATTGTTATTCATCTATTTCTTATTGGCGGCTCAATACGAAAGCTACATCCTACCCTTTGCAGTTATTCTATCAATACCTACAGGGATATTCGGCGTATTTGTAGCAATAGGTTTGAAAGGCATAGAAAACAATATTTATGTGCAAGTAGCCTTAGTGATGTTGATTGGTCTATTGGCTAAAAATGCTATTCTGATTATAGAGTTCGCTTTACAACGCAGAAAAGCAGGTAAGAAACTCGTTGCTGCATCAATAGAAGCTGCTAAGCTCCGTTTAAGACCTATTATTATGACCTCGCTAGCTTTTGTAGTTGGTTTAATTCCGATGATGGATGCCAAAGGTCCTTCGGCTCAAGGTAACCACTCTATTAGTATTGGTGCGGCAGGCGGAATGATTTCTGGAGTAGTCTTAGGCTTATTTATCATTCCAGTGTTATTTGTTATTTTTCAATACTTACACGAAAAAATTTCTAGAAAAAAACCAGAGATTAATTCTATCATTCATGAAGATTTAGTCGCTGCTTATAATTAAGCATATAATGAAAAATCATATAAAAACCTTGTCGATAATGCTATTATTATCGACAAGCATCATTTCTTGTAAAGTTTCAAAAGACGTTAAAATCCCAGAAGATGCTATTCCTGTTACTTTCAGAGATGTAAACATTTCAGATAGTAGTACTAGCGTGGCAGATTTAAACTGGAAAACGTTTTTCACAGAAACTACTTTACAAAAACTAATTGATAGTGCCATTCATCGTAATAATGACTTGTTGGTAGCTCAGAAAAATATAGACATCGCTCAGTTACAATTAAAACAGGCTAAGTTTAATAATATTCCTAATCTGAATCTTCAGATTACTTCAAATTCTACCAATCCTTCAAACAATAGTTTGAATGGAATTAGTTTGAATCAGTTTTTGAAAAAGGAACATATAGAAGACTTTACTACAGCGGCAAGTTTATCTTGGGAAGCAGACATCTGGGGGAAAATTCGTAATCAAACGAAAACAACCCTTGCGCAGTATGCTCAATCTGAAGAAGCTAAAAAAGCTTTGCAAACTACCATTGTAGCATCTGTTTCAAAAGGTTTTTATACTTTACTGATGCTGGATGCCCAAGTAGAAATTGCTCGGAAAAATCTGGAATTAAATGATAAAACCATCTTTATGATTAACCTCCAGTTTGAATCAGGTCAAGTTTCATTATTAGGCAAACAGCAGGCAGAAGCACAAAGGCTAGTGGCAGCTCAATTGATTCCATTGTTGGAACAAAATATCGTTATTCAAGAAAATGCTTTAAGTGTATTAACAGGAGGTTTTCCAAAAGCTGTTGAACGCAAAGTAATGTTGAATACGATTGAATCTAAAAGCCAACTTTCAGTAGGTGTACCGTCTGCTTTAGTTAGCAGAAGACCCGATGTAAAAAATGCAGAATTATTATTGCAAGAAGCAAATGCAAAAGTTGGTATTACCAAAGCAAATCTATATCCCTCATTGACGATTACCGCAACTGGTGGCTTGAATGCCTTTGAAGCAAGTAATTGGTTCTCGCTTCCTACTTCCTTATTCGGAGTAGTTGCTGGGGGAATTACCCAGCCATTGTTAAATGGTAAAAAGTTGAGTACCCAGTATGAAATAGCCAAAGTACAAAGAGAAAAAGCCGTAATTGGTTTTCGTCAATCTGTTTTAATTGCTACAGGAGAAGTTTCTGATGCGTTGATTAAAATACAAAAAATAGAAGAGCAAAACTCGAAGCTTTCATTAAGAGTAACAACATTACAACAAGCTATTAGCAATGCAGATATGTTGTTTAAAAGTGGCATGGCTAATTATTTAGAAGTAATTACTGCTCAAAGTAATTTATTGCAGAGTGAATTAGAATTGGTTTCATTGAAAAAAGCCAGACTAGAAGCAGATGTAGATTTATATCGTTCGCTAGGTGGTGGATGGAAATAACAAGTATATTATGATGTATATTGAACATGAGTCATCCCGAATTTTCCATCCAAAGAAATAAGTTTTAGCTGTTCTCAGAGGTTTAGGATTTGTTCTCGTCCTTACTTTTTGCCTTGATGCAAAAAGTAACCGCAGCGGCGGCCGCAAAAAAATCAAGAATTCCTAAACTCGCTCCGCTCAAACAGTAGGAATTCGATGTTCATCAATTACAAAAAAGCGGTCAAAAAACTAATTTCGACCGCTTTTTGTGATTTTAAAATTCGAGATAACTCATGCTTTTTCTAATATCCCGTATTCTGATACATTTTCTCAGGATTCAATTTGTATTCATCAAATGGAATTGGGAAAAGATAATCTTTCAAACCAAAGTTGGAAACTTTAGCCGTTCCGTAATCTGTTTGTGGTTTGCTTTGAATATAAGTAACCAATTCTGTTGGCGTAAAGAAACGAAGTAAATCAAACCAACGATGATGTTCAAAAGCTAATTCAACTCTGCGTTCGTGAAGAATTGCTAATTTCAAATTTGGATACTTTGTAGCATATTCTGTATTATTTTTCATCACTTCATAAGTAGGTAATTTAGCTCTTTCACGCACTTGGTTCAAGAATTGAATTGCAGTCGTTTCATCGCCCAAATACATATTTACTTCTGCCAACATCAAAATCACATCAGCATATCTGATTAAAGGCCAATCATTTCCGCCATAACCATTTGCACTTGCCAAAGCACTTACATCTCTGAATTTAGTAATGTACCAGTCTTTTACGGTAGCATCATTGGCATATTTTATCGAAAAATCCTTACGCAAATCATTACTTTCGTATTCTTTCACTAAATCTTGTTTTACATTTCCACCTACGCCATTACTTGGTTTTAGTGAATTTGTTGTTTCACCTTTTGCTTGGTTATTCGCAGCGATTGAAGATGAATAGGTGATATCGCCTTGTTTGCTAACAATCTGGAAAATGATTTCTGCATTCGTCGATTTTTTAGTCACATCAAATACATCAGTATATGGAATATCCTTTAAATCTGTAAAGGTTTTCATGTTATAAGCCGCCGTCAAATATGTTTTTGCATTCGCTAAATTACTGGCACGATTGGCTTGGTCTAAAGTAGTTGCCATTGTTAAATACACTTGTCCTAACAAAGCATTAGCTGCCGCTTTTGAAACTCTACCTTTTTCTGTAACAGGTTGATGATTCGGTAAACCACTGGCTACTGCTTCTTTCAAATCAGCAATAATTTGTTCGTAAACTTTCTCTTTTTTCTCACGGAAAGTATTCGCAATTACATCGTCTGTTGAATTTAATTGCTTTGTAACCAATGGCACATCTCCCCATTTTCTCACTAAATGGAAGTAAATCAAGGCACGAACAAATTTCACTTCTGCATTATAAATACTCTTGTTTGCTGGCGTGGTAAAATTTACTTTATCAATGTTTGACGTAACCTGATTGCAACGGGCAATTGTTTGATATAATGAAAGCCAGTGGCTTTTCAGATAAGTATTACTTGGTAAAATAGAGAAATCATTGAATTGGAAAGGTTCTCCAGCATTCGATTGGTTATCATTTCTACCTGCATCATCAGAACGTTCGTCGGTGTAAAGTCCGCTATTTTCACCAATATTATTTCCACCACGAAGCGATTGATACACGCCATTTACCGCTTGAAGGACATCGTTATCTGTACGAAAATAATCTGAAGCGGCTACTGAATTTGGATCTGTTTGTAGCACAAAATCATCGCTACAACTTGCAAGGGCTGTCGCCAAAACAAGTAATGTTATTAATTTCTTTATCATTTTTTTTAATCTTGTTTAATTGAATTTCAGGATTTTAATATTGATTACTTCCTGAAAAATTCATTTAGAATGTCAATTTTGCACCGATGTTGTAGGCTCTCATCAAAGGATATTTTCCGTAATCAACACCCGGAGTAAGGTTTGCTCCATTGTTATAATCAACTTCTGGGTTATAGCCTTTGTACTTTGAAATGGTGAAAGCGTTATCAATGCCTACATAAATTCTAGCATTTGATACTGATTTTTGTTTCCCTAACCATTGCGTTGGTACTGTAAAACCAAGCGTAAGATTAGTGCAACGGAAGAATGAACCATCTTGTAAATAAAAACTTGAAAGACGAGTACTATTACTTTGGGTTCCACCACGAGATGCACGATAAACCGTTCCATCTCCCGGTTCCGTTTCTGAACGATAACGATTTACGACCGAAGCATACTGATTTCCAGAACCTTCCATGTTATAAACATAATAATCTTGTCCGTCTAGTACTTGGTTGCCATAAGAACCATTGAAAGATGAACTCAAATCAAAGTTTTTGTAGCTTGCTGAAAGGGCAAAGCCATAAGTAAACTTAGCGTAAGGCGTACCAATTACAGTTTTGTCTAAATCGTTCACCACGCCATCGCCATTTACGTCTTCAAAATAAAGGTCTCCCGGTTTCAAAGGATTACTTGATGCAGTAGAACGTGCTGGCCCTTTGATTTTATAATCTTTTGGGAAAGATTGCGTCGCTGCATTATATACCAAATTATCTGCCGCTAAATTATCCATATCCGACTGGCGAACCATTCCTTTCACTTTAAAACCATAGAACATACCGATTGGCTGACCTTCTTGCGTAGTGTGTGTGATATAAGAACGTTCAGCACCTGCACTGAAAATGGCATTTGCACCACCAAGGTCTAATACTTTGTTACGGTTGATTGAAACATTACCACTTAAATTTACTTTCAAGTCGCTCGTCTGAACCAAACGAGTATCAATCTGTAAATCCAAACCTTTGTTTTGTACTTTAGAATTTCTAAGGTTTGTTAAAATTGATGATGCTCCAGCAACAGCTGAAACAGGTTGATTAAACAATAAATCTGAAGATTCAGAAACATAATAATTCGCCATTACAAAAACACGGTTGTTGAACAAACCAATGTCTGTTCCAAAGTTGATTTGAGAAGTAGATTCCCAACCTAAACGTTGATCACGAATGTCGTTTGGATATACCGCAGATTGAATTGTTCCATTGCCAAAAACGACTCCTGTGGGGCTAGACATCGTCTGTAAGTAATTATAATTACCGATGTTGTTGTTACCACTTAAACCCCAGCTTGCACGCAATTTGATAGAAGTTTGGTCTCCAAATTTATCAGCATAGAATGGTTCTTGCGAAAGATTCCAACTAGCAGATACAGATGGGAAATTTCCCCAACGATTTAAAGGACCAAAACGAGAAGAAGCGTCACGTCTGAAAGAAGCCGTTAAGAAATATCTTTCTTTATAATTGTACCCCAAACGACCCAAATACGAAAGCAAAGTAGCTGTAGATTTTCCTGTAGCACCATTCAATGTAAATAAAGTTGGGTCAGCACCTTTTCCGGTAATTTCCTCAATTCTATCATTTTGGAAACCTTTTGCTGTTACGCTAATTACATCAATATCTAACTTTTGCGCCGTATAACCCGCCAAAGCACTGATACTGTGTTCGCCAAATTTTTCATTATAATTCAAAGTAAACTCAGCTAATTTATCCATTTCAGTTCTTGTCATCGCTACAGCGTTGGCTGCGGCAATTGACTGTGGAGAACCCGGAGGATTCGCACCATTACTCAATGAAGTTGGCAAATAATACTCGTACTTTTCGTTATAAGTTTGTAAACCAACGTTCACTTTAGCCGATAAACTTGGCAAGATTTGATAGGTAGCATTTCCACTAAAAGTACCACGAACTCCTTTTCTTGAAATATGTGTTTCGGTTGCCAAAGCAACTGGGTTTTCAAGTGTTTGATAAGCATACAAAGATGATTTCGAAGCCGCTTCGTTTTTCTTTAAACTTCCATCTTCGTTATAAGCACTGAAAAATGGCATATAAATCAAAGCGCCAAGAATTGGACCTTGGTTAAAACGTCCTTCTTGTACTTCACGGTTTTCGTTGGTCGTCACGGCTAAGTTTCCTGAAACTCTTAGTTTTTTACTTACTTGACCATCAACATTTGCACGGAAGTTGATACGTTCTTGCTTGGTACTTTTAATAATCCCCGGCTGATTCAAATATCCACCACTGATGGCATAACGAGTAGAAGAATTACCACCAGAGAATGATAAATTATGTCGCTGTGCCAAAGAAGTTTGATACAATTCATCTTGCCAATCGGTATTAATGGTTGGTTTAATCAATGTTTGTGTAGCAAAATTGTAGAATTCTGAAGGAATACTTACAGAAGAAGCATTTCCAACTTTAGCTACTCTGGTCGCATTATCGTCTGAAAACATGGCATCATTCCAAGTTCTTCCAGAATTCACGATTAAATCACGATATGAATTATTATGACCGTCTATTAATAATTGTGCAAATTGCTCTGAATTTAGCAAATCTACTTTTTTACTTAGTTGATTCAACCCATATTGAACATCATACTGAAACTGACCTGTTCCTTCTTTTCCTCTTTTGGTGGTAATTAAAACTACACCACCAGAAGCTCTTGAACCATAAATCGCCGCCGAAGCAGCATCTTTCAAGATGTCGATAGATTCAATATCGTTTGGATTGATAAATAAATCATTACCAACTGGATAGCCATCAACTACATAAAGTGGGTCTGAACTGGCATTGATTGAACCTACACCACGCACACGAATTTTGGTACTTACATAAGGCGCACCACTTACTTGTGATACTTGTACGCCCGCAACTTTTCCAACTAAGGCTTGTCCAACTGTAGGTGTTGTAAGGTTTAATTCTTTTGCTTTTACGCTAGAAATTGCACCCGTTACGTCACTTTTACGTACTGTAGAATAACCGATAGCTACTACTTCTTGTAATTCCTGTGAATTTTCAAAAAGCTTAACATTAATTTGCGAAGATTTTCCCACTAAAACTTCCTTCGATTCATAGCCTACAAAACTGAAAACCAAAGTATTTCCTTCATTAGAAACAATTGAATATTTACCATTCGCATCTGTTACTGTTCCTTTTTTTGCCGTTTTATCAAAAACGTTTACTCCCGGCATTATTTGTCCCGCCTCGTTCGTTACAGTTCCTGTTATTGTCGCCGCCACTTGTTTTTGCTGTGTAAAAGCAGTCGCTTTTACTGTACCGATTGTCTGGGTACCAGCCATTACAATTAACAGCATGGCTCTTAGCCAAAGCTGTTTTTGTACTTGTTTTTGCATTTTTTTGTTGATTATTTATTGGAAATTTGGATTATATTTTCACCATTTTAAACTTGCTAAATGCACGTTTGCCTTACGAGCAGATGTTACTGCAATACCTTTTTGAATATTTTTGGTCAAGGCAAAACCTTCTAATTCATCTGTTTTATCGAGGTCTATTGTTTTTAAAACTACTTCGTGTCCTGTCTCTAAAGATTTTTCAAAATCTAAAAAAGTAAATCGCCATCTGCGTCCTTCAATTTGGTTCTGGATTAATACCAACACCTTTTTTTCAGGAACCCAAAGCAAATTTTGCACGAAAGGACTACAAGTAAATTTCTTATAAAGTACGCCTGCTTCAGAAGTTTTTTTAGCAGTTTTCAAAGCTAACGGATTGTATAAACGTACTTCGTTTTTCTTATTGCCATAATCAGCAGTTGCTACAAACCATTTGTTTTGATATTGTACATACTCTGGACGAGTCCCTTGAATACAAGCATCGTCTTCTATGATGTTCAGTAAATTGCCATCAAGTGTTTTTGTTTTTTGTAAACCATTCCAATCAACATGATAAATAATGGCTTTCCAAAGTGTTCCTTCTGGATTCAAGCGGATACTGTTCCCTATAAAAGTTGGTTGATTTTTATGAAATGCAATGCCCGTTGGATGATTAATCACATCTTTTCCCGCTAAACTCAACTGCATTTCTTTGCCAGTATATATCAGTGAATCATTGTTCAAGACATATTCACGAATCATTCCTACTTCACGGTCGCCATAAATAAAGGCTTTTTCGTTTTGAATACTGATGCCTTGCCCAGCACCAAGAGAATCAATCGAAAACTCTTTTTTTAGCCTAAATTCAAGATCTTTAACAGTAACTTGTTGTGATAAAAAACAAAAACTCAAAATACCTGAGAGGACAAGTCCGCTCATTTCAATGATAGTTTTTTTCATGAGTAAGTTGTGAGTTGTGAATGTCTAATTGTGAATTGCGAATGAGTAAATTGTGAGTTTTTATTTACATTTTTAATTCACAATTCAAAACTCACAACTAACATTTATGGATCAAGTGGTTCAAGTGCGTTGATTTGAAGTGCTTCAATAAGCGGATAAAATTCGGCTTCGGTTTCAGACAAGCGTTTGCCTTTTCGGTAAGGCACATGGTTTAATTCTTTCTCGCAACGTTTATCCAAATTCAATTCTTGGATATACATACTTTGTGATTTGGAAGTAGAAGTAATACAAGCTTTGTCGAAAGGAATTCCATAACGGAAAATCAAACGAGCCGTATTACGCATATTGGTTGTAGTGTGGCGGGCGTGTGGTTCTACAATAATGGCATTGGCTGGTACTTTAAGTTTTTCCACCATGAATTTTTTCATTTCAATGGCTTCATTAAATTTCGTTTTATAAGGATGAACATTTCCGCCCGAAACCACCACAAAAGGGGCAAATCCTTCAAAATAACGTAAAGCAGCCACTCTGCAACGCAACATTCCTCCTGCACTTAAAGCTACTTCTGGCTCTTCTGGACCAGCACCGGGTACAAGAATTACTGAGTATGGAAAGGATTTCCAATTAATTGTTTTGATTCTATCGAATGCTAATTTATTGACCGTTGAAGCCATCGGTTCAAAATCAGCTACTTGTTCACGCTCATTGATTTCTAATGCCAACAAAGCAGCAGTAAGCGATGGCTCAAAAAACAAATTGGCTTTTTTACTTTCTTCCTGAACTGTTTTATGCAAATCCCCAACTAATTGTGGATAGCTTTTATGAGTAACTTTAAAACTGATAGAGTCGATGTTTGGGTAATTTGGTTTTTGTCCAGCTACATAAACCCCAATCGTGAAATTAATTCCACGGGCATCTTGCTCCCAAGCTTTGATTAATTGTTCTTTTGGAGAAAATTTTTGGGCTAAAATATAAGTGCCTGAAGGAATTAAATGTTCTGAAACCAATTTCTCCAAAGTATTATTTTCTGCATAAAGTACTCCTAAACGCTTACCGATTTCCTCTATTTCAGTTTCAGAAAACTGCATACTTTCACTGAGACAACTAACTTTATTTTGACATTGTTTTGAGGTATTATTCAACGCTTCTATTTTCTGAGTTGTGATACTTTTTAACGTAGCATCGTTGCTCAACAAATGTTTAACTGCTGGTAGATTTTGAAATAAAGTAAGGAGATAATAATTTTTAGATTGGACAAAACTTTTGCCTTTAATGAGGGCATAATTGGCTTTCGCATTTTGTGCTTGAGATTGGGAGACAATTCCCGAAATCAGCCAAAAAAGGAATAAAAAGTATATTTTTTTCATCAATTGTATATTTCAACAAACAAGTACTCCTTCCGCAAAAAAGAGGATACTTATTCATTATTGGATAAAAGTTTAGTGAATGAAGGCGTCTATTTTTATTAGACTTGTTTGATTGTATCTTTGAGTTGATTTTCAACTCGGAAGGTGTTCATGAAAAATTAAACTTTGCTGAAGCGTTTTTCTGACACAAAAGTACATTGACTGTTTAACCTGAAAATAATTCTAACAATATCAGTTTGTTAACAAAAAGCTCTGTTTAGAATCATTTTATGATAATTTTGTATTAATTATTGCCAGTATGCTAATTCAGCATATTTGAGTTGAGGGAAGTCTAGGTTTTAATAAAGATTTCTCTGACGAATTGCAATGAAAACCGAGGCGAAGCTGTTAGTATAGAAACAAAACACAAGGCAATAAAATAATATGACTTTCACTTTCCACGCAATTGTACTCTTGCTAAATCTTTGTTTAGCAAAACCAATTCCCACAAAAACGGCTGTTGTACTGGATGAAACGCAGACACTTTATGCCGATTGCCAGTTAAATGGAGTGGTAAGCTATAATGCTTTCAAAGAATCTGTTGATGGTTATCAAACTTTTCATCCATCAAAACCCATCGTTACTATTGTAGATTTTTCTCTACCTTCCAACGTGGAACGCTTTTTTGTGATTGATTTATCAAAAAAGAAATTATTGTTCTCTTCTTTGGTGGCACATGGTAAAAAATCTGGCGAAAATCTGGCTCGTTCTTTTTCAAATAAAATAGATTCACATCAAAGTAGTCTTGGTTTTTATTTGGTTGGGAATAAAATCACGAGTCCGAAACATGGCCTCGCATTACTTTTATATGGTTTACAAAAAGGAATTAACGATAATGCTCGTCGACGAGAAATCATCATTCATGGTGCATCGTATGTTAGTTCAACTTTTATTCAAAAATTTGGTCGTTTAGGCAGAAGTTATGGTTGTCCAGCTTTACCGAACGATTTGATTCCAAAAGTGATTCCAGTATTGGCAAACGGTAGTTTACTTTATATTCATTCTTAAAGTAAGTAAAAAGAAGTTATCAGTTAATAGTATATCTGTTATCTGTAAATTCTCAAAATCAAACAGTTACTTATCAAATATGCTTATAAAGTAATGTTTATTTAATCTTTCTTTATACTTAAGTAATCGTGCAATATAAGTTTAGATTTACAAATTGTCCAATAAGTTGATATTCAGATACTTAAACTCATAATTCAGCATTCGCAATTCAGCACTCATACTTATATACTCCTATGAAAACAATTAAAAAAACATATCCTTTATTTTTGAGCTTATTCTGTGCTTTATTTTTCCTGATAATCATTCAGGGCTGTAATAAAGAGAAAAGGAAAAAGAGAGGTATTTTGCCCGATTCAAGCATTTATCAGTCACAGAACTATAATGATTTAGTATTAGATTCTGCTTCTATTACTGCTTTTCTTAAAACTTTCCCTATATCAGATACCATTCAAGAAGAAATTCATGAATTTTATACAAGACGGAACTACCAATTGGCATGGATTACTAAAAATGGATTAACACATTCTGTTTCTATTTTTTATAATCAATTGCAGGCTTATCAAAAAGATTTTGATGATAACAGCTTTGATAATGCCCAAATGGAAAACTTAATATTAGCTGCTCAGGCTGATGAAAAAAAGTTTCAAACTCAAAAAAGCGAAGTACAACAATTAGAATTATTATTGACTGCCACTTTTTTTAAATATGCCGAAAAAGCATACAATGGCATCACCAAAAATCCATTCGATTTAGAATGGTTTATTCCCCGAAAAAAGAAAAACTATCAAACTTTACTGGATTCACTTGTATCGCTTTCTAAGGGTGAAAAAATACAAGAACCTGTTAATCAATACTATATTCGTTTAAAAAAGAAGCTCCGAGAATATCGTGACATTCAACAAAAAGGCGGTTGGCAACAAATAGTTGCTAACAAAAAAGTAATCGCACTTGGCGATAGCGACTCTTGCATTGTCAATGTAAAAAAACATTTATTGCTCACTGGCGACCTCCAAGAAAATGATGGAAACATTGCTTTTACAGATTCGTTGGCAAAAGCGGTTAAAAGGTTTCAGTTTAGAATGGGTTTATCCAAAAATGGAGAATTAGACCTTGCTACTATCAAAGAATTGAATCAGCCTGTTGAAGCCAGAATCAAACAAATCATGATTAATATGGAACGCCTCAGATGGGTTCCTGTTGAGCTAGAAAAAGATTATTTGTTGATAAACATTCCAGAATTCAGATTACATGTTTTTGAAAATGGCAAACAAGCTTGGGCAATGAATGTGGTCGTTGGAAAAACCGCTACACAAACAAGTATTTTTAAAGGACATTTATCGACCATTGTTTTAAATCCATACTGGGGAATTCCGACGAGTATTGTAAAGAATGAAATATTACAGAAACTCAAACGAAATGCAGATTATTTGTCTGATAATAACATGGAAGTACTTTCAGGCAATACGGTGGTGAATCCGAATAAAATCAATTGGAAAAAATATAAAGACAATGAAAATGTGCCTTTTACTTTCCGACAAAAACCGGGAGACGACAATGCACTAGGCAAAATAAAGTTTTTGTTCCCTAACAATTTCAGTATTTATCTACACGATACACCATCAAAAGGATTGTTCAATGAATCGAAAAGAGCTTTTAGTCATGGTTGTATCAGAGTAGCCGAACCCAACCGATTAGCCCTTTATTTATTAAGAAAAGATTCTACTTGGAATGAGAATCGAGTTAATAAAATTCTAAAAACTGATAAAGAATACGGCATTCGTGTTCGTCCGACTGTACCCGTTTACATCGTTTATTTTACTACTTGGGTTGACAGCGCTGGACAAATCAATTTCAGAAAAGATTTGTACGATTTAGATACGAAGCTTTCTAAAGAGATTTTTGGGAGTATGTAAGCGATGCCTTTATAACAGCATTTTATCTGGATAATTGTTTGCTCGCTTGGAGTTTTGAAAACACAAGTCCAAGTGAGGAAAATCTGAGTAATAGCTCGCTTCGATTGAGTTGCAATACAGAAAATCTGAGTAATAGCTCGCTTCAATTGAGCTCCAATACAGAAAATCTGAATAACAGCTCGCTTCAATTGAGTTACAATACAGAAAATCTGAGTAACTGCTCACTACAATTGAGTTGCAATACAGAAAATCTGAGTAATAGCTCTCTTTGATTGAGTTCTAATACAGAAAATCTAAGTAATAGCTCTATCTAGTAGTAGTTTAAGCGAGTCTGTTCACCGAACTGTGTCAGTTTAAATTTAAGTTTATTTTTTTACTTTTACTCAGACACACTTTATTATGGAGACTCCTGACAATTTTGA